>DMFR01000464.1:6305-7208 GCA_003450125.1 Prolixibacteraceae bacterium | reverse complement strand
GGCCACAGCAAAAGCCACCAATATGGCTGCAACCATCCAATTCTATTATCCAAACTTTTGGCCGGAGACCATAAGAGGCCTCATGGTCCATAGTGCCGAATGGCCTGATGAACTGCTAAGGCAGTTTAATTTAGATCGCAATAAAAAAACATCAGATGTTGCACAAATATTGCGCATTGCCGGATATGGAGTGCCTGATTTAAAGAAGGCATTGCAATGTGCTTCAAACAGTTTGACACTCATTGCACAAAACACACTTCAACCTTTCGTTAAAGAGAAATCAGACTATAAAACCAATGAGATGCATCTTTACCGTTTGCCATGGCCACGGGAAGAATTAATGAATCTGGGTCCAGTTCAGGTAAAACTTAGGATCACACTTTCATTTTTTATTGAGCCCGGTCCGGGAGAGATTGGTTGGAAAAACCGCTATCGATATGCCTCTCATGGATTAAGATTTGATTTGAATAATACCGATGAAAGAGAACATGATTTTATTCGTCGGTTGAACAAAGCTGCAAATACAGAAGTAGACGAATTAATTGGTGGAACCAGTGGAAGTGAGAGATGGCAAATAGGGGTTAATAATCGCAAACAAGGTTCATTGCATTCTGATACTTGGGTTGGCAACGCAGCTGATCTTGCAGTTTGCAACATGATTGGCATTTATCCCATCATCGGATGGTGGAGAGAACGTCACAATCAGGGATGTTTCAATAAACAAACAAGATATACATTGATTGTTTCCCTTGAGGTGCCTGAACAAGAGGTTGATATTTATACAACTGTTCGCAATTTAGTCGCCATTCCTGTTGAAATTCAGGTATAACTTTACTATTATGGCTTGGGAATACTCAGAAGATATGCTCATCGAGCAAACAGCCATTGATTTGTTCTTCAATC
>DMFR01000464.1:4075-6267 GCA_003450125.1 Prolixibacteraceae bacterium | reverse complement strand
GTTCTTCAATCGTTTGGGTTGGGATACGGCTTTGGCCTACAACAAAGAAACTTTTGGAGAAGGAAGTACATTGGGTCGTTTGAACAAGAAAGAAGTTGTATTAAAAAGGAACTTCCTTGAGAAACTGAAACAGTTCAATCCCCATTTACCGGAACAGGCTTATAAAAATGCCTACGAAAAACTGATTGAAGAAAGCAGTACCAAGTCGTTGTCGGAAATCAATTTCGAGAAACACCAGCTACTAAAAGACGGCATTCCTGTTGATTTCATCAATGAGAAAGGAGAACAGGTAAAAAATAAAACCCTGAAAGTTTTTGACTTTGAAACGCCTGGGAACAATGATTTCCTGGCGATTAGACAATTGTGGATTCAGGGTAAAAGTAACCGGGAACGCCGACCGGATATCGTTGGTTTTGTGAATGGTATTCCCTTGTTATTTATTGAACTGAAAGCGGCACACCGTAAACTGGAAAACGCGTATAACGACAATTTTACAGATTACAAGGATGTGATCCCGAAACTGTTTTACTACAACGCATTTGTGGTTTTAAGTAATGGCATTGAAAGCAGGATTGGCAGCCTTACGGGTAAATACCAACATTTTCATGAATGGAAACGGATTACTGAGGATGAAGATGGAGTTGTAGCCTTAGACCGAATTATAGTTGGGGTATGTGAAAAGGGCCGCTTTTTAGACCTTTTTGAGAACTTCATCCTGTTTGACAATTCATTGGGCAAAGTAATAAAACTTATCGCGCGAAACCATCAGTTCATTGGTGTCAACAAAGCCATAGAAAACATCAAGCTGAAAGATCAACTCTATAAAATGGGGAAGATTACTATTGAAGAAAAACAAAAACTGGGTGTATTCTGGCATACTCAAGGTAGCGGGAAATCTTATTCGATGGTTTTCTTCTGCCAGAAGATTCACCGTACAATGACAGGTAGTTATACTTTCCTGGTGGTCACCGACCGCAATGAATTGGATACCCAGATTTACGGCACCTTTTGCGGAGTCGGTGCGGTTCCGCAGGTAAAGTCAGGAGCTAAAGATTCATTGAAGGCAGGAAGCGGAAAACATCTGAAATCATTGTTGAGTTCAGAACATCGGTATCTGTTTTCACTCATCCACAAGTTCAATTTTGAAGAAGAAATCACCCTTCGGGATAATATTATAGTTATCTCAGACGAGGCCCACAGGACGCAGGGAGGTCAACTGGCGATGAATTTAAGGAATTCCTTACCCAATGCCTCCTTTATTGGTTTTACAGGAACCCCTTTGTTTAAAGATGATGAACTGACCAAACGGATTTTCGGGGACTATGTTTCACGCTATGATTTTAAACGAAGTGTTGATGATGGCGCCACCGTTCCGCTCTATTATGAGAACAGGGGTGAATACCTGGGATTGAAAAATCCGAAGATCAATGAACAGATCAGGGCTATCATTGATGCTGAAACAGAAGATTTGGAAAGTGACCAACGCAGCCGATTGGAACAACTCTTTTCACGGGAATACCCGATACTCACGGCAAGAAAAAGATTGGATGCCATTGCCAAAGATGTCGTCTGGCATTTTTGCAACCGAGGGTACAAGGGAAAAGCAATGTATATCGCCCTGGATAAATTGACTGCCGTAAAAATGTACGATCTGATCACTACACATTGGAATCAATACATTCTGCAACTGGAAAAAGAAATCTCCAAGGGGAAGTATGGTGATCAGGAATTGCTGGAAAAGAGCCGCGAATTACAATGGATCAAGGAGACGGAAATCTGTGTAGTGGTAAGTCCGGAGCAAAACGAAATACTGAAATTTCAGAAATGGGATTTAGACATCGAACCCCACAGGGAGAAGATGAACACGCAAGACCTTGAAACTCGGTTTAAGGAAGAAAATGATCCTTTCCGTTTTGTGATTGTATGCGCCATGTGGATTACCGGTTTTGATGTTCCTTCGCTTTCGACCATGTATATTGACAAACCATTAAAGTCACATACGCTCATGCAGGCCATTGCAAGGGCAAACAGGATCAACGAAGGGAAGAACAATGGTTTAATTGTTGATTACATTGAAACCTACACTGCCTTGTTGGATGCTTTGGCCATTTATGGAACAGGCGGCGAGAACGGTGGAACGGGTGGAGCTGAGAAACCAGAAGCTCCGGTAAAGCCTAAATCTGAATTGATCA
>DMFR01000464.1:2784-3931 GCA_003450125.1 Prolixibacteraceae bacterium | reverse complement strand
GCCTAAATCTGAATTGATCAGACTTTTGGAAGAAGCCATTGAAAGTACCGAAGCGTTTTTAAAGGATGAAGTCAATTATGATTTGACTGAGTTGATTAAAGCCAACGGATTGGAGAAATTGGCAGCCATGGAAAAAGGTATGAATGCAGTCTATACCAACGATGAAACCAAACGTAAGTTTCAGATACTGGCACGTGAAGTTTTCAAGAAGTACAAAGCATTGCAGCCCGATAAAGTCTTGAATCAATATGCTCAACGTAAAAATGCCATTGACGTCATTTACACCGCTATAGAGGGCAATGTTGAAAGTGCAGATGTTTCAGAGATCATGAAAAAGATTCAGGATGTGATTGATGAGTCTATTGAAAATTTGGTGGCTGAACCGACAAAAGATACCGGAAAGCTCATTGACCTAAGCGGTTTGAATTTTGAATTGCTGGAAAAGTATTTTCTGAAGACAGAGAATAAAAATAGTGTGGTGCAATCGTTAAAAGAAAAGATTGAAAGGCAACTGAAACAAATGGTTGAGAAGAATCCTTTGCGTGTTGACTATTATATCCGGTTTCAGGAAATCATTGATGAATATAACCGGGGCAAAGATTCGGTTACCATCGAAGAAACTTTTAAGCGATTAATTGATTTTGTTAACTCCTTATCAGCCGAAGAAGCGGAGTCCGGACGCGAAGGACTGACTGAAGAGCAAAAGGCGATGTTCGACTTATTGCGTCAGGGAATAAAATTAACTGAAACCGATAAAAATCGGGTTAAAATAATTGCGATAGACCTTCTCAAAGAGTTGAAGAAAGAAAAACTAAAAGTGGAACAGTGGGCGGATAAGTCGATCACTGCGGCGGCGGTTTTCAACACAGTTAGTAATTCGCTCTATGAAAAATTACCTTATCCGACCTATCAATCCGTAGATGTCGACTTGAAAACTAATCTGGTTTATGAACATCTGAAGCATCAATATTTTGGAGGTGGGGTGAGTATTTACGGAATGTATTGAATGGGATGATTTCATTGAATTTACATTTTTTTAAGGTCTCACTCGTCCTGATTTTAGTTTACGCTCTCTGTAAACCTGTTTCAGGACAATACTTTTTTCACCCATTTCCTACAAATCCTACGAATCCTACGTCCTATTTCG
>DMFR01000464.1:1865-2557 GCA_003450125.1 Prolixibacteraceae bacterium | reverse complement strand
TACTCGTATTGCAGCCTGGCCAAAAGAGCATCCTGATAATTGGTCTGTGCGGTGAGCAATTCAAGGGTAGTAATCACACCCAATTTGTAGCGGTCATTGCCCAGTTTGAGGGCCATGGTGGCCTGACGGATGAGGGTGTCAGAGCTAGCAAGCTTCAACTTGTTCTTTTTCAAATCATCCAAGGCATTTGAAATGTCCTTGTCCAAGGTAACATGTTGGATTTCCAGGGCATGAGTAGAGGCATACATGCTGGCAGTAGTTGGCAAAACACTGATTACCAACGAAAAATGGAATATCGTATAGGGCTGGATCAGCATGGAATTTAATTATTCATGCAAAAAAGATATTAGTTTTGTATATTTGAAATTTATCGAAGAAAAATTGGAAAGACGATGCCCGAACAACAAAACATAGAATACAAGCAAAGCTGGCACGATGATTACCTGAAGTGGGTTTGTGGTTTTGCCAATGCCATTGGCGGCGTTATATACATTGGGCGGGACGATGAAGGAAATGTTGTGCACTTAAGCGATTACGTCCGGTTGTTGGAAGATATCCCCAATAAAATCCGTAACGCCATGGGGATTATCTGCGATGTGCAGTTGCATGACGAAGAAGGGAAAAAATACATCTCGATTAAAGTCAATCCTTATTCGGTGGCAGTTTCGTTGCGTGGCAGGTATTATTACCGT
>DMFR01000464.1:904-1682 GCA_003450125.1 Prolixibacteraceae bacterium | reverse complement strand
AAAAAAGCAGGCAAAACATGGGATGACGTTGTAGAAGAAGGGGCAACCATTACAGACATTGATGAAGTAAGTATTGCAAAGTTTATAGCCGACAGCCATGAAAAAGGCAGAATGCCCGAAACAATGGGTTTATCTACTTTTCAGATATTGGAAAAGCTAAAACTTACTGAGGGCACTAAGCTAAAACGTGCTGCTATTATTTTATTTGGCAAAGACCCCATGCGCTTTTATCCAAATATTCAAGTAAAAATAGGTCGGTTTGGCAAAGATGGTTCGGATTTGAGATTTCATGAAGTGGTAGAAGGTAATCTGGTTCAGATGCTGCATGAAGTTCAGGTTCAGTTAAATTATAAATTTCTGACACGCCCCGTAGCTTTTGAAGGTTTTCAGCGGGTAGAAAAAGACCAGTATCCCATTGAGGCGCTGCGTGAAATGCTGTTAAATGCCTTGGTTCATCGCACTTACATGGGAGCAACCATTCAAATGCGGGTGTTCGACAACCAGCTTTCCATTTGGAATGAAGGGGGATTACCATTCGGTTTAAGTCTTGAAGATTTGAAATCGGATCACAATTCCCGTCCACGTAACCCTCTGATTGCAAACGCCTGCTTTTTTGCCGGTTATATTGACACTTGGGGGCGCGGTACCCTTAAAATCATCAATTCGTGTAAAGAGGCAGGATTACCTGAACCGGAAATTCGAGAAATGAACGGTGGTGTTGAAGTTACAATATTCATTACCAAATTAACTGAGAGTGGGTTGGTAGATGGGTTGGTAG
>DMFR01000464.1:0-779 GCA_003450125.1 Prolixibacteraceae bacterium | reverse complement strand
GGGTTGGTAGATGGGTTGGTAGAAAGTCAGCTTAGAATAGTTGAATTGATTAAGAACAATCCGAAGATTTCTAAAAAAAGTATGGCAGAGCAAATTGGAATTAGCCATACATCAATTGACAAACATATCAAAACATTAAAAGATAAGCAGATAATAAAGAGAGTTGGTGGAGATAGAAACGGTTTGTGGCAATTGATTGATAACAAAAAGTAGTCATAAAGAATAAGCATTCGTTAAACAAATGGGAAAAGGAAAACAAATCCGACGCCAATGGCACATAGATAACCGGGATTATGTGTTCAACTATTTTAATGGAATATGTCAATTTTGTTTTAAACCAATTCATAGACTCACAACAAAGTGGGATATTCATCATATCCATTACCATTATAAAAACGAATTATATAAAACACCTGCAAAAGAGTTAATAGAAAATAAAGTAATCACGTTAATTTGCAGACCTTGCCATGATAAAGAACACACTGCAGTTGATCCGGAAAATCCACAACGATTGGAAAACAAATATCCATGTGATAATTGTGGAAAATTGGAGCGTGGTATATTTGCACGAAAGAAAGGTGAAAACTTGGATAAACTTCTATGCAGAAAATGTTTTTTAGCGCTTAATAAAAAGGATGACAATCAACTCTCTCTTTTCTGATCCATAGGCACCAGTTCGGTTAAAATAGTGTCAATCAAAAAAGAATAATAATTTCAAAAAAATTCTCATTTACTCATCCTGATTTTTTTCACCCCTTTCCTACAAATCCTACGAATCC
>DMFR01000463.1:4729-8223 GCA_003450125.1 Prolixibacteraceae bacterium | reverse complement strand
GTATTTAGTTTTTATTCCAAAGATATATAATTCATTAAAAAATCATAATAAATCAAATAGAAAAATCATTCTTAATTACCAAACCTCCCGTTACAAAAATATCCAGGACAAAATCCAGGGCTTTTCACTTTCTTAATTATGGCAATACTAACATATTTAACAATTTTATTTTTCAGGAGCTATAGTCCGGATGTTATAAGAGTGCACTTATTTTCCAAAACTCCGAAATTTGTCAACTTCCTTTTCAATATCTAAAACAGTTTCCTTCTCACTGGAATTGCAATATAGATCGATTGGCTTTTTTGGATTAGACTATAACTGAGATCATTTCATCTTTCGATTTGTAGCCTTCTATAGTTGTCAGCACTTCTATATATTCCCTTTTGCGAAACCTTTAAATTCCTGAATTCAACCCTCTTGCCCCATCTCTTTAAAATATAACTTCACCCCTTGATAGTTCCTTGAATAAAAGCTAATTTCGGTCAGGAATTAACTGATCTGAAACAGTTATTTTTGTGAGCCATTAATTTTTTCAATACGGTATGAATCAACCCAATGAATCAAAAGGAATCAGTCATTGCTCCATTTTTGAATTTGAACAAAGCTGGTATGAATTGCTGACCGAAGATGAACGATCGCTGATCAATGAGCATTCGGTCAGCATCGACTTTAAAAAGGGAGAGACTGTTTGTAAACGTGGCGCTTTTGCTTCCCACATTTACTTCCTGGAAGAAGGTCTGGTGAAGGTTTACCTGGAAGAGAAGAATAAAAACCTCATCCTTACCTTATATACTAAAAACAATTTACTGGGTATATCTTCCATTTTTAATGAAAACAATAAGCTGCCTTACTCGGTGGCTACCTATACCGATTCGAGGGTTCGAATGATTGATATTCAGATTTTCAGACAACTGTTGAAACAGAATCCCGAATTCTCCTATCGTATCATTAACCTTTTAAATGAAGATACTTCTCAGTTTTATGGTCGTTTTTTCTCACTCACGCAGAAGCAATTGCATGGCCGGCTGGCTGATATCCTTTTGTGTTTTTCTCACCGCATTTTCAATAGTACATCCTTTGAATTACCGCTCTCACGAGCTGACTTGGGAGATTTAACGGGCATGTCCACTGAAAGTGTCATTCGGATGATGAAAGAATTTAAGGACGATGGACTCATTGAGATGAAATGCAAGAATATTGAGCTGTTGGACCTCGCCCGCTTGGCACGGATCAGTGAATTTGGTTAATAAATTGTAATTAAGTGATTTCCATAAAACGATTCCTTAAATTCCCATCAGAACGACTAAAAAAGAGGAGTGCAGGGTGGAAATATTCTATTCTGATGACCATAAGGATGCGTTTTATTCCTTTTTTGTTTCGAATAAGTATTTAATCTCTTCTTAATTTAATTGGAATAGACTATTTTTACAGCCTTTATTAATCAAGAATAGAAATTTATGAGTTTTCATAATAACCCACACACCTTTCATATCCCTGTTATGGGATTGGGATATTCCATCGATTCACCGATTAAAGTGGCACATTACGGCATTTCCTCTGTTATTTCTTTGGTAGATGATATCTCCATGGAAAAAATGAGAGAGTTTTATTGCAAAAAATTCAACTTGCCTTTTCAACCCATTCCCCCTAAGACAGAAGATCATAGGGCAAAACGTATTACAGCTTACCTGAATACGGTTCAGGAAATTGTCATAAAGAAGTTTGAGAATGTAAAGAATTCGCTTTCTCATACTGAAGAGGAACTGGATAAATACATTAAAATGCTGCCCGATGTCTCTGAACTGAAGTTGAAATTCAACCAGATGATCAACACCGGACAGATGAAACAGAAACTCTCGGACTGGCTGCATGAAAACCTGGTAGCCGGAGATATTGATGTGAATATCATGTCCAAGCTGGATCGTGATGGCTATAAGGATGGTGAAAAATTGCCCTCTATTTACAGCGATGCTCAATCATCCCTTCGTGGTTTTGCTTTGAGTGATTTAAGTTCATCACTGGTTCTTTCTGCAGGAATGAATCCACGTTTATACAGTTACCTGGAAGAATTTGAAGATTTCTATCCCAATGCTTCCATGGAACTGAAGAAAAAGGTTATCCTGAAAGTGAGCGATTACCGTTCCGCCATTATCCAGGGACGTTTCCTGGCTAAAAAAGGAATCTGGGTATCTGAATACCGTGTTGAATCGGGATTGAATTGCGGAGGTCATGCCTTTGCAACCGACGGGTTCTTGTTAGGGCCTGTTCTTGAAGAGTTCAGAAATAGCAAGGATCAGTTAATTGAAGCTGTTCATGATATCTATGTAAAAGCTCTTGCCGAAAAAGGAAAACCTGTTCCTGAAAAACCTCTATTGGTAAAGATTACTGCCCAGGGAGGTGTCGGTTCCAATGCTGAACACCAGTTTTTACTGGAATATTACAACCTGGATTCAATAGGGTGGGGTACCCCGTTTTTATTGGTTCCCGAAGCCACTACGGTTGATGAACAGACCCTTGAAGTGTTGTGTAAAGCCAAAGAGGAAGATTTGTACATGAGTGAAGTTTCACCTCTGGGTGTTATTTTCAACAATGTACGCGGAACCGGAATGGATCTTAAAAAGGAAGCCCAAAACAAATTGGGTAAATATGGCTTTCCATGTACCAAAAAATACCTTGCACTGCTACCAGTTGAAGATAACGAAAGCATCTGCACGGCTTCTTTTGAATACCAACGAAATAAGATTCAGGAACTAAAAGAACAGAACCTGAATCAGATGGAATATGAAAGACAGCTTGGTAAGATTACCGACAAAGCTTGTTTGTGTAATGGCTTGACTGCCTCAACCTTGATGGCAAATGAATTGGATACCAAGATGGAAGGTACTGCCGTAAGCATTTGTCCCGGACCAAACCTCGCTTATTTTTCAAGCATTTATTCGCTTAAAAAGATGGTAGATCATATCTATGGCCGCACCAATGTCATGGAGCGTACCGATCGGCCCAACTTGTTTGTGAAAGAATTAAACATGTACATTGAATATTTGGGCACCAAGTTGGAAGAAACCGTAAAACCTTTTACTGATAAGCAAAAAAAATACTTCGATACTTTCCAGGATAACCTGTTTAAAGGTGTTGAATATTATAAGGAACTTTTCCAGAAATATAAAACCCAAATGGAAGATTCGACCTCTAAAAATAACATGATGCAGGATCTTGAAAACCTTAAACTGGAATTGATGAACCTGAAAGCAAAGATGGTTTAAGAAGTTAAAGTTTAAGTTATAATATCCAGAATATACTGGGTTATAATTGAAACAGCCAATATTCCTGAGAATGGATATTGGCTGTTTTTTTTATGTTTAAGCCTTTGAATATCCATGTAAGGCCTTGCGCTATTTGGATCATTTATAGTAAATAAGTTGTAATTTCTTTTCTGTATAATCTGTTCCTTGGTATACCAAGGCTGCTATTTCCGTCCTATTTTCTGATACCTT
>DMFR01000463.1:0-4564 GCA_003450125.1 Prolixibacteraceae bacterium | reverse complement strand
AAGGTATCAGAAAATAGGACGGAGAAGTAGGGAGAAGGCATCTATAGTAACATTTAAAGGATTTTGGTATCCTCCATACTTTGCGTCCTGGTTTTGCCATCTATTTATTGGAAAATGGGATAGATTTGAAGGTTATACAGAATTTGCCATGCCATGAAAAAAGTAAAACTACAGAGGAATGTACCTATTTAAATACCAAAGGTTTTAGCCAGATAAAAAGCCCGTTGGATCAATTGAATATTTTGTAAAAAAGCTTTGAAATGAAGATTTTAAAAGATAGCTTTGATACAATAATTTATTCTGAAGAGAGTAAGTGATACAATGGAAATAACCTCCATAGAGTGGCGTATATACAGATGTTGGGCAACATACTGGAAATATTTTCGAGATAATAAATGAAAAATATGGACTACTTTTACAATGATTATATAAAGATTGATGAAAATGGCATTGATTTGTTACGGAATAGTTTTCCAATAGAACATTTAGATTTTTCAATTATTAGAGGTATTGAAATATCTGATGGTTATCTTTTAAAGAATAGGTTTATTATTCTTCTTGTTGGGGTTAGTTTAATTATTTTAGCTGTAAAGCTTTTGATGTTTGAATTTCCAATTTTTGACAATTTTAGTTCTGTAGGTCATTTTGGAATTGGGTTTATTAAGATTCTAATAATGCCCTTATTTATTCTTTGTTTTGCAATTTATTGTTTAATCCAATCGTTTAAAAGGTCAAAAATTCTTAAAATTAAATTGGAAAACAAATTTCATGATATAAGGATTTTTGAAATACAAAGGCAGGGAAAGTTAGAAGAAATGATTATGTTTCTTGATGGAAAGGTAAAACTTGAAATAATATAAAAAGTACGGAGCCTAACACACGCTCATAAAACAGGCGGGGCGCAGCAACTGTGGATACAGGACTGGTATTTTGCAACATTGTATCGGCAGATAAGCAAGTGCAAATGAATACACCCCGTTTCATAGCCCAAAACGTTATAAGCAATTTATAAATAATAAGCCAGTTTTTCATGAAAAAGAATGACACTCCACCCTCGGGCTGACAAATGAAGAAATTAAACGTAGAACAGATTTGAATTATCCGATTAAGCTTCAACGGGACTTATTGGAAATACAAGTTATCAAAGGACTTGAAGTTAGTCAATAGGTTGGTATGGGAAAAAGAATTTATGCCTTGCTTGAGTATCGAATTGGATATGACATTATTTAAAATTGAACCGTTCTTTTATTTTAGATCTGGCCTGGGAGTGAGTTATATGTTCACCTCTGTCAAGCTGTTCTAAGCCTTCATTGATGGCATTTTTGTCTTTATTGCTTGTTGTATCCCACCAATCGGCTTTTTCCTTTTGTATCATTTCCACTCTCTTCAGGATACTATCTTCTTGTAGGGTAGATATCCAGTTGATAAGATTTATTTTTCTGGTTTCTATATTCATAACAGTCTTATTTTCTACAAAAATAATGATTAAACTTAGTATTTGGTTTTACTCAAAGGAGGAATTTCTTTAATCGTTTCTTCAAATGAAATGAGTGCCTGACGGTTTTTGCCATCCATAACAATGTTGAGGTCATGGTTGAAGGTAACGTGCTTGATGAAATTCCCTTCTTCAACAACAGGCATTTTGGATAAAACATCCATGTTGATGGTTGCTTCCTTTGAATTGTGAGGGATGGTAAAATAACCTACGTTCATCGAGGTGACATTGTGAAAGAAGTGTGAGCCAAGGGAACCGTCAACAGGAAAATCATTCAATCCAATTTCAACAATAATACGGGCCTTGGAAATGTTGGACCATAGAACGGGGATTCCGGTAAAGGGATCACGCGTACCCCATCTGCCGGGGCCAATGAGGATATATTCCTTGTTGAGGAAATCCATCTTGCGGTTAAATTGATTGATCTCGTCTGCAATCTGACGGGTCTTCATCTTATCAAAACGTTCAGGATTGACAAAGATGACATCCCGGATACCGTTTATAACTCCATTACCCATTCCACGTTGGGCATACATGAGTGTTTTTTCGGGTTCAATTTCTCCAATGTTCGCAATTTGCTGTTCATCTCTCCTGATCAAGGGCTTTATTTGCAACAGGTAGAAAGTAGGATGCTGGTTGTGTCCTTTTTCCAGATCTACTGCATATTCAATTTCGACTGGCGAACCCATGGCCTCCCTAAATAGACGAAGCAATAAAGTTAGCGTTTGGGCCAATGGGATATGTTTGTATTTTAGGATGTTGGCAAAGTCAATGACCCGCAAGCCCGGGTTATCGATCCCTGGATTAAGGGAATCATTTTCGTAATCGTATACCGAAGCACAGTGTTGTAACACGCCGTCTTTTTCAGCAAAAGAGATTTTCATTTTACGGATTGCCGCAGTTTCCCCACCATTCTTTAAGTCGAACTGGGAATGGTCCATATCAATGGCATAAAACTCCTTCTGCGAATCACGTACCAGGTCCTGTATGCTGGTAGTATTAATTTCAGGATATTTTGGACAGAAACGATAGGCATTTTCTCCTCCAACGACATACATTCCAAGTCCAATAGCAGACACTGCAAAGCCATCTTCTGGTTCCATGTAGGAAACGGGGTAAAAGTTGTACGACTGGGCTACTCCGCTGATGGAAGGGTAGTAATGATCCCCATATTGATGGCCCACTACTTCCTGAATGATAACGGCCATCTTTTCCTCTTCGATCTTGTAATTGACTGCATCGAAATAGGACATGGCTGATTCGGTAAAAATACTGGCATACACCAGCTTGATGGCCGTTTCGAGTTGCTGATAACGTACCTCAATATCAGGATGGTTGTTGGGAATCAGGTACGTTGCATATACTCCTGAAAAAGGTTGGGTCAATGAATCTTCAAACAATCCGGAAGAGCGTATGGCCAAGGGTTTTGCCATTTTCGTAAGGTAAATATGCAAGCGCTGCTGAAGCTCATCGCTGAACTGTGATTCAAGGAAAATGTTTTTAATCCGTTCGTAGTCATTGGTGGAATAAATTTCATCGAAAAGATCATTGGTTTCAAGAAATTTATCGAATTCCATTGCCCCCAGTACAGCGGTAGCAGGAATGCGAATGTTTATTTCAGGGATGATCTTGGCAAAGTCTATATTCTCGATGAAATTGCACATAAAGGCCATTCCACGGCCTTTCCCACCCAGAGAACCATTCCCGAGCCGCATAACAAAACGCTTGCCGGTTACCAGGGTAGGGTCGAAATCGATGATGCTTCCCCGAAGCTTCTGGATACGTACCTTTTCAAATACATCGATGCAAAACTTGCGTAAATCCTCTGAATTTTTAAAATCCTCGAAACGATAGGGGAGCAATTGTTCTGCGATGTTGATTTCTCCCCTGGCCATGAGCCATGTGGAGAAGGAGTTTCGGCGGCCATGGTAAGCCAAAGCATCTTCAGGAATAATCCTGAACATTTCCTGAAACTCTGCCATATTGTGGGCTATCATGATCGGGTTCCCCTGTGTATCTTTAAAGACAAAGTTTCCGAAGCCAAGTCGTTTGTAGATGTAATTGTGGATGTCAACCGACAGGCTTTCAGAGTTCTTGTTGATGAAATCGGCACCCACTTCATGGGCCCGCTGTGCATTGTTGACATCGTGGCTCTGGAGCAGAATGGGGATCGGGAAGCGCAAGGTCGAGTTGACGTACCGAAGTATTTCAACCCCTGCATTTTCATCCTCCACACCATTCCTTTGAAACTTGACATCCGATACGACACTTAAAAGGAAATCCTTGTACTTGTTAATCATAAATACCGCTTCCTCATAATTACTCACCAGGATTACCTTTGGCCTGGCTCTCATTTTTAGGATCCTGTCTCTTATACACATCTCCGAGCCCACNNAAAAGGAAATCCTTGTACTTGTTGATCATGAAAACCGCTTCCTCATAATTACTGACAAGAATGACCTTGGGCCTGGCCCTCATCTTTAAGATCTTGTGCAGTTCGTCGGCTGATTTGTCCTCCACCAGGTTCTGGGTCTGGGTCATGATATTGGTATAGAGCATGGGCAGATACCTCGAATAGTACTGGATGGAATCTTCCACCAGGAGAATGACCCTAACATTGCCGTTTTTGGTATCCTCCTCCACATTCTTCTTGTCTTCAATGTATTTGATCATGGCCAGAAATACATTCGAATTGCCGTTCCATACAAATACGCGGTCGATGGAAACGATCTTCTCAGAACTGGTTTGAAAGAAGCGCAGATCACCATTGTTGTTGACCAGCAGCAGAATGGGAAGCGAGGGTTTTAACTTGTAAATGGCATTGGCAGCAATAACGGGAATGTTTTTATCGACCCCCACCATGATGATCACCAGATCGAATTCCCTTGTTTTTACCATCCGCAGGGCATCTTCTTCAGTATTGACGCTGGTAAACCTTGGATAGGTGTATAAATTGAGCTGCAGAAACTCGCCGAATATTTTATCGGTAAACTGTCCTTCACGAACAATGGAGTAACTGTCGTAAAGGGTAGCCAGCAAAAGAATCTCTTTTACCTTGGTGGGCATCAG
>DMFR01000477.1:2667-5318 GCA_003450125.1 Prolixibacteraceae bacterium | reverse complement strand
GTATAGCTTCGAGACTAATAAGGTTTTCGAGCAAATCATCAACTAAAAGTATTTTTGGTTTTATCATTATTCTTTATTTTTTATACAACCATATTTTCAACATTGCAAACAATTTTTCTTCGTTTAAGGGTTTTGACAAATAGTCATTGGCCCCATTTTTTAAGGCGTTTTCATGATCTTCCTTCATTGCTTTTGCCGTCAGGCATATAATGGGAATATCTTTTATCCCCGGGCTATTTCTTATAATCCGCATGGCATCGTATCCGTTCATTACCGGCATCATTACATCCATCAAAACCAAATCAATTCCCTTAATTTCATTCAGCATATCAATGGCCATCTTTCCGTTTTCTGCCTCCAGTACTTCAATGTCTTTTTCTTCTAAAACTTTACCAAGTGCAAACACATTCCTAATTTCATCATCGACCACCAGTATCTTTTTTCCCTTGAACAAAATATCATCAACAGTCGTCGTTTTTACCTTTACTCCCGGGTTGGACTTCAAAACCTGGTGAAGAAAGAGGGTTATTTCATCCATCAACCGTTCATCCGATTTTATTCCTTTCAGGATAATTGTATTGGTATAATTGTTTAGATCTTTTAGTTCCTCTTTGGACAGTTCTTTCCCGGTGTAAATAATCACCTTTGGAATAGGAATGCCATTTGTCTTTAGTTTTTCCAGTAGTTCTTTTCCTGAATAGTCGGGCAATCCAAGATCCAGGATAATACAATCAAAAGTCTCGCTGGTCATTATTTGGTAAGCATCTTCCGCTAATTTTGCTTCCCTGATCACGATGTCAAGTTCTTTTAAAAGTTCCTTTACCAAAAAACGGGTCTCCAGATCATCTTCAACCACCAGTATTTGCTTTGAATGAGAAATCAGGTGCGATTCCATTTGTTTTAGAGCATCAGCAAATTCTACAGTTTCAAGGGTCTTAAGTTTCGTTTCTTCAACAGGCCCTATATATTCAATGGGCGATATCAGGTGAATAGGAAGTTTACAAATCAAGGGATGGGCTTTTAGCTTCTGGTAATTCTGCCAGCCCTTGTTGGCTACAAGTTCCAGTGCAAGCATGATGGCCATGGGATGAAATCTCCCGGCAAGAAGTATCCCGTCCTGAATGTTGGCTGCGGCAATGACTTTGTAATTCTTAGCCCTTGCCTGCTGTACAAACTTTTCAGCCTGCTTTTGTGAGGGATGTATAATCAACACTGTTGGCTCATTCAGGGCCTGTTCTCTGTCGTCCTCAATAAAAACAGGGAGAGCCGTTTTGAGAACTGTTTTGTTGCTTTGGACTTCCCCATTCATCTTTTCCATTGGCGGTTCCGGATGCATCCTCTTGCTTTCGTTCCCTTCTGAATCCAATGACTGCTTTACAGGTAGGTAGATATAAAATGAGGAACCTTGGCCTACTTTGCTTTCAAGCTGAATTTCACCGCCCAACATCCTAATGAGTTCTTTAGAAATTGATAAGCCCAGTCCCGTACCTCCAAATTGCCGGGAAATACTGCCGTCGGCTTGCTGAAATGCTTCAAATATAGCTTCTATCTTTTCTGCCGGAATGCCTACCCCAGTATCCGTCACCTTAATACAGCAGGAATTGGGAACTGTCAATGAAGGATTCCTGAATAGATGCTCAAGGGGTGTAGGCATTAAATCGACTGAAACACTGCCTGTACTGGTGAATTTAAATGCATTTGATAATAGGTTCCTGAGAATCTGCATCAACCGATAACGATCGGTTTCAATTTCTGCCGGGAATCCTGCTGCCAGACGGACTTCAAACCTGATCTTTTTGTCTTCAGCAGTTGCATTAAAGTTCATCAGTATTTCTTCCTTGATTTCAATGGTTTTAACATCGTTCATCTCAATGTTCATCTTGCCAGCTTCAATTTTAGACAAATCAAGCACTTCATTGATCAGATGCAATAAATCAGTGCCGCTTTTATGAATAATCCTGGCCGACTGTACCTGATCTTCGGTTAGATTGCCTTTTTTATTGTTGCCCAATAAATTTGATAATATGAGGAGACTGTTGAGCGGAGTCCTCAATTCATGGGACATATTGGCCAGGAACTCTGATTTGTATTGGCTCGATAGTTGCAGTTCTTTGGCTTTGAGTTCCAGTTTATCCCTCGTATCCGTCAATTCCTTGTTCTTTAAACTGATGTCGTCTTTTTGAATTTCAAGCTGACGCGTGCGTTCTTCAAGTTCTTCGTTGGCCACCCTCAATTCTTCCTGTTGCACCTGTAGTCTCTTTTCACTTTCGGTCAATACCTGTGTGTGTTCAACCAATTCTTCATTGGCCACTCGTAATTCTTCCTGCTGAACCTGAAGTTCGCTGGCTTGATCCTGTGTCTTGTGCAACAGTTCGCTGGTCTTCATCATATTTGCAGCCGAACTCAAGTTGATGGCAATTATCGCTGAAGCGTCTTTCAAGAATTGAATCTCAATTTCTGAATATGGATAAAGGGATGATAATTCGAGAACTCCTACCAAAGCTTCGTTAAAGATAAGCGGTGCCACGACTACCTGTTTAGGCGTAAATTCACCCGATGATGAATAAGTAACGTACGTTTCCTCTGAAATATCGGACAATAAAATCATTCTTTTCTCAGCTCCTGCACGCCCTGCAAGCCCTTCGTTTAAC
>DMFR01000477.1:321-2543 GCA_003450125.1 Prolixibacteraceae bacterium | reverse complement strand
AGCCCTTCGTTTAACTTTATGCGCTCCTTTAGTTTTTTGGGATCAAAACCAGCAGAATTGATGAGTTTCAGAAATTGGTACTCATCGTTGTATATATGGACTGATCCCAGCTGTGAATGAAGAAAGTCCATCATAAACGACAAGGCATGACCTGAAATGTCGGATACATACTGGTCTCCACTTAATCTTTCATTGAGATGGTTGATTCCTGATTTATACCACGAATCCTGTTCCGATTTTTCGTAGGATTGCTTCAGTTGAATCACCATCTTGTTCAATGCAAAGCTCAACTCATCCTCGTCTGACCGTGGAGTAATGGGAGTGCTATAGTCACCATCTGCAACCTTTTTGGTATAGTCAATCACCTCATGCAATCCCTTTTGAATTTCTCGGAAAGAGCTGGCCAGATCCCCAATTTCATTGTTGGTATCTATGGAAATTTCTGTATTTAGGTTACCCTTTGCAATTACCTGGAATTTCTGAACCATTTCCTGAATAGGGTTAGCAATGGATCTGATTGTTAAAGTGGAAACCCACGCAATACTTAATACCAGAAGAATAACCATCATTAAAATGCCGATATATAGCAGATGATTGGCATAGTCGTTGAGTGAAGAAATGATAACCGCAAAATCATGATTAAAAATCCTCATTTTGGTCAAATCAACTTCCAGATTATTGAATGTAGCAAACGTACTGTCCTTTTTATAGTCGAGCAAATCATTCTTTATTTTTTCTCCCAACTGATAACCACCCAATGCAATTTTCTGAGATTCAGCAAGCATATCATTCTTTGTCCATAAAAACAACTGAATCCTGTTTGCCATCAGGTAAGCGTTTGACCGGTCATGGTTATAGGCTTCCTCGTAATTTCGGAATAAAATCTCAATGTATTCTTTCTCGGGCAATTTTAGCAATTGATCGATCACTGCGAAATCATGGGACATCTGATTCGCCGATTCGATTTTTGTTACTGATGAATCAAGCCATTGTTCATTTCTTAGAACCTGATACTTATAGAAGTCCTCAATTCCTGCCTGGAAAGTATTGTTGTACACCCTCTCTGCATTAATAATTATTCCAAGCACTTTGCTTGTCCTGAAGAAATAATTGGAGGCAAACCCTAAAACAAGGATACTTAAAATGGATATAAAACTTAGTATCCGTAATTTATTTTTGATTCTCAGGCTTCTAAAATCCGACATATCCAAAGGCTTTGATTGAGATTATAAAAATAGAAAATTAATGTACTGCAATGCCCTAATTGCTTTTTATTATTAAAGGGTTTAATCGAAATTGGGTTTATCGATATTTATGCTGATCTTTTAGGTATATGCGCTTAATATTTAGTCATAAGAATTAAGAACAAAATATTCCTAGTGATCAACCCACTTTTCCCTATTGTCCCAAATGCTATGGAAGGGTCAAAGGGCTGATTTTTTTAATCTGTCAAAGTAGAACTAGTAAGAATGACAAAAATTTTAATAATTCCCTGAGGGAATTAAATTAATTCTAGTTAGGAAGGAAAAATTGGCTATCATTATTAGGTTTTTCACTTTTTTATTTCTAAGTTTGGTAATACAATTAGAATTAGAAATATTTCCAATTGTGAAAGATCAAGAAATAGAATATATCCGGGTTAAAAATTTTATTGCTTTCACAATTGATCCTATTTAAGTACTCCTGCTAAATTGTTATTCAACAGAGTGTTAGCTTATGTGCATTGTGGCTGACAGGAGGACTTACTATGTATTGCTCCCTAAAAAATCATGAATTTTATTTGTTTTTAAGAAATTTGAACCGATTCCGGTTTTAGCAAACAAAGCGGATACAACTCCTTGGTTCAATATTACTTTTTCCTTCTATATTAAGTTCCTCTTTTCACGCCAATTAGTCTTTGGAATTCTTTAAGACTTCAAGTTATCAATCTAATTCTACTTTAACAGATTTTAAACCAGGACGAATTACACAGCCTGTTTTAGCTCAAAGTGCAGCGGACCGGTCCTATTTGTTGTAACCTGGGTTCCATATAAGCAAAACGTTGAAAAAGAAGCCTATTTTCTAAAATAGGGCTGGGCAATTTGCTCTCCCATGGCTATTGTGCAAAAAACCTTCAGGACGAGACACATTGCCAGAGGGAAAACCTGGCTTTATCATCTTTATCAATTTCAAATCAATTGGAATACATGGGCTTTTGCAAAGTTATTGAAGTTATTGCAGCT
>DMFR01000477.1:0-155 GCA_003450125.1 Prolixibacteraceae bacterium | reverse complement strand
GCAGCTATTGCAGCTATTGCAAGGGGACAATTTTACGCTACATGCCCCTGCTCCCCACTCCTTGCCCCATTCCCAAAACGTTGGTTCCATGCAGGATTAAACATCCCCTTGCATTTGATGTGAATTAAAATATGGGGCTTGCAATAGCTGCAATA
>DMFR01000481.1:1359-4479 GCA_003450125.1 Prolixibacteraceae bacterium | reverse complement strand
GGGGATGAAAACAGCCCTATGGCTGCTTAAATTGACCATCCCTGTTTCGTTTGCCGTCTTTCTGCTCGACTTTTTTGGAATACTGACTATCATTGCAGGATGGGTGGCTCCCTTATTCCAGCTGATAGGACTTTCAGGCCAGGCCTCCATCGTACTGATCACCAGCTTTTTCACCAACATCTATTCTGCCATAGCGGTGATGACCACCCTCGGGATTGGCTACCGTGAAGGATCGATCCTGGCGGTGATGTGCCTGATATCCCATGCCCTGATTGTGGAGACCGCCATTCAGAAAAAGACAGGATCGGCCTTCTGGCGGATCATTGCCATCCGTTTGTCGGCCAGTTTTATTGCAGCCTGGATGTTGAATTTAATCCTTCCGCAGGAAGTGGTCCTTGGAGCCGAAAACATCGTCAGTCAAACCAAAGAATGGATGCCCTCCCTGACCCTTTGGGCAAAAGCCATGGGGATAACAACATTAAAAATAGTCATTCTTGTCAATCTTTTGCTGATTTTACAGAAAATATTGAATGAATTTGATTTGATCAAATGGATTCTGAAGCCTTTCATTCCCTTGTTGCGCATCATGGGATTGCCCGCCAGCACAGGGTTTCTGTGGATGGTGGCCTATACTCTGGGGCTTTCCTACGGTGGAGCGATCATGATCAGTCAATCGGAGGAAGGGAAACTGAGTAAAGAAGATGCTGATTTGCTCAATCATCACATTGCCCTCTCCCACTCCCAACTCGAAGATACACTTCTGTTTGTTGCCATGGGCTATCAGTTGGTCATTTTGATGGTGCCGCGGATTCTGCTCTCCATCATCTATGTATGGTTGCGTCGCCTTGAACTTTGGGTTAAAATCAAAAATACAAAAAAAAAACAAGTATCAGAAGTTGAACTTAACTTCTAATACTTGTTTCAAAAGACTTTTGTCCTGTTAATGATTTACTGGCCCTGCATCTTTTTTGCCTTGTCCTGTGCTTGTTTTTTACGGTGTGCATCCAATTTAGCACCTTGTTCAGGGGTTAATACTTCCTTTAATTTCTTGTCCGTTTCAGCCCTCATTTTGGTGATTTCGTCATGCATTTGGAAACGGTCCAACTTTCCTTCTTCGCGCATTTTTGAGAATGCTTCTATTTGTTTGGTCTGCGCTTCGGTTACGATGGGTGTGATTTTGGCCACATCTTCCTGAGACAGGTTTAATGCATTGGTAAGGCCCTCGATTTCAGCCCTCAGTCGGATTCCCGGATCGCGTTGTTGAGCAGAACCTGAACCCATGGCCAAAACAGTTACTAAAACAAATACCAATATTTTTTTCATAAGTATAAATTTGAGTTCTGTAATTAGACTGTATTCATTGTGTAAGGTTTAACAGGCCTGTTTCCGATCATTTTATAGTAAGGACTTTCCCCTTTACGTTGACCCTTCCGATAACCGTTCCGGTAGTTTCAGCATTGGTACTGCCGGTAAATCCGGGTTGTTCACCCCCTACGGAAATGGTAAACCAACCAGGTTCAACGACCTGAATGTCCTTGTTGTTGATCATTGACAGCGCACGGGGCGAAAGGATAAATTCAACGTTCTGAGATTCCCCTTTTTTTAGGGAGATCCTTTTAAATCCTTCCAACTGCCTTATTGGGCGGGGGCTGGAAGCCTTTTCATCGGTCAGGTACAACTGTACCACCTCATCGCCATCACGGTCACCGGTATTGGTCACTTTAGCCGAAACCTTGATCGGATCACCCATCTTGGCTTCAGCAGGCATCTTCAGGTCGGAATAGGCAAATTTGGTATAACTCAAACCAAATCCGAAAGGGTAAAGTGGAGTTTGGCGGAAATAGCGGTAGGTACGGCCTTCCATGTCATAATTTTCAAAGGCTGGCAACTGATCCACCGATTTATAGTAGGTGACAGGCAAACGTCCGGCAGGGTTATAATCGCCAAAAAGGACATCAGCAACAGCATTTCCACCTTCCTGTCCGGGATACCCCGCAGTTAGAATGGCATCCATATTTTCGGCTGCATAATTGATCGACAGGGCGCTTCCGTTGATCAGTACCAGCACGATGGGTTTGCCGGTAGCTTTGAGGGCTTCCATCAAATCGCTTTGTGTTTTTGGAAGGTTCAGGTGAGTGCGGTCACCACCTTTGAATCCATCGAGCTGGATGGGCATTTCCTCGCCTTCAAGCCGTTGGTTCAAGCCCAGCACAAGCACCACCACATCCGATCCCTTAGCGGCCTGAACTGCCTGAGAAAGCATATTTGGCTGGGGAGTGGACCACAACAAACTGGCCGTACCATCGCCATGGAAATTGCTGTAATCGAACACCAGCTTGTAGCGTTTGCCGGTTTCAAGCCTAAGTTCCTTTGAACTGTGGAAGGCGTGGTGTTCATTGATTCCACCAAGAATCTCCTTGCCCTCACAATACACTTTGAACGAAGGCATGCTCCATCCACCAATTTCATAGTCACCTGTTTGCGGCACTTTCAGGAAGGTCGTCCAGCGGATTCCGAAGTTATCGGCCGGCAGACGCGGGTCAGGTGAACCGGATTCCCAGTAGAAATCGATATTGTCGTCGATGCGGGTAAACAAGGGTTGGCCTTCCAGTTTATTGTTGGCAAAATATTCACCAAAGGCACCCTGGTGACCATCTTCCGTTTCAAGATAAATGGAAGGGATAGCCGTCAGTTTTGAAACGCCGTCGGCCAGTTCGCTGCCCTGTGCATAAACGACTTCAGTTTGTGGGGTCACTTTATTTTTAATGCCCTGCAGTACAGTAATGGGATTGGAGGGAATACCGTTGTAATTGCCCCACAAGGATTCAATTTCATCGGCATTCGGGCCGATCACAGCAATCCGGTTCAGCTTTTTACTCAAAGGGAGTGCATTGTGGGCATTTTTCAGCAGTACAATGCTTTTCTGGGCAGCCACCCTAGCCAGATGATCATTGGCCGGATTGTTATTGACCGAGAAGGGAATCTGTGCATAGGGAACTTTATCATCAGGATCGAACATACCCAGTTTAAAGCGGGCAGTCATCAAACGGCCTACCGACACATCAATGTCTTTTTCAGTGAGAAGGCCTCTTTTTACGGCCTCTGGAAGTGCCTTATAAG
>DMFR01000481.1:0-1235 GCA_003450125.1 Prolixibacteraceae bacterium | reverse complement strand
CTCTGGAAGTGCCTTATAAGTGTCCCCACATTCCAGGTCCGTTCCACGTTTTACAGCCAGGGCAGCAGCTTCTGCTGCGTCTTTGGCAATCTTGTGTGACTGCCAGATGTCAGCAATGGCCCAGCAATCGCTAACCACATAACCCTTGAAACCCCATTCATTGCGCAGGATTCCGGAAAGCACAGTGCTGGCGCAACAGGCTTCGCCACGGAAACGGTTATAGGCTCCCATGACCGAATACACTCCCCCATCGACAACCAAGGTACGGAAAGCAGGTAAATAAGTTTCACGTAAATCGCGTTCGCTGATGCGGGCATCAAACTCATGTCTTAGAGGTTCTGGACCTGAATGAACGGCAAAGTGCTTGGCTGTTGCCACTACTTTCAGGTAATTGGGATCATCGCCCTGCAATCCCTTGACGAACTGAAGGCCCATTTGTCCGGTGAGGTATGGATCTTCTCCATAGGTTTCATGACCACGACCCCAGCGTGGGTCCCGGAAGATATTGATGTTGGGTGACCAGAAAGTCAGTCCCTGGTAGATGTCGTGCATTCCGCGACGCAAAAACTCATGGTGTTTGGCACGTGCTTCATCTGAAATAGCCAAAGCTACCTGGTGAATCAGGTCCGTATCCCATGAAGCGGCAATGGAAATGGACTGCGGAAAAACAGTAGCATAACCGGCTCGGGCTACCCCATGCAAACACTCGTTCCACCAGTTATACTGGGCAATCCCGAGCCTCTCAATTGCTGGGGCCTGATAGCGCATCTGCTCGATTTTTTCCTGAAGTGTCATTTCAGATAGCAGACTTTCAACCCGTTCTTGGGTTGACAAATTGGTATTTTGAAATTGAAATTTGGTTTGTGAAACTGCCATCACAGGCAGAGCAAGCATAAAAACAATATACAACAGGTGTTTCATAAATGATAGTTTAGGTATATCCAGTGTGATTTGTAAAAGTATAAAATGTAAAGAAAAATACAAATTATGGATGCACCTAAAACCACAACTATGTGGCTCAATTTCTTCAATTTCCATTTTCGTGGTTGAAGAAATGAATAATTGCAAGCTCAATGAACCTCCAATATGACATTTTTTGGACATTCAAGTAATCATCAAAATCAATATTGTCCCATTTAATATTGGTGCAAATTGAAACAGTTATCTGTCTTTCTATTTTTTCAATATTATATAACCACGAACCCCACAATTATATTTAATTGGTTTATAATTAA
>DMFR01000356.1:436-5823 GCA_003450125.1 Prolixibacteraceae bacterium | reverse complement strand
TCTAAATATCAATCATTTAATTTTATATTAAGTGTTTTAAGCATACTTTAGAACATTTTAATATTTGTTAACAGTGTTAAAATGTGTAATTATTTATTTTTTCAATTAATGTTCCTATTCACAAATTTTTAAATTTGTCTCCCTAATTAAGTATTGGTGCATTTTTAAGCAACATACTTATTTAAAAAAATGCGCCAAGAAAATTCTGGTAAAAAATTCCCGGGAGATTTTGATTGGGGGAAATCAAAATCTAGAGTTGAAGGACTGCTGACGGGGAATTTTTACGTAGGGTTATCAGCCAAAATTTTTCATTATGATGCTGTTTAATTTAAATTAAAATTACATGAAAAAAATCGCGTTATTGCTTGTATTCTTTGCAATTGGTTTGCAGGTCCTTATGGCCCAAACCAAGGAGATCACAGGGAAAGTAACCTCAGCCGAAGACGGAGGTGCTATCCCTGGAGTGACTATTTCGATTAAAGGAACTACGCTGGGAACGATCACCGACATGGATGGTGTTTACCGGTTGAAAGTTCCCCAAACTGCTCAGACCTTGATTTTCTCTTTCGTGACTATGGCCTCTCAGGAGATCGCCATCGCCAATCAGAGCACCATTAATGTAAAGATGGCGCCCGAAAGAATCGCCGTGGATGAAGTAGTTGTGACTGCTTTGGGTATTTCCAGGGAAAAGAAATCATTGGGGTATTCCAGCCAGGAGGTGAAAGGTGATGCTATTGCCACTGTAAAAAGCAGCAGCAACTTCATGAACTCCTTATCGGGTAAAGTATCCGGGGTTCAGATTAAGAAGAACACCAACATGGGTGGATCTACCAACGTTGTCATGCGTGGTAGCAAATCGTTGACCAACAGCAACCAGGTTTTGTATGTGGTTGATGGAGTTCCAATTAACAATCAGATTGGTAGTGCCGGTGGTGTATCTGCTCAAAATCAAGGTGGAGTAGGTTATGACTATGGGAATGCTGCTTCTGATATTAACCCTGACGACATTGAATCCATCAACGTCTTAAAAGGTTCGGCTGCTACAGCTCTTTATGGTTCACGCGCTTCAGGTGGTGTGATCATGATTGTGACCAAAAAAGGAACAAGAAACAAAGGTTTGGGTGTAACCCTTAACAGCAATGTCGCTTTTAGTTCGATTGATAAATCAACTTTTCCAACATATCAGAATCAATACGGTGGAGGTTATGGCAAGTTTTATGGTCCTGATGGTGATGCATGGTTTGACAGCAGAACTGTCGATGGTGTAAATAAAACGGATGATGCATACAACGGTACTGATCCTTTGTTTAATTGGGTTCCAACCACTGAAGATGCCTCTTATGGCGCCAAGTTTGATGGACAACCAATTTATGGATGGTATTCGGTTGACAAGGAATCTCCCTGGTATAAACAACAAAGACCTTGGCAAGCTGCCAAGAATGGCCCAATTACCTTTTTTGAAACTCCATTTACCACTACCAATACTGTTTCTATAGATAATGCTACCGATAAAGGTTCTGTGAGATTATCATATACCAACTATGACACCAAGGGATTAATGCCTAATAGTACCTTGAAAAAGAATAACTTCCTGGCCAATGGTTCTTGGAATGTGACCGATAAGCTTTCTGTAACAGCTTCTACTAATTTTACTAGCCAAGCTGCCGTAGGACGTAACTCAACGGGTTATAATGACAATATTTTAACAAGTTTCCGTCAATGGTGGGAAGTTAACACTGATGTTAAAGATCAAAAGACGATCTATGATCTCACACATAGGAATATTTCATGGAATTATGGACCGACTTTATCTGGCGCTCCGATTTATTGGGACAACCCCTATTACACCCGTTATCAGAACTATGAAAATGATGGCAGGACCCGCTTTATCGGAAACATGTCTATTAACTATAAATTAACTTCCTGGCTGGAAGCTTACGGCCGTGTTTCTGCTGATACTTACAATGAATATCAGGAAGAAAGAAGAGCAGTTGGAAGCGTAGCCACTACTTTTGGACTTAACAGAACAACTGCTGGTGATAGTGAATCTGGTTATTTAAGAAGAGATATTACCTCAAGTGAGTTTAACTATGATTTCATGTTGAAATTCAACAAAAAAATCAATCAGGATTTTAACCTCAGTGGAATCTTAGGTGCAACTGAAAGAAGAACTAAATACAGTACCCTTACCAGCGCTACCAATGGTGGATTAGTGGTACCAGGAATTTATTCACTTCAGAATAGCGTAAGCGCATTAATTTATCCAGTTGAATTAAATTCAATTATAGGTGTAAGAGGCTTATATGCCAGCGCTTCATTAAGCTACAAGAATATGTTGTATTTAGATGGTACTTTCAGACAAGATTATGCCTCAACATTACCAGTGGGAAAAAATAAATACAATTATCCTTCTATTACCGGTGCGTATGTTTTCTCTCAAATGTTTAAACCTTCCTGGTTATCATTTGGAAAGGTTCGTTTAAACTATGCTCAAGTAGGTAACCTTGCCGGATACGATCAACTTATTGATACATACGTTGTGAACACTCCATTTAATGGCACAAGTTATTCACTTCCAAATACCAAGAAAAACCCTGAATTAAAATCAGAATCAACTCAAAGTTTTGAGGGTGGACTTGAAATGAAGTTTCTGGAAGATAGAGTTGGTTTTGACTTGGCCCTCTATAAGACCAATTCAAAAGATCAGATCATGCCAGTCGGTTTAAGCCAGACCACAGGTTATTCTTTCAGGTATGTGAATGCCGGTGAAATTGAAAATAAAGGTATTGAACTTTCCTTAAATCTTGTACCTGTTCAGACCAGATCATTCAAATGGACCATGGACATTAACTTTGCGAAGAACAAAAATACTGTTGTATCGCTTTATCCGGGTGTACATAATTTACCCTTGGGTACATTTGGTGGTGGTGTAACTTTAAATGCATTTGAAGGTGAAGCATACGGAGTATTAAAAGGAACCGATTATACTTATGATGCCAATGGTCAAAAGATTATCGATGCAAAAACTGGCAAACCGGTCAAAACAACTACAGCAGACAAAGTAATCGGAAATGTAACTCCTGACTGGACTGGTGGTATGCACAACTCCTTTACTTACAAAAGCATAACTTTCAGCTTCTTGATCGATATGCAAAAAGGCGGAGACATTTTTAGTCTTGATATGTATTATGGAACGGCAACTGGTTTATATCCTGCAACTGTTGGCAACAATGATTTGGGCAATCCTGTCAGAAATCCCAATCTTGCGATAAAAGATGCATCAGGAAAAATAACAGGCTATGACCCAGCTTCTGGTGGATATGTTATTCAGGGAGTAAATGTTGATAGTAAGACTGGGGTAAGTACTCCAAATATCACACGTGTTAATGCCACCTCTTATGCTGGTTGGGGATATAAGGTTGAGCCAAATAAGGCTTTCGTATACGATGCCGGCTATGTAAAGCTTAGAGAAGTTTCTATAGCTTATACTTTGCCTTCAAAATTTGTTGCTAAAGCTGGTCTTCAGGGCGTTGTCATCAGTGCTGTAGGATCAAACCTTTGGATTATCCACAAAAACTTACCTTATGCCGATCCAGAATCTGGATTAGCCGCTGGTAACGTTCAGGGTTATTCAGTTGGATCACTTCCTGGTACCCGTGATTTTGGTTTCAACGTAAAGTTAAATTTCTAAAATTTAAATAACAATGAGAAATATATTAATCATTTTAATGGTATTCATTTCGGTAACCGCTTGTGAAAAGTTGGATCCCTTGAATGCAAACCTTAAAGATTTTGTCGCAGTTCCCGGTCAGGCAGTTTATAATGGCGCCACCAAGGCATTACTCAATCAAATGTTTACAATGAGTGTAAACAATAATAACACGTTGCTTTTTGCTCAGCAATTCGCCGAAACTACTTATCCGGATGAAAGTCAGTACGACATGATTTCACGTCCGATTCCTGCTACTCATATGAATGTGATGTACAGAACTGTCCTTATGCAATACAAGGATGCTGCAAGGGCAATTGCTGCTTCACCACTGGGTGGAATAGATCAATCTCAAAGAGACAATCAACTTGCAATCATTGAAGTGATGTCTGTTTTCGCCTGGAGTAATATTGTTGAAACCTATGGCGATATGCCTTATTCGCAAGCATTGGACTTTACTATAGCCAATCCAAAATATGATGATGGTCTAACAATCTATAAAGACTTGATTGATCGTTTAGATAAAGCCATTGCCAAAATGAACCCTGCCTTTGGTGGTTTGGGCGCTGGATTTGACAATGTATTCGGTGGCGAAGTTGATGGTACAGCAAAATGGATTCGTTTTGCCAACACATTGAAACTAAGAATGGGACTTATGCTTTCGGATCTGCCAGCAGAGTCAGCATTGGCAACTACAACTATTGAAACTGCTGCCCCAAATGTATTTAATGTCCCAATGACTTCACCAACTGCTGGCGATAAATTTGCTATGGATTATCTCCCTGCTGCACCAAATCAAAATCCAGTTTATGTAGAATTGGTGTTAAGTGGTCGATTCGATTTTGTCGCTACCAGTGTTTTTATTGATGCAATGAATGCCGTCAAGGACCCAAGACTTTCTACCTATATGTTGACTCAAGTCGCTGGGGCATATAAAGGAGGCGTTCAGGGTGCATCAAATAGTTATACTTCTTTCTCGCATATTGACAATGCATTATTAAAACCAACCCGTGAAGTGGTGTTGATGGATTACACCGAAGCAGAATTCTTATTGGCTGAAGCTAAGGAAAGAGGATTTAATGTTAGCGGATCCGCTGCATCGCATTATACCAATGCAATCACCTCATCTATTAAATCATGGGGTGGAACTGATGCTGATGTTTCTGCTTATCTTGCTCAGCCTGCTGTTGCATACGCAACTGCTGCCGGTACTTGGAGACAAAAAATCGGTACTCAATCATGGATAGCTTATTATCTGCGTGGATTTACTGCATGGACCAGCTGGAGAAGATTGGATTACCCAAAATTAATTGCACCTGTATTACATGTGCAAGATATTAGTGGTGTTCCGGTACGTTACATTTATCCTGTTTCAGAGCAAACCTTGAATGCTGATAATTATAAAGCTGCTGCTGCTGCCATTGGTGGTGACAAAGCTGAAACCAGATTGTTCTGGGATAAAGGTCCTGAAAACTATGATTCAAGCTTCAAGTAGTCTTTCTATTTGATAGAAATCATTTAATTGATAGTAAGAGAGCCGGCTCATTGAGTCGGCTCTCTTTTTTTTGCCCTATCGGATGACTGTTTCTTTCCATGCAAGGCATCCATTGCACTGGTATTTCTGATACCTTTCTGTAAGGTAAGGTTACAGAAAGGTATCAAAAAGGTA
This sequence comes from Prolixibacteraceae bacterium, assembly GCA_003450125.1. Lineage (GTDB taxonomy): Bacteria > Bacteroidota > Bacteroidia > Bacteroidales > Prolixibacteraceae > Aquipluma. Next base: position 445 of record DMFR01000356.1, on the reverse strand, counting down.
TCAGAAAAT
>DMFR01000356.1:0-319 GCA_003450125.1 Prolixibacteraceae bacterium | reverse complement strand
TCCACTGGCTTTTGTACTTGATCACAGACAAAAACAACGGATGCCTTTTTCCCTTGTACTATAGGATAAATTGAAATGGGGACAACGATCTGTTTTTGGTCTCTATGAATGCTCTCCTTCCTACAATGACTTAGGCCATTGGTGTTCCAGCGAAGCAAAAAGTGGCTGTAAGTATGATACGCCTTTAGAAGGTATGCAGATTTGTAAATGCCCCGTCCATTGTGACTAGCCCTATAGGAATCCAATTGAACATTTGGCTTTGTTAATAATATAGTTCATCAACAAACTAGAATCCTCGGGCCGTTAAGTACGAATAAAT
>DMFR01000479.1:2538-6318 GCA_003450125.1 Prolixibacteraceae bacterium | reverse complement strand
ATGCAGTCGTGCTGTAATATTCCTGACGTTGCATTGAATCACTTTCTTTTGATCGACCAAGTATAGATTGCTGACAAATTCCACACTGACCGGCTTTCCGTTTTTTGTTTTTAAGGACAGATCTTCAAAACGGATGTATCCTTTATCCTGTAATTCTACAAAAGCTTCTTTTGAATCTGCGATGTTTTTAAAAACCCCAATCTCCCACAGTTCTTTTCCCAACAGTTCAAGGTACGAGTAACCAAGCATCTCAATTAAATAGGGGTTCACATCCACAATCTGTCCACTTTCGGCATCCAGAATCAGGATTCCATCTGTTGAAGATTCAAAAAGCCGGCGATAACGGGCTTCCGAATCGCTCAGCATTTGCTGATCCCGCTTGTATCTGCTAATGTCGGAATGCTGAATAATTACATGAGCTAATTGGTTTTCTTCGTCAAAAATGGGGTAGGCCAAATTGTGAAACCATTGCTTTTTGTTCTTGTCAGCAACGGTGATATGCTGGGATTCTGCTGCTAAACCAATGTCAAAAAATATGTCCCATTTAGCCGTCTTGCCTTCTTTAAATACTTTCTCCAGAATTGGAAGTATGCCTTCCCGTCTAAGCGATTCATCTTTAAAGATGTTATATTGTTTTCCCTCGATATCTTCAGGATTTACCCCAAATAATTCAGTTAGTTTGGTGTTGATTTTTTCACACCATCCGTCTTTATCCAGAATCTGAGTACTTACCGATGACTGTGAAAATATTTGCTCAAAGAACCAATTCTGCTTCAAAACCTTTTCCTCAGCGAGCTTTCGGTCACTGATGTCACGATAATTGACCAGGACCCCATGAATGTCGGGATCATTTATTTTATTAATTGCATTGGTTCCAACCCATCTCCAATTTCCATCTTTACATCTTATCCTGAATTCCGGAGTGATGGTTTTGTTGTCGTTTTTGATTAAAGTTGAAAATTCTTGCCATAATTGGTCTCTATCTTCGGGATGAACCAGGCTCCAGGCCTTCTTGGTTCCAACAATTTCTGCTGCCTTCCAACCAAAGTATTTCTCAAAATTCGGGCTCAAGTATTCTACAGTCCCATCTGAACCTGTAATGCCAATGATTTCCCCACTATTTGCGAACAAGGCATTGTGCCTGACCTCCCGAAGTCGTAATTCCTCGATTTGCATCTCCAACTCAATCTGGCGTACCTTCAATTCGTAGTTGGATTTTAAAATATCGGCTTCACTTTGGGAGAACAGTGAGCTGTCAGTAACAGATGTTGATTTTATAGTTTGTTTATCCCTCTCCAATTCTTCTGCCTTACCTTGAATCAAAGAGAATTCAGGTGAATTATTCGTATCTTTTTTCATATTCTTTTTCAATCCCTAAAAATAGTCTTTTGTGCCATTCCCGGGTTTATGCCGTACTGCAACAATACAATTAATACCATATTTATCTTATGCGGCATATAGTTTAACGGTTTAAAATCAGTTTTATCGTGCAAGTTGTAAAATATTTTTCTTGAAGAAAAGCGATTTTAAATATTAACGCTTGAAAAAGTCTATTTTTGCTTAAAATTTAAAAATCATGATACAACGAATCCAAACTGTATACCTGTTGATTGCTGCCCTTTTGATTGGTTTATTATTCCTTTTGCCATTTGCAGAGATCGCAAAAGATGGGGCCATTTATATGTTTAACTTTAAGGGCATTGTTCTGGATGGAACTTTAAAGGAAAATGGAACATCCATTTCAATTCTTATCGGCATCATTATTGCCTTGCAGGGAGTGGCCATTGCCAGCTTCAAAAACAGAGCCCGGCAGATGCGCCTTACCGTTTTTGCCATACTTCTTATGCTGGGTTTATTGGGGATGTTTTTCTTTTTTACCTTCTATTCCTTCAGCGGCGCCAATGTCAGCCTTAAAATAAGTGTGCTGTTTCCCGTAGTGGCCATCATACTTGATTATTTGGCTATCCGTGCCATTGGAAAAGATGAAGCCCTGATCCGGTCCATCGACCGCATCAGATAACTCATCACGGCCCCCGGCCTACGGAAACTGATCACTGAATACCTTTCCTGTTCAAAGAATAAATAATGTCCAGTGATTCATCATAGAAAAATGTGCTTACTATACGCTAAATAGAAGAAGATGTCCATAATTTATGAAGAACGGTATGCTTCACATCCGGATGATGCCAGGAGCTATGATACCGAACAGTTACGCAAAAGCTTCCTGATCGAGAAAGTGATGGAAGACGATCATATCCGGCTGGTGTATTCCCATTATGACCGTTATATTGCCGGTGGTGCAGTGCCTTTAAGCGCTCCTCTGGAACTGACGGCCATCGACCCCATGAAGGCTTCCTATTTTTGTGAACGTCGCGAATTGGGAATTATCAATGTAGGGGCCAAAGGCAGCGTCATGGTTGACCAAACAGAGTACCCACTTGATTTCAAGGAAGCACTGTACATCGGCAAAGGAGCCAGAACGATTATTTTCAAATCTGAGAGTAAGACCCAGCCTGCCCGTTTTTACCTCAATTCTACCCCTGCCCATAAGGAACTACCCACCCGACGCATTACCCTGAAAGATGCCAATGTGTTGCAAATGGGTTCCCAGCAAACTTCCAATGAAAGACAAATTAACCAGTTGCTCATCAGTAAAGTCATTGAAACCTGCCAACTTCAGATGGGAATGACTGAACTGCGTCCCGGGAGCGTCTGGAATACCATGCCTGCCCATACCCACAGCCGCAGAATGGAAGTTTATTTCTATTTCAATGTGCCCGAAGGTCAGGCTGTTTGTCACTTCATGGGCCAGCCTCAGCAAACGCGCCACATCTGGATGGGAAATGAACAAGCTGTCATTTCACCCAACTGGTCCATTCATTCTGCCGCTGGCACCAGCAATTATATATTCATCTGGGGAATGGCAGGCGAAAATATGGACTATACCGATATGGATGTTGTTCCGCCCAATGAACTGAGATAGAGAACCTATAAAATATAGATAATGAATGAGTTATTTGATTTGACCGGTAAGGTTGCCCTAATCACAGGAGGAACCCATGGAATAGGCATGGCAATTGGCATGGTGCTTGGAAAGGCAGGGGCCAAAATATGTGTCAATGATTTAAGTGAGGAAAAGCTTGAAGCCTGTAAGGTAGCCTACCGTGCTGAAGGAATCAATGTTTTTACCGTGGTTTTTAATGTCACTGACGAAGCCGATGTTGATAGGGGAATTTCAATCATAGAACAAGAAGTGGGGACTATTGATATTCTGGTCAACAATGCAGGAATCATTAAACGCATTCCGATTCTGGACATGCCCATTGCAGATTTCAAACAGGTGATCGAAGTGGATCTGGTAGCTCCCCTGATTGTTTCAAAAAGGGTAGCTCCTGCCATGATTGCCCAGCGAAGCGGTAAAATCATCAACATGTGTTCTATGATGAGCGTATACGGACGAAATTCCGTTTCTGCCTATGCTGCTGCAAAGGGTGGTCTGAAGCTGCTTACGGCCAATATGTGCTGCGAATGGGCCAAATACAACCTTCAGATCAATGGTATTGGGCCGGGTTACATTGCCACTTCCCAGACTGAAGATATCCGTCTGAACGGCCATCCGTTTAATGACCTGGTCATGACCCGCACTCCTGCCGGTCGATGGGGTGAACCTGAAGATGTGGGCAATGCTGCCATGTTTCTAGCCTCCAGGGCAAGTGATTTTGTGAATGGTCATGTTCTTTATGTCGATGGTGGAATACTGGCCAATTTTGGATATGTAAA
>DMFR01000479.1:700-2328 GCA_003450125.1 Prolixibacteraceae bacterium | reverse complement strand
ACTGCCTGCGCAAAGAAGAATACCTTCCAATTGACCAATCCTCTGGCAGTTGACCGTAAGGATGAAACCATCATCATAAACCGTCATGACCTGGAAGCAAAACTGGGAACTGTTCCTGAAGGATTTGCCCCTGTGCTTAAACTGAAAGGGCAAAACGTTCCTTCCCAGGCCGATGATATCAACGGTGATGGAAAATGGGACGAGTTGGCTTTTACAATTGATCTGAAAGCTTCTCAGACCATTTCCCTGGAAGTTGAAAATGTGGCTCTTTCAGCCTATCCTGTATTTGAAAAGCGCACCAACCTGCGCCTTGGCATCCATCAGGCCGATGGCTCTTACCCTGAAGTGGATCATTACAAGGCTTTGAGCTGTAAGGATGGCTTCCAGATCATCGCTCAAGGCGAAGGGGTCAGTTGGGAAAACGACAAGATGGGCTTCCGTGATTATTTCGATTGCCGCAATGTGAAGGACTTGTTCGGCAAGCTGAAACCCGGGATGATCATCGATAAGATTCATACCCCTGAAATACCCGATTACCATGTACTAATGGATTGGGGAATGGATATCCTTCATTGCGGAAGTTCTGTAGGAGCAGGCGGACTGGCCCTCTGGGATGCCGATTCACTCTACCGGCTTGGTTCAACCGATGGATACGAATACCAAAAGATCGTGGAAGGTCCTGTCCGTTCAGTATTTGAGTTGAAATATACCGGCTGGCACATTGGGACTCAAAACCTGTCTGCCGTTGAACGGATTTCTATTTATCCCGGTAAATATTGGTTTCAGTCTGATGTCACCGTTTCAGGCTTTACAGGTGAAAAGCAGTTGGTGACTGGCATTGTGACCAGTTTGCTGAAAAAACAGCCCATTGATTTTCAAGCCAACAAGGACTACAGGGCCATTGCTACGCACGACTCCCAGTCCCTGAACTTCGATGAACTGGGTATGGCGGTACTCCTAAAGAAAGATGAAGTGACGCGCGTTGCCCGCACCACCGACATTGACTTTTACAGCCTGGGATACAAAACGGTGGATGAAAAAAAATTCAGCAATGTCATTTCCCAGACCTATTACGAGGCCCAGAGAATCCATCCCGATACCCCTGCCCGCCATTATTTCTTTGCCGTATGGGGCCTTGAGAATGCCAAATGGAAGAAGGTGGACAATTTTAAATCCTATATATCTTCCCAAGCCGAATTATTCAGTCACCCGGTACAGATCGTTTTCTGAAAATCAGGGATTCTAAAGACAAATTAGAGGATAGAACTTTCCACCATCAGGAGAGTTCTATCCTTTTTTATTGACTGATTTCGTGCTTTGTATAAATGAATTTCAAAGAATCTATCCCAATTCTCCACGTTTCTCCTATTTCTAAAATAGTGATATGTCTCAGCCAGTTTTGACTTAAGCTCTTATCTGGTTTGCAGGCGCCTCAATCAGGGTCGTTATTGCGAGCGAAGCGAAGCAATCTGTTGTTGATTAAATACATACAGATTGCTTCGCTTCGCTCGCAATGACGACCCTGATTGAGATACTAACAATACGGGATTCCCCCTTTAAGCTGAGACACGCTATCCGCATTCTGCCAAGTCAATACCAGCTCAGGTGTTTCTGTAAGCTTTCTGTAA
>DMFR01000479.1:0-470 GCA_003450125.1 Prolixibacteraceae bacterium | reverse complement strand
CACCTGAGCTGGTATTGACTTGGTAGGGAACAAATAAGTAGCATGTATGGATTTTGTGTAGAGATAAGGGGTTGAAAGAACTAGTTCCACGTATCCTTCTAATTTTACTTTGTTAAAGTAAAAGTTAAGCGATATGCAAAATAAGAGCTCCGGAATTTGCATGTAATAAATAAAATGTTTTATATTTATGGAACAAAATACTGGCATTTATGGATGCTGCCCCTGGAGCGCTACCTAAAATGCCAGCAGCTAAGAAACCTCACTTATGGCTACAAACAAATTTTTGGTGTCAATTGCGCTGGTAATGTTTCTTTTGACTTCCGGCTGCCAGAAAAAAGCGGTCAATCTGATTCAATATGCCAATCCCCTGATTGGCACCGGCAAATCAACCGGTCCGGTAGTGAGCAGTCATACGCAGGGCCCCCAAGCCTGGGGCCAGGTGATACCGGCAGTATCCACTCCCTTTGGGA
>DMFR01000376.1:449-4744 GCA_003450125.1 Prolixibacteraceae bacterium | reverse complement strand
CCTATTTCGTAAAAACGCATTTTCACATTTTCTCCATTTTACCCTATATTGATGGTAATGTGTCACCGCTAAAGCGGCTTTTGGGGTGGGGGCATTCATTTTTCTACCATATTGTCACCGCTAGGGCGGCTCATCAAGTGCATAGCACCGACAGTATGGTAGAAATTGAGTTTGTTATACAATGAAGTAATCCCATTTTGAAAATTGAACTCAAAATGCGTTTTTACGAAATAGTATGTAGGATTCGTAGGATTTGTAGGAAATGGAACAAGCGTCATCCCGAACTTGTTTCGGGATGACGCTTGATCGTGGATTACCTATGCCCGAAGTAACAATAATTGGTTGACAATACAGCGGATTTTTTATTTAGATCGTGCAGTAGCTATAATTTTCCACAAGTCACTGGGCTTTTCGCTAAAAGAATCGTTGAATAAAAATACTGCAAGTACGATGAAGGCGATAAAACCAAGCACCATGAACAACTGCATTCCTGATGTCTTCTGGATGTCGTGCTTTTGTTTGATGTCACAAATTTCGCCTGGGCAATATTGAGCCTTCTTTCCGTAGAACCATTTGTAGAATATACATCCCAGACAAATGCCGAATGCCGATTCAAAGAATAGGAATAATAGACAGGTCAAACAGATCAAACCCGTTATTGCACTATATGAATTGACCAAGACAATCAATACAAACATGACGCTTGCCAAAACCAGGCCTATTATCCAGGCAAACTTCTTTTGAGCAGCGCCCACATATTCAGGCACCTGACGACTTACAATTAATCGGCCAATAATTAGGGTGGGGGAGAACTTAGGGTTAACAAATACACGGATGATAAAGTCGATAAGAAAAGAAATAATAAAGTACTTCAGGAGGATGAAATTTCCTTTTAAAATGGCCATTAAGATGGCTAAAAAAGCAAATAGAAACAGGATTCCAGCAGTTGCCCTTACTTCCCGTTCATTCAGGACCGGAATTTCATATCCTTCCACGTCTTCTCCAAATTTGATCACTTTACTCATCTTTTTTAAATTTTTTTCTGCCACCAAGACACTAAGACACCAAGTTAAACCAAAAAATAAATTTCACAGAGAAGCTTTGTATCTTAGAGCCTTAGTGGCATGATTCAACTTTTCGGAATAGATTCATAAATTCAATTCAATAAAATGGATATTTTATAAATCCGATGAAAAGATAAGAAGAAAATTCCGATTCTCTATTCATTCCTCAAAGATTGCACCAAATTCTGTTTTAAAGCCATCCGAATAGCCACAAAGCTAAAGAATATACCGCTCAAAATAACCAGCAACGAAATGGCTGGAATCCAAATCCATAAGTTGGAGTAGATGGTTGAAATAAGAGAGGGTAGGGCGCTCAAAACTGCCGGTATCAGGCCAATTAATACTGAAACGACCATCAGGAAAAGCTTCTCGGTCAGGACCAATCGGAGGATGATTGATTTCTTAAATCCTAGAGACAATAACAATGCATATTCAGGAATCTGCTCAAAAGTGATTCTGAAAATTAGAATACCAAATCCAAGTGTTCCAATTAAAAGTCCAAGGGCGCCCAACATGAGGAATATATTCAGATAGGTATTTTCAATCTGGTAAAAAGCTAGTAAACGATTGGCTGTGCTAGTAATCTCAGGGCCATAGTTGCGCCAGCTGTTCTGCAAATCTTCTGTCTTCAGTAAACTGTCAGGTGCATTAAGTAAAAATAAACTTGAACCACTGACAGATGGAAATGCCTGAACAAAATGATCTTCAGAAATGATCACATTACCCTGAAATACGGAATTGTCCAGTCCGCCAATCAATTTCAATTTTAAATCTTTACCATCCTCCGTTTTATAAATAAGCGTGTCACCAACCTTTTTTCCCAGTCCCCACTGAATGACCGTTTGATCAGCAACAGCGGGAATCACGCCATCAGCAAGGGTTTCATTGAGCGATAGCCATGGATGCTGTGCGTCCAGTTCATTGGTGCGGGTAATAAATGTAAAGGCAGAACGCTCGTTGAAGGAGGATAGATTGCAGGCAATGATACGAGGCCGTGCAATCCTGTTCAGGTTCAGGCAACTGGCATCGTCACCCTGCTGTACATGAAACTGAACGATGGTCGATTGGGAAGGCAAGTCCAAATCTTCCCTGCCTTGTTGACTATTTGCATCAGAAAGTATGGGCATGGTGGTCTCAATAAAATACTTGTATCCTCCGGTTCCTGATGATGGTAGATTGGCATTGGAAGTTAAATCTTTTCGGTTCAATCCTGTAGATACCACCATGAAAATGCCCACCGATAAAAAACTGACAATCAGGATGGTTCGTTTGCGTTCCCCTGCCAGACGTTTTAGAATGAGTGAACGAAATGAAAAGGTACTTCGGCTTTCATAACTGGATAGTTTCAGTAAAAGGAAGTTGAACAGGAATATAAGTCCCGGTAACATCCCAAAACCACTGATAAAAAAATATTCAGGATTAATCCCTCCTCTTTGGAATCCTTTCAGAAATAAAATTATTAGGGAAAGTCCAATGAATGCAAGACCTGTTATCAGCGATCCTCTGCCACTGTCCCCTTTATCTGAAGAAGATTTTCGTTGTAATGCAATGACTTCTTTTTTCAGGAACCGGCTGATGATCAGATAAACCGAAATCATGGAAAACAAAGCAATAATCAGGCTTCCAAGGATAACTGATAGTGGCCGAATAGATATGCTGACAATGGAAGTGCGTACAATGTCTACCCAGATGGTATTGATGGCTTTTAAAATCAGCTGATTGTAAAATATTCCAAATGGAATTCCAATGAAAATACCTAATCCAACAAATACCGAGGCTTCTGCAATAAACAAATTTCGTATGGTCTGAAATGAAAATCCTAGAGCAGAGAAGGTTCCTATCTCCGTTTTCCGAAATCCAAGGTACAGCTTAAATAGTAGGAATGCCAGCAAGATTGAGGCAAAAAGCACAAAAAAGCTCAATCCTATAAACAGTTGTCCAAAATCAGTCCCATTGTTAGCGGCTGATAGTCCTTCTTCTTTTACTGCTTTTACATCAAAACCCATCTGAGAGGGAAGAAGCCCTGTGAGGATCACTTTCTTTAGGTCGGCACTTCTTAGCCCGGCAATGCGAATGGCAGTTGACTGTCCAAAGCGGTTTCCCCATAGCTTTTGGGCGGTCTGAAGCGAAACAAAAGCTTTGGGAGTGCCTTTGCTCTGTTTCCAATAAGCCTCGTCCTGGGGCCTTATTTTCTTTAAGTCGACAGGCACGCCTGTTTTCCAATCCCTGCAATTACCCGCATCTGAAAGTCCTGGAATGACTGGCATCAGGTTCTGATCAGCCCGACTGCCTTCCAGTTTATAAATGCTTTTAACAATGAAAACCGTATCCTTCATAACCAATCGTCTCAAAGGACCTACCTCGAAATAGGATAGTCTGACAGTGTCATTTACTTTTACTTTCAAATCATCAGCCAGCCACTGACTGACCATGATCTGTTGACTCTTTAACGATTCATCGGTAGAGACAAATGAATAAGGTGTCTGCTTGCCATGAAGGGTAAACTCATCGATGAAATAGCTAAATACGGGACGTGCATCATTTAGTTTTGAGGTGCAAACCTTTTCAACGACCGGTTCTACAAATACCCGGTCTGAAATCAGTTCCGTGTAATTGAACTCCTTATTCTCCCGTATCTGTAAGTTTATATCTTCCAATGTCCAGTTATCCTGTAGATTATGGATGATTTCATCGCTTGAGACCCCTTCGGAAACTAATAACACATTGGCTTTTTGTTGAAGTTCCATTTGCTGGTTCAGCCATGCCAGGTTCAGGAAAACATTACGGGGGGCAGATTGTATATTTTTAAGATTTAAATTACCCAGTTCATCTGCTTTGAGGATACAGGTAATCTTTATCCGAAATGAGATCGTGGCTTCTTTCACTGAAACAAATGGCGTATTGGCAGGAAAAGTATTCAGCTTATTCACCCGAAGCAACAGTTCATCGCCTACTTTCAATCCTGATAATGTGGCCAGATTCTCATTAATGGCTGCTTCATTGTCCTTTAATATAAATGCTTTCGGATGGTTTGCAAATCCTCCTAAAGTAGAATCAACTCCCCATACAGCCAGTTGATTGATGCGTAGTTGACCTCCACCGATCACCCCAAAGCCATTGGCACGCAACAGGGCAGTTGTAGCAACACCTGCTTTTTCAGCCAGGTCTTTAGCCAATTGTTGACGGAACAATCGTTCCCCGGCTGTAATCACTTGCGAGGTATTTCCCAGT
>DMFR01000376.1:0-218 GCA_003450125.1 Prolixibacteraceae bacterium | reverse complement strand
CCAATGATCAAAGCACCCACCAAAATGGCGGTGCTTAATGCAATTCCCAGGACAATGGTCATGTTGAGTTTACGGTAAAACCAGATAGATTTTAGAATCAGCTTGGTGAAAGACATCTATTAATTATTTACTATTTTATTATTTACTATTTACTATTTAAAGATTTGACAATTTGACAATTTAACCATTTAACACATTAACGATTAACGATTAACGAT
>DMFR01000474.1:3982-5212 GCA_003450125.1 Prolixibacteraceae bacterium | reverse complement strand
GTGTTGCCGAATACTTTTTCTGGGAAGAATTTGGTGTCCGCTATAATTTTATTGCGGTTGATTACCTCATTTATACCACAGAGGTTCTTGGCAATATCCAGGAATCATATCCCCTGCCGATCCTTATTTCCCTCATTCTGATTGCTGATATTGGCCTGATTTATTTTATTGTGAAGAAAAAGTTTCTCGCTGCTTTCCTTGAAAGTAAAAGCGCACGGAAACATCGAATGATAACTGGATTGACATTACTTGCCATCCCTGTTTTTTCATTCATCTTGATCAAGAATACCTCTGTTGAAATCACTAAAAACCGATACAACAATGAGCTTGCAAAAAATGGAATTCACTCGCTATTTGCTGCATTCCTAAACAATGAACTGGACTATGATACTTTTTATGCCCTGCAGAACAATGAGCAGAATTTCAAACAACTGCACGACATCCTTAAAAGCGAAAACAGTGAATATCTGAATGAAAAACCTTTCGATATTTCAAGAAAGATTACCAATCCGGGTGAAGAGCATCGGTATAATGTTGTTTTTATTACCGTTGAAAGCCTTAGCGCCGAATTCCTCGGATTTAAAGGAAAACAAAAAGAAAGCATTACTCCAAACCTGGATGCCATTGCCGACAGCTCTTTGCTATTCACAAACCTCTATGCCATCGGAACCCGCACTATTTATGGTCTGGAAGCCTCAACTCTTGGCGCTCCGCCTAAACCCGGACAAAGTGTGATCAAGCGTCCCAACAATGAGAACATGTTTTCAGTTGGCCAACTATTTAAGGAACGTGGTTATCATTTAAAATACATCTATGGAGGCTATGGCTATTTCGACAATATGAATTATTTTTTCTCTCACAATGGATATGAAATTGTCGACCGAAATGATCTACATAAAGATGAAATCACCTTTGCCAATAGTTGGGGTGTTTGTGATCAGGATATATTCAACCGGACCTTGAAAGAATGTGACAAAACTTATGCTGCAGGTGAACCTTTTCTGAATCATATCATGACCATATCCAATCATCGTCCATTTACTTATCCTGATCGAGTAATTGATATTCCATCTCATATCAGCCGCGCCGGAGGAGTTAAATACTGTGACTTTGCCATTGGTGAGTTCATCAAAAAAGCCAGCCTGAAGCCATGGTTCAAAAATACCTTGTTTGTCATTATGGCCGATCATTGTGCCGGAAGTGCAGGGAAAGCTGAATTACCGTTTATGG
>DMFR01000474.1:0-3883 GCA_003450125.1 Prolixibacteraceae bacterium | reverse complement strand
GCTGAATTACCGTTTATGGAATACCAAATTCCACTGATCATTTATAATCCCGCACTAATTCATCCACAACAAATCAGTAAATTGTGCAGCCAGATTGATGTTGCTCCAACCCTACTGGGAATAATGAATTGGTCATACAAGAGTAAATTCTTCGGCAAAGATATTGTCAAAATGGCTCCTGAGGAGGAACGTGCATTTATTTCCAACTATCAAAAACTCGGATACATCAAGAACAACCAGTTGACGATATTGAGCCCGCAACAAAAAGTAACCCAATACAATATTGATCCAAATTCCGGAGAGATGAAACCTGAACCCATAGACCAGAATTTACAAAATGAAGCCATCATCTATTACCAATCTGCCAATTACCTGTATAAAAATAAACTTGATAAATGGGATGTAAAATGAGAATTGGACAATTAATTCACCGAATTGCAAAAGGGTTTATTTTATTATTGGTTCTTGTTCCTGTAGCTTTAAGTGTACATGCGGAATCGGGAAATGATACCCTGGTTTATAAGGCATTTCGAGATACTGTAAAGTTACAAAAAGCTCAACTTGTTATTCTTGATTCAGGTGATTCATTGGCATATTTTAAGCCTAAACATTTTCAATTTATAAGGAATGCGCCCCTGGATATTTATCTACTCGGAAAAACACCTTTCTCAAAAAAGAATCTACCCAAAGTAGGTGCGATCATGGCTGGAACTGGCTTACTGATGCTGATCGATCAGCCAATTACAAATGCTGCTCAGCAATTTGGACGATATATTCATCTTGATCCCGATCATAAAAAAACAAAATCGCTTGTCAGAATTGGTGGAACAACTGTATTAGAGGTTCCGGCAAGTGTAAGTAACGCCATCTATTTTTTTGGTGAAGGTTGGCCAAGCTTATTGATTTCCGGTGGATTTTATAGCTTTGGTATAGCTAACAATGATTACCGGGCCATGCAAACGAGCGCAGAATTGACAGAAATGTTTCTGACGATGGGAATTACAACTCAGTTTTTGAAACGCATTACAGGACGCGAAACTGCATGGGTTTCAATGCAAGAAGGAGGTTCAGGAAAACCAGGAGGTGCCTGGGATTTTTTTCCTAACCCTAAATTATATCAGAAACAAGTATCTAGATACGACGCTTTTCCCTCCGGGCATTTGGCAACGGCAATGGCAACAATTACAATTCTTTCCAGTAATTATCCTGATAATAAGTATATTAAACCTGTTGGTTATTCGATGATGGGCTTACTCGGCTATGTAATGCTCAACAATGGTGTCCATTGGGCGAGTGATTATCCGTTGGCAATTGCAATAGGTTATACTTGTGGGAAAATTGCTGTTTCTCATGGCAGGCAGGTTATCACTAAAAAGCTGAAGGAACATGGCATTTCATCTTCATTGACTCCAACTTATTTAGGACAGGGAAGTTTAGGATTGAGCTATAGATGGACTTTTTAATCAATTTTGAAACACCTTATTTTCAAAATATTCCAAACAAAAAGCGCTGTGAAATTGATTTCATTTGAATGTTTTATATAAATATCTCTCTCTGGCCTGCCGGCAAGGCCAGAGAGAATATTGCTTGTACAAAGTTAGGCAAAGCCTTTCTACAATTTTTTCAATATGTCAATGAACGTGATCTATAATAAATAAACTCTCTCCCACATAGGAAAGGTTTAGGAGATAAGACTTTGTTTGAATTTTACCCATTGGAAAATCCTTTCTTGTCCTTTTCTGTAATAAAGGTAGGTTGATAGCAACAATCGACCATGGAAACGACCTAATTTGACCCTATTTGACCCTATTTGACCTTTTAAGAGGAACAAAGCAATCAATATTAAGTGATGCTTCCTTCAAGATAAAAGTGAATAGGTCTTAGAGATATAATGTCCGTCATTCATTTATTTCGGACTCATGTTGCCTAAGCTTTTTCTTTTTCTGGAAGTAGAATTGAAAATACGACGCTCAGTATGATTGTTATGGCAATGAAATACAAGGAGTAAGATGATTTAAATCCAATTTCTTCAAGCCATGTATGTGCCAGCAATTTGATCCCGACAAAAATCAGCAAAATACTTACACCAATATTCAAGAACCTGAATTTATCAATCATATTGGCCAACAGAAAGAACAATGAACGGAGTCCTATAATGGCGAAGATGTTGGAAAAGAACACCACATAGGGATCAAGGGTCACTGAAAATACCGCCGGTATGGAGTCAAGGGCAAAAATCACATCTGTAAACTCCACAAGCACCACAACCAGCATTAAAGGAGTAAAAAAAACCTTCCCAGCCTCTTTAAGGGCAAACTTGTTTCCAATGTATTCAGTTGTAATGTTCAAGTATCTGGAAAGATATTTTACAATCATAGAATCGCGGGGATCTTTACTCTGATCTTCTTTTTTTACCAGTATCCTGATTCCCTGAAACACCAAAAAGGCCCCAAATACATACAGTACCCATTCAAAACGCTGGATCAGTGCTGCCCCTGCAAAAATGAAGATGAACCTTAATACAATGGCGCCTAAGACGCCCCAGAATAAAACGGTCTTATAATTTTTCTGTGGAACTGAAAAGCCCTGAAGTATCAATAGAATGACGAAGACATTATCAATTGAAAGAGTTTGTTCGATAAAATAACCTGCCAAATAATTCATCGACATGTGATCACGGTACTCGCCCAGCATGCCGTTAAAATCAGTTAACTTAAACCTCAAATCAGGGGAATACTTTCCTACTACCTCAGTCAACTCAGCTGGCGTTTGTATGCCATGAAGCAGATGTCCATAAAATTTCAGGAATACATAAAAGCCCAGTGCAAGCAGAACCCAGATGCTGGTCCATCCCAAGGCCTCTTTGGTTGAAACGATATGTGATTTTCGCCCAACAACCAATAAGTCGATCATTAACACAGAAACGATCAGCACTAAAAAACCACCCATTAAAACGACTTCGGTCTGCATATTTTATCTAATTAACTTTGGTCACCCCACCTGAAACAACAAATTTCATGACCTCTGATGGACTAAGCTCAACTGGTTTGACAGAACTTTCAGGCACAAAATATAATACCCCGGAAAAGGCATAAGAATGTGGAAAATAAACAGCAACCATACCCTGAAACCCAAAGTCCTTCAAGTTCTTTTCGGTTACAAACCCCAATTTCCATAAATTGTTTTCCTTATTCATACAAACCAGTACCGGAACATTAAACTTCTTTTCTTTCCCTACAAAAGCGGTAAACAAATCCTGAATAGAGGTATAGATGACATTTAAAAGTGGGGTCCGTTTCAAAAGTCTTTTGGTGAAATAGATGAATGGTCGGGCGATGATTGTTTGCCCAATAATGCCTAACAACGTTAAGGAAATGAATAAAACCACGATCCCGATGCCTGGTGTGTCTATTTGATAATGCTCTTTTAATGGATCTCCAATCAGTCGATCCACGTAATTAAACATCAGGAATACAGCGTACAATGTCAAGGCCAAAGGTCCTGACAACAATAATCCCTGAAGAAAATACTTAAAAATCCGTTTCATAATTTTTTTTTGCAAGATACAACTTTTAGTCAAGCTGGTAAGGGAATGGCAATTTCAGGGGCTTTAAATAATTGTTATGTATAAAATTAAACAATTCTTGTTGCCCAATTGTATACTACGGATAATAAGTGATGAAACGTTTACTAATGATAATTTTATCAAATTGGTACTGGATGCCAATGGGTTCTAAAAAATAAAACTATGAACTATAAAGCAATGCAATTCAACGAACTAAATGAGCTGGAAAGATCAGTCATCGAAGGGAAAGGCACCGAACGACCTTATACAGGGATCTATTATAAGTTTGATGATAAAGGTACCTATTTATGCAAAAAG
>DMFR01000476.1 GCA_003450125.1 Prolixibacteraceae bacterium | reverse complement strand
GGTATCTCCTGCTACCTGAGAGTGGATTGCTGGCATCTATCTGTACTGTTTCTGTACTGTATCTGTACTAAATTGGCTAACTTAGTACAGATATAGATCTAAAACAGTACTCATTGATGCCAGCAATCCACTCTCAGGTAGCAGGAGATACCAGTTCAGGAATGTATGATGGAATGAATTCAAAAATAAACGAGGAAGTATGCCTTTCTTTTAACCATTATTTAGAATTGAACGACCCTGATACATTGTACTACTTTGTTGCTTTTTAGTAAAATAAATTTTTCGGAGAGGACTTCAACTTTGAACTTGAAACTTTAAACTATTTCAGTCGTTGACCATCGGAAGAAACCCGTAATCCTTGCTGTAACGCAGCATTTGAGTTGAGTATTCTTCATCATAGGTGACCAAAACATCAGCAACAGTTCCACAGGGCCATGTTTTAAGTTCATAAACAGGATTTAAGAATCCGGCATAGGGGGCAAGGTCAAGCTTTTTAAAACGGACCAGTATTTCATCATGAAGTGGCCTGTCCACTTTTACACCGAAGTCTTCCACCAGTTGCTTGGCTGCCTCAAAATCACCTTCCGACTTAACGCGCTGTATTTCTTTCAGCAATTGCCCAAACAATTCCCTTAATGCGGGATAATTATTAATCCTAATGTAAGTTTTATCTTCTGAACGAATAAATTCAACCACATTGTTCTCTTTTCCGGCTTCATACACCCAACGGGAAATCAACTGACGGTTGCGCATGTGCGATTCTTCGATGTCTTTTCCCGGTTCAATGCGAGTGAGCTGCGTGAGCAATCCATTGCGCAGATAGGTATCATATTCAGCTTTGGCAGCATCCATTGAAGGAAGCAGTCCAAGATGCAACATTTGATCATCGAGCATATAATACAGAGCAAAAAGGTCTGCCCGGGTCTCTTCAATGGTTGAATAATAATTCTTTAAATTTTCGGTGCTTACTCCTGTCCTAACTTTACCAGAGCCATGGCCCAGACATTCGTGCAGATCGGTATGTAGGTTCCCTGCTAAATAACCATACTGCCGAACCCTTTCAATTTCTTCGGAAGAGCCGGCAAATTCTTCCAACATCCCATTGTTCATCGAATCCAGGAAATAGGCTTGAGTAATATTTTCAATGGTAACTGATTTAGATCCATGCTTCTCGCGAATCCATTCAGCATTGGGTAAATTAATTCCAATGGGCGTAGCAGGATAACAATCACCTGCCAGCATAGCCACGTTAATCACCTTGGCACTCACCCCTTTTACCGCATCCTTCTTAAACTGGGGATCAACAGGCGAGTGATCTTCGAACCACTGTGCATTTTCACTTAAAATACTGGCCCGTTTGGTGGCTTCAAGGTCCTTGAAGTTCACAATCGACTCCCAGCTTCCCTTTATTCCCAGCGGATCGCCATAAACCTCAATAAAGCCATTCATAAAATCGACCTCACCTTCCAATTCTTTCACCCAATCAATGCTGTACTGATCGAACAAAGCCAAATCGCCTGAAGTGTAATATTGAATCAGGGTACCTATGTATTTTTTCTGAAGGTCATTCTCGGCATATTGGACCGCCTTATTCAACCAAAAGATAATCTGCTGAATGGCCTTGCCGTATTTACCCTCCAATTTCCATACCTTTTCAACCATTTGGTTATTTTCCTTCACCAATGTTGAATTCAATCCAAAGGAAATAGGTTCAAATCCTGCAGATGTTTTTAAGGCAGCATAAAATGTTTCAGCTTCTTCTTGGGTAACATCCTTGTAATAATTGTTACAGGAAGCGTCCAGCAAGTCTTTGTCAGGATCAAGATTGACCCGTTTTACTTCTTTCTCAGGATTAAATATTACGTCCTGAATACTGGCAATGAACTTTTCAAATTTCGTGCCTGAAGGCTGTTTAAATGCCCTCCAACGCGACTTGGCAACCAGTTCACTGAAATAAGTTTCAGTAAAGCCGACAGGTAACTTTTCAGTGGAATAATGATGATGGATTCCATTGGAAAACCAAACCCTTTTAAGGTAAATTTCAAATGACTTGAAAGATTCGGTTTCACGATTGCCCTTGAAGGTCTTCCAGATAGTTTCCAACACAGCCCTAATACTTAAATTATACCGGTTGTTCTGGTCCCATAGAATATCCCGGCCACACAATGCAGCCTGGGAAAGATGGTAGATGTATAACTTTTTGTTCAGATCAAGGGCCTCGAACCCGGGCACTGCATATCTTAATATCTTCAGGTCTGCAAACTTTTCAGCAAAAACATTCATGTGTTGTTATTTTTGAAGTTCTACAAATTTATCTTCCAGCAAATCGACACGTTTAATGGTCATACGCAGCCAGTCAAGCATCGTCTGCTGTTTTTCTTCCTCTGAAAGCTTCCAATCAATAGCTGAGTGATTACGAAGCTGATGGGTCAGATGGTGCAAAGTGATAGCAACTGACACTGAAACATTTAAACTTTCAGTAAAGCCCACCATTGGAATCTTCATGAATTCATCGGCCTCCTTGGTGGCCCATTCAGTAAGGCCGGGCCGTTCGCATCCAAATACGATGGCTGCTTTTCCTTTTCCAAGGTCAAAATTCTCCAGGTCAACATCATGATCATGAGGAGTAGCCAAAACAATGCGGTAACCATCCTTACGCAATTGCTGCAAGGCTTGAGGAGTATTCATTTCAGTGCCGTTGTGACGGATAACATTTACCCAATTGGATGCCCCCCTAACCACATCTGGATTGAAATTAAACACGTGTTTGTTTTCGATCACATGGACATTTTGGATGCCAAAACAATCGGCTGTGCGAACAACGGCGCTCGCATTGTGGGTCTGATACATGTCTTCAAGAACTACGGTCAGGTAATTGGTCCTGAACGAGAGTACTTTATTAAACAAGGCAAGCCTTTCAGGGGTTACAAATTCTGAAAGAAACTGAATCAAATTGGGTTCCATGGCTGTATTTATTATCGGGCAAAGATAAAAAAAAGGGATGCATATCATTTATGCAACCCTTTTCTAAATTTTTCAGGATAAATACTAGATCGTATCAGCTAATTCAGCACCTGGTTTAAATTTGATAACCTTCTTTTCAGGAATTGAAATAGCTTGTCCTGATTGTGGATTTCTTCCGGTTCTTGCGCTACGTGAGGCAACAGAGAAAGATCCGAATCCGAGCAGAGCAACACGATCACCATTTTTTAAGGCATCAGTAGTAGCTTCTACAAAAGCATCCAGAGATTTTTTTGCATCGGCTTTAGTCAAACCTGCTTTTTCAGCAATTGCATCGATTAATTGTGCTTTGTTCATAAGAAAACTTGTTTAAGGTTAAAAAATATGTAAAATAATTAAATCATTAATTAAAGTCTACAAAAT
>DMFR01000301.1:11342-11578 GCA_003450125.1 Prolixibacteraceae bacterium | reverse complement strand
TTACATTTTTCCATGTATAACTTTGGCTCATGGAACAATTGATCCACAACACCATATATAGGAACAGATACAATTTCTTCATTCGATTTATTTAAATGTCTAAAATAGTGGTCTTCAATTCTCTTTTATGAACGATAACGATTTTGACCAATTACCAGCGGATAATCAATGCGCAACATCTCGAAACTCATATAATCCTTGTTGCCGCCGTGGATGGGAGAGCCGTAAAATCCCTG
>DMFR01000301.1:10975-11135 GCA_003450125.1 Prolixibacteraceae bacterium | reverse complement strand
ATGGGAGAGCCGTAAAATCCCTGCATGGTATGGGATAAAACCAGGTTAAAGAAATCAGAAGCCTTGCCTTGTGGCCATTCTTTTTCATTCAATTGATTGGATTCCATTGCTTTCATGATCGTGATCTGATCCTCAGGGTTCAGTGTTTCAAAGCTCTTGC
>DMFR01000301.1:7984-10853 GCA_003450125.1 Prolixibacteraceae bacterium | reverse complement strand
CCTTACAATAAGCCTGGAGATTTTTTATTCCATTGCGGTAGGTATCCTGGTCGTAATTAAATACAGTGGATAGCTGCCTGTCGATATAGAAAATGACCCCTGCATCGGTGCCCCCCGGTGATTCATCTTTGGGGATGATCTGCTCGCTAAAGGCAATGATGCATTTGGCTTCTTCAGGTGTAAAGAAACGGTAGATATTGTTTTGTTTCAGACAGGAAGGTAACAGTAAAACGCTTCCAAAAGCCAGGCTGGCTGATTTGATGAAATCACGACGATTAGGTTTTGACATAGTATATAATACTGGTTAGGTAGTTAGCTGTTAATTTGACCTTTGATAAAGATACAAATTAATTTTACTTGCTTCAATATTAATACTTTTACAGCTAATAGTTTGTTTAGATTGAACTTTTATATGGATTAGCGATCCTTTTTGTTGATGAATATAATGGATGCTTGTTGATATGAACTGGAGGATTTGACTTAGGGTTTGACTAAATGTTGTTTTCCTGAAAATAATCATCCACTCTTTCAATCATCCGAAGTTTTTCATCCTCTTCCAGAAAGCTTGCCTGGAAAGAGTTCTTGGCCAATTGGGTGATCTGCTCTTTACTCAAATTCAGCGCCTGTGCCAAGGCCAGGTAGTTTTCGTTGATATATCCCCCAAAATAAGCTGGGTCATCAGAATTGACAGTGGCCACCATTCCTTTTTCTAACATTTCTAGGATGGGATGGCTGGTCAACTCCTGAACCACTTTGAGTTGAAGGTTGGAAAGCGGACAAACTGTTAAGGGCATTTTGCGCCTGACCAGTTCTTCAACCAGTTGAGCATCTTCCAGCGAACGGTTGCCATGGTCGATGCGCGAAACTTTCAGGATGTCCAATGCTTCCCATACATATTCCGGCGGGCCTTCCTCCCCTGCATGTGCTACAACCAAAAGGCCTTCCTTGCGGGCTTTTTCAAATACACGCTCAAACTTGGATGGCGGATGTCCTTTTTCCGAGGAGTCCAATCCTACGGCACTGATCCAATCCTTATACTTTAAGGCTTGTTCAAGGGTCTCGAAGGCAGCTTCTTCACTCAGGTGACGCAAGATGGAAACAATCAGCTTTGAACTTATTCCCAATATATTTTCCCCATCTTTCAATGCCCTGTGAATACCTGAAATGACCTTGTTGAAAGGAACACCTCGTAGGGTATGCGTTTGAGGATCGAAGAATATTTCGGTGTGAACCACCTTCTGTGAATGAATCTTCTGCAGATAGGCCCATGTCAGATCGTAAAAGTCCTGTTCTTCCATCAATACATTGGCGCCACTGTAATAAATATCCAGGAACTCCTGTAAGTTATTGAATTGGTAAGCCGCTTTTAGTTCCTGAACTGTTGCATATTTCAATTTCAGCTGATTGCGATGAGCGATTTCAAACATTAATTCAGGTTCAAACGTTCCCTCAATGTGCAGATGAAGTTCAGCCTTGGGAATGCCGGCAATAAATTGATCAATGGTAGTATGCATGTGTTCAGTTGATATTTAATGATTATTTTCTGGTATCTCCAACATCAATTGCTGCTGAATGTTCGTCTGATAACTCAAGTAAAGATAAGCAACAAGGGGGACATATACAAGATGGTTTCATCCCATAAAGGAAGGGGCTTAATTTTCTTTCGGCAAAACAGTTATCTTTGCGCCTTCAAAAAAACAGGATAGAATGATTTCAGTTGATGGACTTACAGTAGAGTTTGGCGGATCGGCCCTTTTTTCGGATATTTCATTTGTGATCAACGATAAAGACAGGATTGCATTGATGGGAAAGAACGGGGCAGGTAAATCAACCTTGCTCAAGGTGATTGCCGGTGCCAAGACAGCCAATAAGGGGAGGGTTTCTGCTCCAAAAGATGCAGTGATTGCCTATCTTCCTCAACATTTACTGACCGAAGACAACCGTACTGTTTTTGATGAAGCTGCCCAGGCCTTTTCCCGAATTAAAGGAATGGAACAGGAGATTGCTTCCATGAACGAAGAACTTTCTACCCGAACTGACTACGAGTCTGATTATTATTCTGATCTGATAGAGCGCGTTTCTACCTTAAGCGAGAAATACTACTCTATCGAAGAAATCAATTATGATGCTGAGGTAGAGAAGATCCTCATTGGATTGGGCTTTACCCGTGAAGATTTTGCCCGTCCTACCAGTGAGTTCAGTGGTGGATGGCGCATGAGAATTGAACTGGCCAAAATCCTGCTGCAGAAGCCTGATCTGATTTTATTGGATGAACCAACCAATCACATGGATATCGAGTCTATCCAATGGCTCGAAGAATTCCTGATCAACGGGGCCAAAGCCGTGATTGTCATCTCACATGACCGTGCCTTTATCGACAACATCACCACCCGGACCATTGAGGTTACCATGGGACGTATTTACGATTATAAAGTCAACTACTCCAAATACCTTGAACTACGTGCTGAACGACGCGAACAGCAACAGAAACAATTCGACGAGCAACAGAAGTTTATTGCCGAGACCACTGAATTCATCGACCGCTTCAAGGGAACGTATTCAAAAACCCTGCAGGTAGGTTCCCGCGTTAAAATGCTGGAGAAACTGGAGATTGTTGAAGTGGACGAAGTCGATTCTTCAGCTTTGCGTCTGAAATTTCCACCTTCACCTCGCTCGGGTAATTACCCGGTTATCGTGGAAGAACTTTCCAAAAGCTATGGCGACCACCTGGTGTTTGGCAATGCTTCCCTTACCATTGAAAGGGGAGAGAAAATTGCCTTTGTAGGTAAAAATGGTGAAGGGAAATCAACCCTTGTGAAAGCCATCATGAGTGAAATCGACTACCAGGGCAAAATGTCCCTTGGACACA
>DMFR01000301.1:2346-7936 GCA_003450125.1 Prolixibacteraceae bacterium | reverse complement strand
GTGGGCTCGGAGATGTGTATAAGAGGGCTATTTTGCACAAAATCAGGCCTCGCTGCTCGAAGAAGAGCTGACTGTTTTCCAGACCATAGACGATGTGGCCGTTGGGGATATCCGCACCAAAATAAAAGACCTTCTCGGGGCCTTTATGTTCGGGGGCGATAACATTACCAAAAAGGTGAAAGTACTGTCAGGAGGGGAGCGCACCCGTCTTGCCATGATCAAATTGCTGCTTGAACCCGTTAACCTGCTCATTTTAGATGAGCCTACCAACCACCTCGACATGCGTACCAAGGACATCCTGAAAAGCGCCCTCCAGGATTTCGACGGAACCCTTATCCTCGTCTCGCATGACCGTGATTTCCTTGACGGACTGGTTACCAAGGTGTACGAGTTTGGGAACAAGCAGGTGAAGGAACATCTTGGCGATATTTACAGTTTCCTTCAGAAGAAAAAGCTAGACAACTTAAGAGAAATCGAGCGGAAAAATACAAAGTAAGTTTTCGGGCAAGAACTTTTACAGCATTTACTTTTAGAAATTATCAAGGACAAAGCTGCCGGCTTTTTTTGCAATAGGAGATAATCATTGAACTGATTATTCTTCCATCTTGCAATCTATTCAACTGTAAGGAATCCCTGTTGGTTATAATACACTTTCACTTCCTACATTATTTTTTCAGCCCCTTACTTTTACTCCTTCCTGCCAATTTTTGTACTCCCTATTATAAAGGATAGCCGATTGGTCCCCTTGAAGAACTGCTTTTCTCCTTTCACCGTCGCTCTGTTTCCTTCCCATCATCTGTAACTCATCTGTAACTCATCTGTAACCTTTCTGTAACCTTAGGTTACAGAAAGGTTACAGATGAGTTACAGATGAGTTACAGATGATGGGAAGGAAACAGAGCGACCATATAAGGACGCCCCAACGTCGCCCGTACCAAAAAATGTCCATAAAAAAAAGGGAGAGAATCAACCGTATAGATTGATCCTCTCCCTTTTGGAAGCTATTTTTTGATGTTTAATGAATGTCAATATCGTATGGCATACGGGCCATGATGCCTTTTTCTGAAATGATGCTGTGCAACTGCTGATAGTATTTATAATTTTCACCCAGTTCATCTTTGAGAAGGCTAGCCTTGGCTGATCCCGAAAATTCTTTCATGAGTTCTTCAAAGGTATCTTTCTGTTTGGGAAGGTTTATGATCCGGTAGTTCTCCAGGTTGGCCATCTTCTTTGCCAGTGCGATGGCTTCGGTTAATCCTCCATAGGAGTCGATCAGCTTGATGCCTTTTGCATCGGTTGCTGCCCAGACGCGGCCCTGACCAATGGCATCCACATCGGCGATCACCATCTTGCGGCCTTCACCCACGCGGGTGATAAAGGTCTGGTAGCCATCCTCAATGGTTTGCTGCATCAGATCACGCTCAAAGGTGGTCATCGGACGGGTAAGTGAGATCATGTCAGAATGGGCATTGGTGGTTACCACATCCTGCGTAATTCCAAGTTTGTCGGTCATGAGTTTCTGCACGTTGGGGATCATTCCGAAAATACCGATGGATCCGGTAATGGTGGTACGGTCGGCCACGATGGTATTGGCAGCACAGGCAATGTAATATCCACCCGAAGCGGCCACATCACCCATCGAGGCAATGACCGGCTTGGACTGGGCGGCAAGTTTCACTTCACGCCAGATGACTTCAGAACCATAAGCGCTGCCACCGGGTGAATTAATACGCAAAACGATGGCTTTGATGGAAGAATCGCGACGGGCTTCACGGATCGTTCTGGAGAGGTCTTCCGACTTAATTCCATCGCCCGATACGCTGGCATCAATACTACCGGAGGCATAAATGA
The DNA here is from genome assembly GCA_003450125.1 of Prolixibacteraceae bacterium. Lineage (GTDB taxonomy): Bacteria > Bacteroidota > Bacteroidia > Bacteroidales > Prolixibacteraceae > Aquipluma. The sequence goes on along the minus strand of DMFR01000301.1, from coordinate 6,085 downwards.
CGGCAATCTTTTTACGGGCCAATCCTTTTTGAGTGCGCGGTTCAGGTACTTTTACATACTTGTGAATATCAATGGCGTTCAGATCTTCCCTGTCAGGAGTGTCTGTGAGTTTCTTCAGGTCATTGATCACCTGGTCTTTATATTTAAGACGATCAACCAGTTTCTTTTGCTGGGCAAAATCAGCTCTTCTAAAAGAGGATACCTGATCGGCAATGGCGTTCAGCTCAGCCACACTTAAATGACGTGAGGCAGAGATATCGGTCAACATTTCATTCCAGATACTCTTTAAATAGGTTTCAGTCTGGAGCCTATTTTCATTGCTCATTTTATCCAGGATGAAAGGTTCGACAGCAGCCTTGAATTTGCCATGGCGGATAATCTGGACTTCAATGCCTAGTTTTTCCAACGCTTTCTTGTAGAAGGTATGTTCGCCCCCTAGGCCACGGAAGTCGACAGAGCCTTGAGGGTTCATGGCCAGGGTATCGGCCACAGAAACCAGGTAATAAGCCTTTTGGGTGAGGTATTCTCCGTAGGCATAGATGAACTTGCCGGAAGTCTTGAAATCCTTCAAGGCATTCCTGATTTCCTCTACGGAAGCCATTCCTGCCTGGATATCCATAGGATTGAGGTAGATGCCTTTGATATTGTCATCGTTTTTGGCCTTACGGATACAGTCGAGCAAATCATTCAGTCCTACTTCCTTTTCTCCCTGAAACATCCCGAAATCAAGTCCTTCAAAGGGACTTTTCTTGGCACGATCAACAATGTCATAATCAAATTTGAGGAACAGTAAACTGTTGGATGAAATACTTACAGGCTGATCGGAAACGGAAACCACGGCAGAAATAATACCAATGGTAATCAGGATCAATAACAGACCGGCAATGATGACTCCGACAATGGAGGCCAGCATAAATTTGAAAAATTCCTTCATATAGATCGTATTTGATTTACTTTATTCGAAAATGTACTATAGATTTGTACGAAGTTAGTGTTTTTGTTACAAAATCAGACAGGAATTCAATATCATATATTAAATGACAACAGAAAATGAGAATATTGAATGGAAAGAAACCTGGCGCGATGAATACATCAAGTGGATCTGTGGTTTTGCCAATGCCCAGGGTGGAATATTGATCATTGGTAAAAGCGACAATGGACACATTATTGGATTGTCGGAAGCCAAAAAGCTTGCCGAAGAAATTTCCAATAAAGTGCGCGATCTACTTGGAATCATGGTTGATGTGAATCTCATGGAAGATAATGGAGTTCAATATCTGGAGATCATCGTTGATCCATATCCCTATCCGATTAATTATAAAGGGCAATACCATTATCGAAGCGGAAGCACCAAGCAAGAGCTGAAAGGAAATGCCCTAAATAAATTTATTTTACAAAAAACGGGAAAGCATTGGGATAGTATTCCGCTCTCCTATTTGAAAGCAGAGGAATTGGATGCATCAGCTTTTGAACTGTTTCGGAAAAAAGCAGCAAAGTCAAAGCGGGTCGATGAAGATACATTAAATGAAAGCAATGATCATTTACTCAGTCATTTACAAATGAAAGAGAATGGATTGCTGAAACGGGCTGCAGCGTTACTCTTTCATCACGAGCCTGAAAAGTTCATTACAGGTTCGTATGTCAAAATTGGCTTTTTTGAGACTGAAACTGAATTGATTTATCATGATGAAATTCATGGTAACCTTTTTCAGCAGGCTGACCGGACAATGGATATGCTCCTGACCAAATACATGAAAGCCAAAATCAGTTACGAAGGAATTAACAGGGTCGAAACATTTAATTTTCCTGAAGGAGCCTTGCGCGAAGCAGTAATTAACGCCATTGTTCACAAAGAGTATAGTAGTGGAATTCCCATTCAAATTAAAGTTTTTGAAAACAAAATCAGAATCTGGAATGACGGACAACTTCCACATGACTGGTCTTTAAACAATTTATTTTCTATCCATCCATCCAAGCCCAATAATCCTGATGTGGCTAATGCCTTTTTTCGTGCTGGGATGATCGAATCCTGGGGACGAGGAATAGAGAAAATCATTGATCTATGTGTATCGGTTGGATTACCGAAGCCGGTTTTCGATACCAGCAATGGAGGACTACAAATTGAATTCATCCCTAATCCAGAAAAGAAGGAAAGCAAAGTGAAAGAGAAAACGTCGGGGAAAACGTCGGGGAAAACGTCGGGGAAAATTATTAGCATACTGATTATAAATCCTGATGCGACGATTCCACAAATGGCTGAACAAATTGGAATTTCCGAGAGATCAATTGAACGAAACTTGCAAAACCTTCAAAAGGATAAGAAGATTGATCGTATAGGCCCAGCCAAAGGGGGGCATTGGAATGTGATTGAATAATATAACCCAAGATTAATGATAAAACTATATTTGTTGCTGGGTGGAAATTTGGGTGACAAGAGGCAGGTGTTTCTTGAAGCAACCGCCTTGTTGGAAGAGCAGGTGGGTAGGATAACCCAACAGTCGCACATCTATGAAACAGAGCCATGGGGCTTTGAATCTACTGATATGTTCTGGAATCAGGTGCTTGAACTGTCGGTTTCAATTTCTCCTGAAGAGGTTCTGGAAAGGACCCAGCAGATCGAACAACAGCTTGGCCGAACCAGAAAGGCGCAGCAGTATGATTCGCGGATTATAGATATAGATATTTTGTTTTACGGCGATCAGATCATTTCAACTGAAAACCTGACCATCCCGCATCCACGCATTCAGGAAAGAAAGTTTGTGCTGGTTCCTTTAAATGAAATTGCCCCTGAACTGACACATCCGGTTTTGCAAAAAAGCGTGGGTCAACTATTGCTCGACTGTACTGATCAGCTGCGGGTGGAAAAAGTAGACAGTGAACAGTGAACAGTCATGCGCATGGAGCAAGGGGCCAAAGGCAACTTTTAACTTTGAACCTGGAACTTTAAACTCCCCTCTAGTGTGAATCAATCTTTGCCCCAAAGGCCAAATCGCCTGCATCACCTAATCCGGGAACAATGTACGACATAGAGGTCATATCAGGGTCAACGGCGCCAATCCAAAGAGTAACATTGTCAGCAGTGATGTGCTTTTTGATATATTCAACTCCCTGGGCACTGGCTATTACCACCACCAGGTGAACATGTTTTGGAGTTCCTTTTTTCAGTAAAGCCTGATAGCCGATTTCCATTGAAGCTCCTGAAGCCAACATGGGGTCGGAGAGGATGACATCTTTTGCATTCAGCGAAGGGGAAGCCAGGTATTCGAATTCGATGTGGAATTCACCCTTCTCATCATATTTACGGTAGGCTGAGATAAAGGCATTCTCGGCATGGTCAAAGATGTTGTGCAAGCCTTGCTGTAAAGGCAATCCGGCACGCAGAATGGTCGCTAAAACAGGATGTTGAACCATGGTCTCTACTTTGGCCACTCCAAGGGGAGTCTTTACGTCGGTAGTCTGATAATCCATCTTCTTGCTGATTTCGTATGCGAAGATTTCACCCAAACGCTGGAGATTCCTTCTAAACCGCATTGGATCTTTCTGTATAACCTCATCCCTGATTTCTGCCATAAACTGGTTAAAGACAGAATTCGATCCTCCCACTATATTTACCTTCATGATTCAAAAAAGTTTCGGCGAAAATAATCAAAATTCGAACACTCAACAGTGATCCCAATCCGAAAAGTCTATTTTTAGTGAAGAGTTTAAAGTTTCAAGTTCAAAGTTTAAAGTTGCGTGC
>DMFR01000301.1:1428-2053 GCA_003450125.1 Prolixibacteraceae bacterium | reverse complement strand
TTCCCGGTCTTTCCAATCGCCGTTTTCACGGATAAGGGCTTCGAGTTCTTCTACAGCCTGTTCAAAAGGAATATGTTTTTTGATTAATTTCTGCTGCTTATAGAGGTTTACATTTCCGGGACCGGCTCCTACAAACCCATAGTCTACATCGCCCATTTCGCCTGGGCCGTTGACTACACAACCCATCACGCCAATTTTAAGATGATCCAGATGGTTGAAATGTGCCTTGATTTTGACAGTTGTTTCATGAAGGTCGAACAATGTTCTTCCGCAACCAGGACAGGAGATGAATTCTGTCTTGGTCAACCGCATCCGGCTGGCCTGCAGGATGGAAAAGCTCAGGTCTTTCAGATCGGTAAAAGTAATCTGCTCTGATTCATTGGTAATACAGATCCCATCGCCGTATCCGTCAATAAGTAAACCACCAAGGTCGGCAGCTGCTTTTATCTGTAGGTTCTCCAGATAACGTTCGTTGTATTTCCTGAATATCACTACCGGTACTTTCCAGATATGGGATTCGAGGGTCATAAAGAAGGCCCGCAGCTCGGCAAAGGGATTCTTATTCAGGCTTTCGAGCATCAGAATGGTCTTCCTGGTTTGTTTGAGTTTGGTAATTATCTCAGGA
>DMFR01000301.1:0-1306 GCA_003450125.1 Prolixibacteraceae bacterium | reverse complement strand
GTAATTATCTCAGGATTTTCATTCATGAAATGATCAAACTCTTCCTTGTTGGTGCGGATAAATTTAGTTTGTCCCCAATGAGATCCCCCAAACAGATATTCCTCGAGTGTAAGCACAGGATAGGAATTTCCTTCCAAATCAAGCACTTCATTGTTGTTGAAAAAGTATTCAGGAATTTGCTTGCCCCTTAAAGGCAGAATTTCAGAAAGGGACCGTCCACGAAGATCAGCCATGACTACGGGCAAAAAATTATCTCCCAGACGCAATACAGGCCTTACAGACCGCCGTTCGTATTCAAAGGGATTGATTTGTGCAAACAGGGGAGCTTTTATAGGCTTATGGCCTTTGTATGTCTCGATATGGTTGATCAGCTTGCGGGCAACCGAGATTTCATTTTCAGGAGCTTCGGTTAAAGAAACACGGATGGTATCTCCAATTCCATCAGCAAGCAGGGCGCCAATACCAACTGCAGATTTAATCCGGCCGTCTTCACCTTCTCCGGCTTCTGTAACACCAAGATGAAGCGGATAATTCATGTCTTCCAGCCGCATCTTGTAACTCAATAAACGCACGGTATAAACCATGGTACGCGTGTTGCTCGACTTGATGGATATGACCACGTTGGCAAAATCTTCTTTCTTGCAGATGCGCAGGAATTCCATCACTGATTCCACGATTCCCGAAGGCGTATCGCCATAACGGCTCATGATACGATCAGACAAAGAACCTTGATTGGCGCCAATGCGTAAGGCCGTATTGGTATTTTTTAAAATCTGGAGAAAAGGAATAAACTGTTCTTCAATTTTCTGAAGTTCAGTTTTGTATTCTTCATCGGTGTAAAGATGGTGCTCAAACTTGGCACGTCTATCGTAAAAGTTACCGGGATTGATGCGGATTTTGAATACATATTTGGCAGCAATTTCAGCCAGGTGAGGATTGAAATGGATGTCCGCCACCAAGGGGTTTTCGTATCCCCGGGCCACCAGTTCACGCTTGATGTTCTGCAGATTTTCAGCATCGCTTACTCCCCTTACGGTAACGCGAACCAAATCTGCTCCACACTTGATAATGCGGATAATCTGCTCAACAGTAGCTTCTGTGTTGCTGGTGTCGGTATCCGTCATTGATTGAATGCGGATCGGACTTCCATCTCCAAGCAATACTCCTCCTATTCGCACCAGGGACGTTTTTTGTCGCTGGTACCTCGTCAAATCTTCGATGTAATTAAAGTTCTGATCCTTCATTTTACTCACTATAGTTGGGGGACAAAGTTAATTTAAAGTTAATAAAAACGAAAGGCCAAAAG
>DMFR01000265.1 GCA_003450125.1 Prolixibacteraceae bacterium | reverse complement strand
GCCCTGAAAGAGAAAGATTCTACGGCAACCGTATGGGATGCTTTGTACAATAAGAAGAAAACAGTGATCGTTCAAACCGCCCCGGCTGTTCGGGCAGCGCTTGGTGAAGTATTTGGCTATGAGCCTGGCACATTGGTGACTGGGAAAATGGCTTCTGCCTTGCACGAATTAGGCTTCGACTATGTATTTGATACCAATTTTGCAGCCGACCTTACGATAATGGAAGAAGGCTCCGAATTTCTGGAAAGGGTTCAAAATGCGTTTACTGCACCCGAAAGAAAGGCAGTTTTGCCAATGATTACAAGTTGCAGTCCGGGTTGGATCAAATTTATGGAACACCGTTATCCTGAACAATTGGCTCATCTGTCGAGTTGTAAATCCCCTCACATGATGTTGGGCGCTTTGACAAAAACCTATTTTGCCGAAAAGATGAATATTGATCCCGCCAGCATTTATATGGTTTCGGTAATGCCTTGCACGGCCAAGAAATTTGAAATTACACGTCCTGAAATGTTTAACCATGGTCTGGCCGATGTTGACGCCGTGATCACTACCAGGGAACTGGGACGTATGATTAAAGATGCGGGGATCGACTTTAAGAATTTGCCCGATGGCCAATTTGATAGCCCCTTGGGCCTTTCATCCGGAGCTGCCGATATATTTGGTACAACCGGCGGAGTGATGGAAGCTGCCTTGCGTACGGTTTACGAGTTGGTTACCGGGCGTGAACTTCCTGGAAATAATCTTCACATTGCACCCCTGGAAGGTCTAGACAGAATAAAGACTGCCGATGTAAAAATCGAAAATCCTTTGGAAGAATTCAGCTATTTGAACGGAGTAACCGTGAAGGTGGCTGTGACAAGTGGATTAAAAGGAGCGGCGATGTTGCTGGACGAGATTAAAAATGGAACAAGTCCTTACCATTTTATTGAGATCATGGGCTGCCCCGGAGGATGTATCAGCGGCGGCGGACAACCACGACCTGTGAATGATGAGATAAGAACCAAGCGGCTTAAAGCTATTTATCGCGAGGATGAAGGAAAGCCAGTACGTAAATCACATGAAAACCAGGACATCATGATGCTCTACAACGATTTCCTGGGAGCACCTCTTGGCCACAAATCGCATGAATTACTACATACCATTTATACCAAAAGAAGCAGAAACTGAGAATGTTTCAATATTAGAGGTTATCAAAGATATTGAAGTTATTGAAGATATTGCAAATAGTATATTTTTGTTCACATCAGTCCAATGGATGTTTAATCCTGTATTGAACCAACGATATGGTTAGGGTAGCAAGGGGCGAGGGGCAGGGTGATGTATAAAATTGACCCTTTGCAATAACTTCAATATCTTCGATAACATTTCAAAACCATATCTTGAATAATTTGCTTTCCACAATCAGTAAGTCAAACCAAACTGCCAGAGTGGTATTGTATTCAAATATCCTAGTTCAATGTCATCTTTTACGATAAAGGCTTTATCAATACCTTGGATTTGCTTGAGTCCTTTATTTTTCCCACCTACTTCAAAGGTGTAATCACCAATCAGAAAATCAGCTATGGGGGATGCTATGACGTCATACTTTACCCTAAGCTGGTTGAGAAAAAAAGTCTCTCTTATATTTCCTGTATTTGAATTTTCGTTCGCTAAACTGTAAATCAAATTGGTATTGTCGAGATAAATTTTATCCACTTTACCTAAACCTCTTATTCCTCCGGTGGCATCCCTTAATTGTGCTATCATTCCTGCTTCTTCAATAAATAGGCAATAATCAGCAATATTATTCCGGCTGGAGGAAAGTGCAGTTGCGATACTGGTCATATTGGGCTTAAATGGCACACTTTTAGCTATGATAGCCAGCAATAACTTCAATTTTCGGCCTGTGGAAACATTCATGCCTGCATGTAATGGGATATCTGTTTCCAACGTCTGGTTTACAATCTGTTGCAATCTCATTTCAAAGTCTTCCTCTAACGCAAAAGGATAATATCCTCTTTTGAGATAATCTTCAAAAAGAGGCAATGGATGTTTTACTCCGGGAAGCTCTGCTTTATGTTGCAGTATTTCTTCGAGGGACAAGGACTGAACGGCTATTTGATGAAACAATTGCAAATACTCCCTAAAGGACAATCCTTGCATATGATACATTACAGCTCTTCGACTTAAATCCGAGGCTCCTTTCCTGATATCCAACACAGAAGAACCGGTAAACACTACATTCAGTTCGGGATGATAATCATAGATCAGTTTCAGTTCCTTGGCCCAGTCTTTGTATTTATGAATTTCATCTACGAACAAGTATTTTCCGCCACGCTTTACAAAAGCACCCGCTAAATCAATCAACTTGTTATCTGCAAAATAGAAATCTTCTGCCGTGACATAGAGTGTCTTAGCTGAATTAAGGTTCTTTTTGATATGTTGTAATACCAGCGTGGTTTTTCCAACTCCTCTTGGCCCGGTAAGTCCGATCATTCGATTATTCCAGTTTACCTCAGTGTAAATATATCGAAAGAAATCGGTATTTGTTTCTTTAAGAAGCTTAAGAAACTGTTCGAATAATTTGTCCATAGCAGTTTATTTTGGACAAATATAATAATTTCTGCACTGTCATAGTGCATATTTTAATAAATAACGCACTGTGAAAGTGCAAATGTAATGGGTTTGTTTGTTTTTAAGTGTAGAAACTCCAATAGGAAATATCCTTTGCTATCCTGGTTATTCAGATTAGTTAAGGAGAAACCTTCAGAATACTTACTTTCCGATACAGAAGTTCTTAAATATATGCCCCAATATCTCATCATTGGAGATTGCCCCTGTGATTTCACCAAGGTAATAAAGGCACTGACGGATATCCTGGGCCAAGAAGTCTCCTGTGATCCTGTTATCAAGGCCAACGTTCACTCTTTCAATGGATTCATGGGCATGGGTCAATGCTTCGAAGTGACGCACATTGGTTACAATCACAGCGTCTTCGCTGAGTGAATCAAGCGAAACAGCCTTTTGCATTTCACTAATTAACCCATCGAGGTTCTGCTTTTGCCTGGCGGCTATAAAGACTAGTTTTTCGCCTTCTGATAAAGGCAAATCCTTCAGAAGGGCAATTGTTCCATCCAATGCCTGATCGACCTTATTTGCGGCTATAATCAGGCTCTGACTATTGATCCGCTGCCTGATCTTATCAATGCGTTCAGCAATCACCCCAAACTCATTTTGGGTATCAACCACTAAAATAACCACAGTAGCCTGGTCCAGTTTATTGTAGCTTCGCTCAATGCCCAATGTTTCAATCTCATCGGTCGTTTCCCTGATCCCTGCCGTATCGAAAAAGCGGAAGGCTGTTCCATGAATATTCACCACATCCTCAATCACATCGCGCGTTGTTCCATGAATAGGGGAAACAATGGCTTTTTCCTCATTCAATAGGGCATTCAGTAGGGTAGACTTCCCAACATTGGTATCCCCAACAATGGCCACTGGAATGCCGTTCTTGATTACATTGCCCAGTTGAAACGAATCTTTCAGCTTCCGCAGAATGGATTCTATCCTGTCTACCAGTTGTTTCAGTTGTTTGCGGTCTGCAAATTCCACATCCTCTTCACTGAAATCAAGTTCCAGTTCTATCATGGCAATAAAGTGGAGCAATTCGCCCCTCAGGTTAGAGAGTTCAGTTGAAAAGCCTCCACGCATCTGGTTGATGGCTACTTTCTGGGCTGCACGATTGGTGGAGGCAATCAAGTCGGCTACTGCTTCTGCCTGCGAAAGGTCCATTTTCCCATTCAAAAAGGCACGCTGGGTAAATTCACCTGGCCTTGCCATTCTTGCTCCTTTGAGGATCAGCAATTGCAGTATCCGTTGCTGAATATACACCGAACCATGACAGGTAATTTCTACCACATCTTCGCCCGTAAATGAATGAGGGGCATGGAAGATAGCCACCACCACTTCATCTATTAGTTCAAGCTGATCATGGATACTTCCAAAGTGCAAAGTATTGGCTTTTTGACCTGCCAACGTCTTGCCTGATGTAGGCGATTGAAATACAGCATCTGTAATCTCAATGGCTTTGTCACCCGATAATCGTATGGTAGCAATGGCACCCATTCCGGGGGAAGTTGCAATGGCACATATAGTAAGCTGGTCGATCATTATAAATCTTAATTTGACTGCAAAATTAGTATTTTGGTGATGGATATATAGCGTCCAGTGAATGATTTAAATGATTAGATAGATATTTGTCCCATTAACCTACTTGCATTGAGTCAATTATCTGCAATATTCCAAATGGTAAATAGTAAATTGTCTAATAGTAAATACTTAAGCTTTCTTCAGACTTTTAAAATAAATGACCTGTAGTTCTTTTACCTTCAGCTTTTGATGATATATCCAGATGGTGAGCAACCGTTCGGCTATAAATCCCATGATCCGTTGCTGATAGCCTTTATAATCCGCTTTGTTGATGCGGTTTTCAAATTCAAACAATATCCCAAACCACCATTCCATCAATCGGTTGTAATCATTCTTCCGAAGGATAAACATGTTATTGGCATATAGCCGCTTGCCATTCATAACTGATTCAAAGGCAGGCATATACTCAGGACACTTTTCCCTTATTATTTCTTCAATCAATTCTAGTTCTCGCAAATCATGGTAGCGACGATAATGTTCTCTTACTGAATACCTGAATTTCCGGCGTTGAGGCATTATGGCATCATGGGATTCCAAAATTTCCAGAATCTCTGCCTTATTTAGAATCTTCCCTTCAAAAAGCGTTACATTACTCGTATATATCAAACCAAATCGTTTCCTGTACAACCTGGCTGGAAAATACAGTAATCGTTTAATCTGGTAGGAGATAGGCTCTTTCTTGAGCGTAAAAAATCGCCTGTAATGACAACTTCCGATAATGTCAGCCTGTTGGTTTTTCCATACCCAATAGATGCCCGTAAGCTCACTGTAGTATTTATTTTTAGCAGAAATGTTTTCACCTGCATCATCCCCAATGATTTCACAGGATTTATGGGAACCATTTTTGCCTGAAAAAATAGGAATATAAATGGGATCGTTGGTAACGACCGGACCAGGTTTATAATGAAATGAAAATATTTTAATCTCTTGATTATCCATTTAAAACAAAATTTTACCAAAGGTATGACTTGAATCTCAACTGACAAAGTAATAGGAGACTTCGATAGTGAAGTTCTTATAAATTAAGTTGACCGCATTTCATCTATTAATAATGGTATATTCCATTGATTTGTAGCGTATTCTTCAATTAATTTCACCCAAGGTTCTTTCAATCCAATGTATGATCTCCAGCTCTTCTTAACAACAAAATTCTTTTTAAAAAGAGGATATCCTTCAATAATTAATTCTTTATAAAATGATTTAGTAATGTTTTTACCTTTACGATTATATTTAGCCGAAAATGCTAAACTGTTGAAGAAAGAAGCACTTTGTAACCCTTTTTTCAACAAAAACTGACTCAACCCGATTTCCCACTTGTCGATAATTAGCTTTCGAAGTTGTTTCTTATCTTTCTCATTAAAAATGCTTTTTATATCAATATCTGCAAAAAATAAGGGTAAGCATTTTATTGCTTTTTCATTAAAAACAAGGAAATGGCTTTGAATATGATAGTTGTTTTGATGACTTGAAAACCAGGGAGCTTCATGCGAATCGATAAGTCCCCAAAAATCAACCTGTTGGTTTAATCCCCATGTGAATATAGGCCCCAGCTCTGCAAAAATAATATTTGAATCGTTTATACAAGCAATTTGATGATATTTAGAAATATTGATCGACTGAATTGCTTTAAAGAACATTCCAAAATCATAACCCTCATTTTCAACAAATAAGACGGTTCCGTTTTGACTCTGGAAAAGCGACTCTGTTTTTAATGCTCTCTTATTAGTTACCAGAATCGTCTGGTCAAAATAATTCATAAGTTCATTAATATAAATCCTGACATAGTTAGGTAAATTTAAATGTTTACTATAATGAATGAACACACAAAGACTTTTTTGCATAGTTGTCATTTAACTGGAAAAATATTCTTTTATTGCTTATTTTTGATTTATTGAAAATACCTATATTAAATGTCTGCAATTCAGTTTTTTACGAGAATTCAGATTTCGAACTTATCCCTATTCTAAAGCCTTTTAGGCCTGAATAAATCATAAATCAACCCATAAATACCTTGAGGTGCTGGTTTGAAAACATTATCCGCATATTTCAAATTGATGAATAATTTTCTGCTGATCGATTCCTTTTCAGAATGATAGTGCTTCCCAAAATTGTTTTCAATATTATAGTTACTCAGCCTGTTGCGAAGTAATTCAAACCGGTCAATAAGGAATTCAAGGTTCAGGCATTTATAATGTAGTAACTTGATGTCATCCTTTTTATAATACTTGATTTTTCCTGTTGGATAGCATTTGTGACAACCGGTTTTAAAATTGATTTCTTCAATCAGGTTAGGGTTGAAAATGATGCATTTACCCAAATGACGGTTATCCTTGATGCCATCCTTAATTTCAAGGAGGCTTCTTTCTGGATAGGACTCTGAATACATGTCAAACCCATGCGGTTTAATGATCGTAACTCCTTCTTTTTTTAACTCATCCAATTTGCCCAAAAGCTCTGTATGGTATAGAACCTCATCTGTATCACAGACAATTACCCAATCAGCCTTTCCACGGCTCTCCTTCCAGATGTTATTCTTTATTTCGAGATAAATATCATCACGGATTTCTCCATTAGAAGAGTAACTACGTACTTCCGCATTGGGAAATGAACGGATAATTGACTGTGAATCATCATCCGATTCATTGTCTAAAAAGACGATCTTTTCACAAATTGGGGAATAATAATCCAACACATAGGAAAGAATCTTTTCTTCATTCCAACAAATTGAATAATAATGAATAATGCTCATTAAAACAGATTTTTCTAATTTAAGGGCAAAGGTAAAAGAATAATTTATAGCTCTAGCGATAATAATATAAATCGCTTAGTACATGACAAAAATCTTATACACATCTCCGAGCCCACGAGACTAGGCATGATCTCGTATGCCGTCTTCTGCTTGAAAAAAAC
>DMFR01000397.1:7000-12503 GCA_003450125.1 Prolixibacteraceae bacterium | reverse complement strand
GGATGTGGATGAAAAAAAAATCAATAAGCTCAATAGTGGACAGATTCCTATCTATGAACCCGGTCTGGAAGATATTTTTAAATACAATGTCGAGAAAGGACGGCTTTCCTTTACAACCAATCTTGCTGAAAGCTTATCAGATGCAGAAGCTGTATTTATTGCAGTTGGCACACCCCCGGGAGAAGATGGAAGCGCTGACCTGAAGTATGTCTTAAGTGTGGCCCGGGAAATAGGCAAACATATGGACCATTATTTGGTTGTTGTGACTAAAAGTACAGTGCCAGTTGGTACTTCAATGAAAGTTAAAGCAGCCATTCAGCAGGAATTGGATCTGCGAAACAGTGACCTTACCTTTGATGTGGCTTCAAATCCGGAATTCTTAAAGGAGGGGAGTGCCGTTGATGATTTCCTCAAGCCAGACCGCATTGTTGTTGGAGTCGAATCCCTAGAGGCGGAGAAAGTGATGAAAAAGCTGTATAAGCCTTTTCTGCTCAATGGCCATCCCATCCTGTTTATGGATATTTCTTCCTCTGAAATGACCAAGTATGCAGCAAACTCCATGCTGGCCACCAAGATCAGTTTTATGAACGATATTGCCAATCTTTGTGAATTGGTGGGTGCCGATGTGAGCATGGTCCGTAAAGGTATTGGCTCCGATGCCCGCATTGGGAATAAATTCATTTATCCAGGTACCGGATATGGTGGATCATGCTTTCCTAAAGATGTTCAGGCCTTGGTGCGTACCGCTGATGAATACGGCCATTCACTCGATATTCTTAAAGCCGTTGAAGCTGTTAACTACCGTCAGAAATCAGTCCTAATCGCCAAGATCAAATCACATTTTGGCAATGATCTGAAAGGGCTTAAGTTTGCCCTATGGGGATTGTCTTTTAAACCCAAGACAGATGACATGCGCGAAGCCCCGTCATTGGTCATTATTGATATTTTACTCCAGGTAGGAGCATCGGTTGTTGCTTATGACCCCATCGCCATGGAAGAGGCTCAGCATATTTTAGGTGATAAAATTGTATTTGCCAAAGATGAATACGATGCATGCATTGATGCCGACGCACTCATTATTGTGACCGAATGGGCTGAATTCAGAACCCCTAATTTTAGGGTAATAGAAAAATTGTTGAAAACAAAAACCATATTTGACGGACGGAATATTTACGAGCCTGAGGAAATGCAGGAAATTAAATTCAACTATTACAGCATCGGAAGAAAACCAGTTGTTAATTCAAAATGAAGAGGATGAAACGAATACTTGTAACCGGGGGCGCCGGATTTGTGGGATCTCACCTGTGTGAAAGGCTCCTGGATGACGGGCATGAAGTAGTTTGTATGGACAATTACTTTACGGGCAAAAAACAAAAGATTGTACACCTGATCGATCATCCCTACTTTGAACTGATCAGGCATGATGTGACCATGCCTTATTACATCGAGGTCGATGAGATTTACAATCTGGCCTGTCCTGCCTCTCCTGTTCATTACCAGTATAATCCGATCAAGACCATAAAGACATCAGTGATGGGGGCTGTAAATATGCTGGGTCTGGCTAAACGCACAAGGGCTAAAATTCTGCAGGCATCTACCAGCGAGGTGTATGGTGATCCAATCATCCATCCTCAAACCGAAGACTACTGGGGGCATGTGAATCCAATCGGGATACGTTCCTGCTATGACGAGGGCAAACGATGTGCTGAATCCTTGTTTGTCAATTACCATGCACAAAACAATGTCAGGATAAAAATCATCCGTATTTTCAATACTTATGGCCCTAAAATGGAGCCTGATGATGGCCGGGTGGTTTCAAACTTCATTGTTCAGGCATTAAAAAATCAGGACATCACTATTTTCGGTGATGGGAAACAGACCCGCAGCTTTCAATATGTTACCGATCTGGTGGAAGGTATGGTCAGGATGATGGGAACTGGTGACGAGTTCACCGGGCCGGTCAATATTGGCAACCCTGGTGAATTTACCATGCTCGAACTGGCTCAGAATGTAATTGACCTGATTGGATCAAGTTCCAAAATTGTATATATGCCCCTTCCTGCCGATGATCCGACACAACGTCAGCCTGACATTTCATTGGCAAAAGAAAGACTGGACGGATGGGAACCAAAGGTTCCATTGCGGGAAGGGTTAATTAAAACCATTGCTTATTTTGATAATCTTTTAACTGGGAAAAACTAAAAATCATAAATATGAAGGGAATTATTCTTGCCGGGGGATCTGGTACTCGTCTTTATCCGATAACTAAAAGTATTTCGAAACAAATTATTCCGATCTATGATAAACCAATGATTTATTACCCCTTGTCGGTGTTGATGCTGGCCGGCATTCGGGAAATTTTGATCATTTCAACCCCCAAAGATATCCATCTATATGAAGATCTGCTGGAGGATGGCAGTCAATTGGGGATAAAACTGGAGTATGCAATTCAACCTTCACCTGACGGTTTAGCCCAGGCATTCATTATCGGCGAAAAATTCATTGGTGATGATAGCGTCTGTATGGTACTGGGCGACAATATTTTTTATGGCTATAACTTTACAACGATACTTGAAGAGGCAGCTGCATTGACAGATGGATCTATCGTGTTTGGCTATTATGTGAATGATCCGGATCGGTATGGTGTTGCTGAGTTTGATGAACAGGGTAAAGTTTTGTCGCTGGAAGAAAAACCGGCCTTCCCCAAATCTAACTATGCTGTTACTGGACTTTACTTTTACAGTAATGATGTGGTTGCAAAAGCCAAAGGACTAAAACCTTCTCCACGTGGAGAGTTGGAAATTACTGATTTAAACCGGCTGTACCTTGAAGAAGGACGCTTGAATATGAAATTGTTGGGTCGTGGTTTCGCATGGCTTGATACCGGTACGCATGAAAGCCTAATGCAAGCTTCAACTTTCATTTCAACCATAGAACAGCGTCAGGGATTAAAAGTGTCATGTATTGAGGAAATCGCCTTTAGTAAAGGCTATATCAGCAAGGAACAACTACTGACTCTTGCACAACCACTTTGTAAAAACCAGTATGGCGAATATCTGATCAAACTGGCAAACGGGCACATACAATCGTATTAATCATTGTTAAAGGCGAATATACTTATTTACAACTTAATAACTAATTGTGAAGATAATTGAAACACCAATCCCCGACCTTTTGATTATTGAACCTCGGGTCTTTACTGATCAGCGAGGATACTTTTTTGAAAGCTATAATCAGCAGAAGCTTCAGGAAGCGGGATTTACCACTGTATTTATTCAGGATAATGAATCAAAATCAGTTAGGGGAGTCATCCGTGGGTTACATTACCAACTAGCCCCCTTTGCCCAGGCCAAACTTGTTCGTGTCATTCAGGGCAGGGTCTATGACGTTGCCGTTGATTGCCGCAAAGGATCACCTACATTTGGACAATCTTATGGACTGGAATTAAGTGAAGAAAACAAGTTGCAGTTTTTCGTTCCTAAAGGTTTTGCTCATGGGTTTTCTGTATTGAGCCAAACGGCAATTTTTTCCTATAAATGCGATGAATTATACAATCCGGCCGTTGAACGGGGAATACGTTACAATGACCCGGCACTGAATATCAATTGGAAAATTGACTCCTCTGAAGCCCTTGTTTCGGGCAAAGACATTCTTTTGCCTTTGTTTGCGGAGGCAGAAATGAACTTTAAATTTGAAGCACATGACTAAGCTAATAATTACCGGGGCCAATGGACAACTGGGTTCAGAGATCAGAAAATCAAGTCATTTATTCCCTGATTTGAGTTTTGTATTCACCGATTTAAAAGAACTGGATATTACCAATCCCGAAGCTGTTGAATCCTTTTTTGCAGAGGAAAAGCCTCAGTGGCTGATTAATTGCGCGGCCTATACAGCAGTGGACAAAGCTGAATCAGAGGAGGAAACCGCCTGGTTAATCAATGCTGTTGCTCCTGCAATACTGGCTGAGAAATCAAAGGCTGTGGGTTGTCGTTTCGTGCAAGTTTCCACCGATTATGTGTTCGATGGAAAGAATTATCGTCCTTATGTAGAAGAGGATGAAGTTTGTCCGACTTCCATATACGGTCATACAAAACTGGAAGGGGAGTTGATCAGTTTGACCAACAATCCTCAATCCATGGTTATCCGAACCTCCTGGTTGTATTCTTCATTTGGAAATAACTTTGTGAAAAGCATGATCAAATTGGGCAAGGAGCGTGACCAGCTCAATGTAATTTTTGATCAGGTTGGTACTCCTACCTATGCGGGTGATTTGGCTATGGCTATTTTGGAAATCATTCAGAAAACTGAATCAGGAGCCTGTGAATTCGTACCAGGAACTTATCATTATTCCAATGAAGGGGTTTGCAGTTGGTACGATTTTGCCCTAGCCATTCATCAAATTTATGGCATTAATTGTCAGGTTAGCGCCATTGAATCAAAGGACTATCTTTCACCTGTGACGCGACCTCCTTATAGTGTTTTAAATAAATCAAAAATTAAAAGTATTTTTGGAATTCAGATTCCCTACTGGCGTACTAGTTTGGAAAAATGTATCTTCGAAATAAAAAACTAAGAATCATGGCTGTAGAAAACAACGATATTTTAAACCAAGTAATGCTTAAGGCATCCGAATGGTTACGCGAAGTATATGATCCCGAAACCCGTGCTGAGGTGAAAAGACTCATGGACAATGTGGATAGCAGCGAGCTAATTGACTCGTTTTATAAAGACATGGAATTCGGAACAGGTGGTTTGCGCGGAGTAATGGGTGTCGGATCCAACCGAATGAATATTTATACAGTTGGAGCTGCCACCCAGGGCCTGAGCAATTACTTGAAAAAAGAATTTGCTAACTTGCCTGCAATCAAAGTGGCCATAGGTTACGATTGCCGCAACAACAGCCGTTTGTTTGCTGAAACAAGTGCCCATATATTTGCTGCCAATGGTATTGATGTATTGCTTTTCGACGAATTGCGCCCAACACCTGAATTGTCGTTCGTAATTCGTGAATATGGTTGTCAAAGCGGCATTATCCTTACCGCCTCGCACAACCCCAAGAAATATAATGGTTACAAGGCATACTGGAATGACGGTTCTCAACTGGTGGCCCCTCATGATGAAAATGTAATTGCGGAGGTTCTGAAAGTAAAAGCGGAAGACATCAAATTTAAAGGCAACGATGAGTTAATTACCATTATCGGGGAAGAAGTTGACCGTAAATTCATCGAAAAGGTAAAGACCGTTTCAATTGCTCCTGATTTAGTCAAAAAATACGCTGACCTGAAAATCGTTTATACCCCCATTCATGGAACAGGCGTGAAATTGATTCCCATGGCCCTCCATGCTTTTGGATTTACCAATATTATTCATGTTCCTGAACAGGACATTGTAAGCGGCGAATTTCCCACTGTCATATCCCCCAATCCTGAAGAACCGGCAGCCATGAAAATGGCCATTCAGAAAGCGATGGAAGTGAATGCTGATGTTGTGATGGCTTCTGATC
>DMFR01000397.1:5960-6825 GCA_003450125.1 Prolixibacteraceae bacterium | reverse complement strand
ATGGAAGTGAATGCTGATGTAGTGATGGCTTCTGATCCTGATGCTGACCGTATTGGAGTGGCAGTGAAAAACAACCATGGCGAATATATCATCGTCAATGGCAACCAAACGGCCATGCTGTTTATCTACTATATTGTCACCAATATGAAGAGGAATAATTTGCTCAAGGGCAATGAGTTCATCGTTAAAACCATTGTGACCACCGAGAAGATTGCTGAGATTGCCCGAAGAAACCACATTGAATACTTCGATGTGTTTACCGGTTTCAAATTTATTGCTGAAAATATCCGTGATCTGGAAGGAAAAAAGAAATACATAGGCGGAGGAGAAGAAAGTTTCGGCTTTATGCCTGCTGATTTTGTTCGCGATAAAGATGCAGTTTCTTCCTGTGCCCTTATGGCTGAAATTGCTGCATGGGCGAAAGATCAGGGCAAATCACTGTATGAATTGCTTCTGGATATTTATCTGGAATATGGATACTCCAGGGAGAAAATGAAATATGTGGTCCGTGAAGGAAAATCAGGCGCTGAAGAAATTGAGCAAATGATGGTGAATTTCCGCAACAATCCCCCTCTCCAGTTGGGTGGATCTAAATTAAAATATGTGAAAGATTACGATACCCTGATTGAGAAGAATATACTGACCGGTGAGGAAACGAAAATTGATCAGAAAATAACCATGAATGTATTGCAGTTCTTTACTGAAGACGGTACAAAGATTTCAGTTCGCCCGTCTGGTACTGAACCAAAGATAAAATTCTATTTCGAAGTGACCAGTGAATTGAAGAACCGTGCAGATTTTGATGCCGTAGAGCACAAGGCGGATCAAAAGATCGATGCGATCATGAAAGAGCTCGACCTTTAGA
>DMFR01000397.1:3477-5818 GCA_003450125.1 Prolixibacteraceae bacterium | reverse complement strand
TGATCAATTGGTTGACAATTAAAAACTAATAGTTAGATTTAAATATTTTATAACCCAAAACCAATTAAAATGAAACGTGTATTATTTTCAGCGGCTGGAGTCTTGGCTTTTGCTGCAATTTATGCCCAGGGAAGGACTGATTTCCCCATGAAACCTGAGATGACTGAAATATGGGATCCCGAAATCACTGTTGTTACTCCAGGAGCTACCACTGCTGATGCACCTTCGGATGCCATCGTGCTTTTTGATGGAAAGAATCTTTCTGCAGAATGGGCCAATGAGGCTGGTGCTGAACCTGGCTGGAAAGTTGCCGATGGATGTGTAACTGTTGTAAAAGGCACGGGTACTATCCAGACAAAACGTTCTTTTAATGATTTTCAACTTCATATCGAATGGCGTTCTCCCTCTGAAGTGGTTGGTGAAAGCCAGGGCCGCGGAAACAGTGGAATTTTCCTCCAGGGATTGTATGAACTTCAGGTGTTGGACAATTATAACAACAGAACTTACCGCAATGGTCAGGCTGGTAGTTTTTACAAACAATATCCTCCTTTGGTAAATGTATGTAAGGGTCCTGGTGTATGGCAAGTATATGATGTTATCTATACAGCGCCTCGTTTCAATGCCAATGGTACATTCTTTACTGCCCCAATGGTAACTGTTTTGCACAATGGTGTTCTGGTACAAAATCATGTTGCTTTGCGCGGTCCAACTGAATATATTGGTATTCCTGAGTATTTCGTAAAAGCTCATGGAGCAGGTCCAATCGTTCTTCAGGATCATGGCAATCCGGTTAGCTACCGCAACATCTGGATTCGCGAATTGTAGTCTAAGTTTGGCAAAGTTTTATACGTTGTATAAAACTTTGCCAAACTTTATTTTCCAAGCTGTATAAAACTTTGCCAATCTTTCTTTTACAACTTTGCCAATCTTTTTACCAATCTATATCTAACTAAATTAACCTGCTCAAAACCGAATGTCATTCAGCCCGAAGTTTTTATTCTTTGTTCTCCTTCCAATTCAACTCTTTGCCCAAACCTTTACTTCTTCCAACCTTCCCTTAGTGGTCATCAATACCAATGGACAAACCATTATCGACACTCCGAAAATTCCTGCCTCTATGGGCATCATCTGGAATGGCCCAGGTAAACGCAACACCTTAGCAGATCCCAAAAACGATTTTAACGGAAATATCAGTATTGAAATCAGGGGCTCTTCCTCCCAGGATATGTTCCCGAAAAAAAGTTATGGTTTCGAAACCAAATCCATAGACCTGGTGGATATGGACGTTTCTCTGTTAGGGATGCCCCAGGAAAACGATTGGATCCTGTATGCCCCCTATACGGACAAAACAATGATCCGCGACGTACTGACTTATACCCTGGATGCTTCCATGGGCCATTATTCCCCCCGTTGCCGCTATGTGGAGCTATTCTTAAACAATCAATACCAGGGGTTGTATGTCCTGATGGAAAAAATTAAGCGCGATAAAAACCGAGTTGATGTTGCTAAATTACTTACTACTGATCTAACGGGCGAAAACCTTACTGGTGGCTATATTGTCAAAATAGATAAGACAACCGGTGGTGGAGGTGATGGCTGGTACTCCAATTACGTCAACAGCACAAACAATACCTTCTATCAGTATGATTATCCCAAGTCAGGTGAAATCATGGCGGAACAGAAAACCTATATTCAAACCTATGTAGGAAACATGGAAAAGGCCTTGTATCTTGGAAAATATTCAGGTACAGGAAGCTACCATGAATTTTTAAACGATACTTCCTTTATCGATTTCATGATCATCAACGAACTGGCTAAAAATATAGATGGTTATCGCCTTAGTTCTTACCTTTATAAAGGTAAGAATAAATTGTTGAACTGCGGGCCCATCTGGGATTTTAACCTCACCTATGGAAATTGTAATTATTACAATGGCTGGACAGCAACCGGATTTGAGTACCAGACTGATTTTAATGGCGATAACTGGCAGAATCCATTCTGGTGGAATAAGTTGATGGGTGATCCCGCCTTTGTTCTGAAACTTAAAAGACGCTGGCGCTGGATCCGTAAACATGAATTCTCTGATACCCGCATCAAATTTGTAACCGATAGTTTAGTCAATCTCATCTCGGAAGCCCAGGTTAGAAATTATCAACATTGGACGGGGGTCATTGGAAATTATATATGGCCCAATTATTATGTGGGAACAACTTATGCCTCAGAGGTAACCTGGATGAAAAGCTGGATTACCCAACGATTGGCTTACCTGGATAAAATGTGGCCCTATGACTTTACGGGTAACGATAATCAACTGGCTTCCCGAACCAATATGGTCTATCCC
>DMFR01000397.1:0-3347 GCA_003450125.1 Prolixibacteraceae bacterium | reverse complement strand
AACCAATATGGTCTATCCCAACCCTATTACAGATCAGCTGGATGTCCAGCTGGCCCATTCGGTCAATGGGTATGGTTATGCCGAACTATTTAACACCGGTGGAACCTTAATCCGAAAGTCCGACATTAACATCCAAAACGGTCAATGCCAGTTTGAGTTTTCATCCATTAATATCCTGAACCCTGGAATGTATGTACTTCGAATTATTCAAAATAACAATATCTTACTAACTGAAAAGGTGGTTAAAGGGAGCGGCGGTTTATAACCGCGCTTGCTTGGGAGCTGCGGTTTCTAACCGCAAATTTATTATGATACTGTATTCTACCCTTTGCAGAAAATGGTTCGAAGGGCTCATGTTCTTTACTTTTATCTTACTTCTTTTTCCCTTTGCCGACTTCAAACTTCTTGCTTTTCATTTTTAATTATCTTTGGGGCAAATAAAAAATATCCCATGCAGGAAAAAATTCTTATACTTGATTTTGGATCACAATACACTCAGTTGATAGGCCGCCGTGTAAGAGAGTTAAACGTATATTGCGAAATCTATCCGTATAACCATTATCCCGCCATTGACCACACCGTTAAGGGCGTTATACTATCAGGAAGCCCTTTTTCTGTAAGGGATGCCGTAGCGCCCAAACCCGATTTGTCGTTGATCAAAGGTCAATTGCCCCTGTTGGGAGTCTGTTACGGGGCACAATACCTGGCCCACTACTTTGGCGGTGAAGTGATGCCTTCCAATTCAAGAGAGTACGGAAGAGCCAACCTGGGCTTTGTGGATTCAACCAATCCACTGTTTAAAGACATTAGTGAACACACCCAGGTATGGATGTCGCATGGTGATACCATCGAACGCATTCCTGAAAACTACCATGTCATTGCCAGCACGGCAGATGTCGATAAAGCGGCCTTCCAGGTAGAAGGGGAACAGACCTTCGGTATTCAGTTCCATCCTGAAGTCTATCATACCACGGAAGGCACACAGCTGTTGCACAACTTTGTAGTGGACATTTGCGGATGCAAGCAAGACTGGACGCCCGATTCTTTTATTGAAACAACCATCAAGGAACTTCAGGCAAAGCTGGGCAACGACAAGGTTGTTCTTGGTCTATCCGGTGGAGTCGATTCATCGGTTGCCGGGATGCTTCTGCATCGTGCCATAGGTCAAAACCTGACCTGCATTTTTGTAGACAATGGACTACTTCGTAAGGATGAGTTTCAGCAGGTATTGGATTCCTACCAACACATGGGGATGAATGTAATCGGGGTTGATGCCAGTCAGAAGTTCTGGGATGACCTGGCAGGGATTACCGACCCTGAACAAAAACGCAAGACCATTGGTCGTGACTTCATCGAAGTATTTGATGTTGAGGCCCACAAAATACAAGATGTCAAATGGCTGGCCCAGGGAACTATTTATCCCGATGTGATCGAATCTGTTTCGGTTAACGGTCCGTCTGCAACCATCAAATCCCACCACAATGTAGGTGGACTGCCCGATAAGATGAACCTCAAGGTGGTTGAACCACTCAAACTGTTGTTCAAGGATGAAGTCCGCAGGGTAGGGAAGGCCATGAACATGAAATCTGAGCTGTTGGGCCGTCATCCATTCCCTGGACCGGGACTTGGTATCCGTATTTTAAGCGATGTCACTCCCGAGAAAGTGCACATTCTCCAGGAAGCCGATGCTATTTTTATCAACGGGTTGAAAGAATGGGGATTGTATGATAAAGTATGGCAGGCCGGAGCAATGCTTTTGCCCGTCCAGTCGGTGGGTGTGATGGGAGATGAGCGAACGTACGAAAATGTAGTTGCATTGCGTGCCGTGGCTTCTACCGATGGAATGACTGCCGATTGGGTTCATTTACCTTATGAGTTTCTGGCCAAGATGTCGAACGAAATCATCAATAAAGTTAGGGGTATTAACCGCATTGTATATGATATCAGTTCAAAACCACCGGCTACCATCGAATGGGAATAGGACTAGTGAAGAGACTGGAATAAAGATAGAAAAAGGAGGTTCACTTGAGCCTCCTTTTTATTTTGTCACAGGATGATTAATTATTTGGTAGGTGCTGGCGGTAGTGCAGAGGTAAATACTGGCCATATCCCTGGAACGGGAACACTTATACCCTTTGTATTTCCTCTGAATTTTCCGGTAGCGGCATCCACATCACCCCCAAAATAAAACATCGGCCATCCCTTATAGGTCAATTGTTTCTTGCCAAATACATCGATACTTCCAAATAATGTCTTGTCAAAAATAGAAGGCACTACAACCTTGTCTGTTTCATAGATGGGCCATGCGGCATTGTTCGAAAAATCTGACTTGGTGAACTTGTTTACATTGGCACTGTCTTTTGAGAAGGAATACAGGGTGCGGCCTGCTAAATCAGTAAAATATTTTGTTGATCCGGTACCTTCAGTATATACATTAGTTGCCGAAACGACATAGTTCTTTCCATCTGCACCAACCAATTGAGCATTGGCCAACATGATGGTATAATCAGCTTTTGCAACAAACCAGAGACCGAATACGCCCTCTCCTGTAGTTTGTCCAGGCGTTTCACGAACGCCCCCGGGAGCATAATAATACAAAGGCCATCCTTTGTAAGTTAACTGGTTTCCATTGGGTGTACTAATGGCATTAAAATCACCCAGCGTCAAGCCACTGGCCAATTGTGACTGGGTTAAGTTTGCAATGTAAAAGATAGGCCATGCTGCTGCGCAGCCTCCGGTACAATTGTTGGCTCCATTTGCATCGTTTGCGAAGAAATACAAAGCATTTCCATCTTTGTCAGTAAGGTAAGTACCTAAAGTAGTTGATTCTTTCAGTTTTATTAATTGATTATCAGGTACGACATTCTCGTTTTTACATTTAGTATACAAAAAACCTGATGAGATCACCACGGTGACCAGCAGTAAATTTTTGATTTGTTTCATGACTTTATAATTTTTAAAGGTATACCGTAATAACATGGTTGGAGAAATTTTGTTTGCAATAAAAGACAAAAAAGACTTAAAATATTATAAAGCTACTTCCTTGATAATGACACACAATGCTACTGCCTCGTTCTTTAAATAGGTCTTGTATTTTCTTACCCATCAACACCTAGGATGCCTTCAATTCAAGACTGTCCATCACTAAATAATTAATTGAAAAAAAAGCAGTATTTTGCGTGTATTGGAAAATTCTTCGTACCTTCATTTCCTGATTCTGTTATTACATTCGTAGGCCATTTCCCCTCTCTCGGCCCCGTGTGAAATAAACTTTTCCGTGGTTTCCCATTATCCCCCGATCCATACCAAGTCCCTAACAAAGTTATACCTGCGCCCTACCTGCGTCT
>DMFR01000398.1:4145-14068 GCA_003450125.1 Prolixibacteraceae bacterium | reverse complement strand
GTCAACAACTTAAAAGAAACAGAAAAGAGTTTTAAGCTCTGTGTAGATGAGATTGACAAGAAACTGAAATTATAATATAAAAAAGCAGGTCAGTTTGATCTGCTTTTTTTATTGTAAGCCAATCCGCTTCATCTAACGGCAAATGGAAGATACATATAAAACCATAGAAAAACCTTCGGAAGGATTGTTTAAGGACAAAGGAAGCCGATTCCTATCTTTTGCCTTTCCAGTAAATTCTGAAGAAGAAATCAGGGAGATTGTTCATTCCATTAAAAAAGAGCACCATTCAGCGCGCCATCATTGTTATGCATGGAGACTGGGAGCTGAGAAACTGCTTTTTAGGGTGAATGATGATGGTGAACCCTCTTCCACAGGCGGGAAACCTATTTTAGGGCAAATACAGAGCTTTGACCTGACCAATATACTGATAGTGGTTGTACGGTATTTCGGAGGGACTTTATTGGGCGTAAGCGGATTAATCAATGCATACCGTACTGCGGCTTTGGATGCCATTAACCAGTCCGAAATTGTAGAGAAGCAGGTAGAGAAAAATTTATTGATTGAGTTTGATTACAGTGTGATGAACGAAGTGATGAAAGTTTTTAAAGACGAAAAGCTAGTTCAAATTGACCCGCTATTCGACCTGAATTGCAAAATAAAAACACACATAAGGCTCAGTGAATCAGACCGAATTGAACAAGGATTATTGAAGATTGAAAGCGTAAGGGTTATTTTAATTTAGCGATTAAGACCAGATGTTAATAACCTTTTAATAAATATTGTGCCCTAAAAATGAAAGGATCAGAAAAACCAACTAATTTTAGGCTTTGATGAAACACTTGATAAAACAATATGCTCACTTTTTGGGTGAAATTATTCGCCCTGAAAAAGTATTTCCTAATTCCCTAAATTGTTTTTATCATTTTACTGAGTTGACTCATTTCAGATTATTTATGGAATTTCCCTATTCCACCAAAAGCCAAGAGAAAAGTTATTTCTGTTGGCTTTTTTTTGCTTCAAATACTTAAATCAAAATATAAAATGAAGAAAGACTTAATTTCGATCACCGATTATTCAAAGGAAGATTATCTGCGTATTTTGAAACTCGCAGCCGATTTTGAAGAAAATCCAAACCAGAGATTACTTGAAGGTAAGGTTGTGGCTTCTTTGTTCTTTGAACCTTCCACCCGAACACGTTTAAGCTTCGAAACGGCAATCAATCGTCTGGGGGGCCGTATTGTGGGATTTTCGGATGCCGGTTCTTCCAGCGTCTCTAAAGGGGAGACCTTGCATGATACAATCAGGATGGTAAGCAATTATGTGGACCTGATTGTAATGCGTCATCCCTTGGAAGGAAGTGCAAGATATGCCGCTGAGGTGGCTGATGTGCCAGTGATCAATGCCGGTGACGGGGCCAACCAGCACCCTACTCAAACCTTACTGGACATGTATTCCATCCTGAAAACACAGGGAAGGCTAGATAATATCAATATTTTTATGATCGGTGACCTGAAATACGGACGTACAGTTCATTCTTTACTGATGGCCATGACCGAATTCAAGAACCCGATATTTAATTTCATTGCCCCAGAAGAACTGTCCATGCCCGAAGAATATAAAATGTTCCTGGCCGATAAGGGAATCCGGTATTTCGAGCATACTGAAATCAATGACAATATCAACCATGCTGATATTATCTACATGACAAGAGTTCAGAAGGAACGATTTATGGACCCTATTGAATATGAGAAAGTTAAAAACGTATATATTCTGAAAAACGACATGTTGAAAGGCACCAAGCCTAATATGCGCATCCTTCATCCCCTTCCCAGGATCAACGAAATTCATCCCGATGTGGATAAGAATGAAAAAGCTTACTATTTTACCCAGGCCCGTAACGGCGTTTTTACCCGGCAGGCCATTATTGCACATATCCTCAACCTAAAATAAGAACAGCCATGAGCGATAGTTTAAAAAAGAAATTAAAATTAAAAGTGAGCGCCATCAACGATGGCACTGTTATCGATCACATTCCTTCTGAAAACCTGTTCAAAGTTATTTCCATCCTTGGCTTGGAAAGAGTCAAATCTCAAATTACCTTTGGCTTTAATTTCGAAAGTGAAAAGATGGGCAGCAAAGCCATTATCAAGGTCTCTGATGTGTTTTTTGAAGATGATGAAATCAACAAGATATCACTGATTGCCAGAAATGCCAAGCTGAACATCATCCGTGATTACGAAGTGGTCGAAAAGCGCATAGTTGAAGTTCCGGATAAGGTAATTGGCATTGTGAAGTGCTTTAATCCAAAGTGCATCACCAACAATGAAGAAATTACCACCTATTTCAATGTCATATCGAAAAACCCGCTTGACCTGAAATGTAAATATTGCGAGAAAATTACCCACGAACACCAAATGGTGATTAAATAAGAGAAGAATGACATCAACAAAATTCACTGAAGTTTATCAGAAGATTGAAGAATTGGTAAAAAATAAGCCGGACGATTTGCTGTTCCGGATTTGTGAACTCCTTAAGCAGGATGTTTACCATTACGATTGGGTGGGCTTTTATGTCCTTGATCCGGGAAATAACGAACTGGTGCTAGGTCCCTTTGTCGGAAAGCCAACTCCCCATACCCATATCGCTATGGGGAAAGGCATTTGCGGACAGGTAGCTGAAAGTGGTCAGACCATGATGGTGCAGGATGTAACGCAAGTAGAAAATTACATTTCCTGCGGCCTTGATGTCCAGTCAGAGATTGTGGTCCCGGTATTGAAAGATGGAAGATTTGTCGCTGAACTGGATATCGACAGTCATTCACCGGCCCCTTTTACCAAGGCGGATAGCGAGTTTCTCAGCAAAGTATGTAATCTATTGACTGACTGCTTCTAATCAAACTGGATTGAAAATATATATTTGAATTTCCGATAATTTATTGATTTGGTTTGTTTAATAATGTAATTTTCGGCAACCTGAGGTTGTGAAAATTACATTATTCGTTTTTTACCTTTATAAAACGATAATAAATATTCAGCAAACAATGATGAACGAAATTTACGAAATACTGTTTCATACCAACCAAGCCCTTTATTCCATTGTATCGGCAAATGTGTTTGAAGCTTATCTGGTGTTGTTTTTAATTATTTTTCTTGAAACCGGATTAATTGTCTTTCCCTTCCTTCCGGGCGACGGGCTGCTATTCTCCGCCGGGGTTATTGCAGCTTCCTCCAAGCTCAACATCATGCTCCTGGTGCCAATCCTAATCATGGCAGCCATCGCAGGAAATTATTTCAATTATGGCATTGGCAGAATCATAGGCGATAGAATTGAACACAGCCAGAATAAATTTATAAAAAAATACCTTGTAAAATCCATTATCCAAACCCGCTTATTTTATGAGAAGTATGGAAGAAGGTCCATCATCATAGGAAGGTTTTTTCCTGTAATAAGGACTTACATCCCTTTCCTGGCGGGAACCGTAAAATTTAATTATCCTGAATTCGGAAGGGATACCCTGATCGGATCAGTGATTTGGGTGCCATTTTTTACCCTAATTGGATATTTCCTGGGAGAAATCATCTGGATACAGGATAATTTTGAACTGATTTTCTTGGGCTTAATCATCGTAACGCTCATCCCGTTCTTCTTTACAGTGGCCAAATTGGTTTTCGCCAAAAGGAAAGCTTAAAAGGCTTATACACTCAATTCCAATCCTGTTTAAAGGTTCCGGTTGTCCTATTCTGAGTTTTGATCAGTTTGATAAAATCTTCTCATCCCCGGTTGTTCTATTTCAATATCAGTGGTCCGCATGGTCATGAAGAAAACTGGGCTCCAGAAATACCTGCTGACCGGATCCTATCCCCATAGGGTTCCATTCGTATCTTGTGTATACCTTGTGTGTACCTTGTGTGTACCTTGTGTATACCTTGTGTGTTCATATATACAGAAGATACACACAAGGTATACACAAGGTATACACAAGATACGACTGGAACCCTACCCGGTTATTTATGGAAGTTTACAAGGGGCTTTTTTGAAAGTCAGAAATGAACAGCCCTATTTCCACTTCTGCCCCGTTGGTTACTGCCATAAAATTTACCTGCAACTGAAGGTACAAAGAATTTTTCATTTTAGATCAAATCTTGCTATTTGTTCAACGATTTCTTGGAATTGAAGGGCTCTGACTATCAAATACTTTTTTATTAACTTGAAAAGGTTATTTTTGTGACTAATTAATAATAACCTGTATGTCGAAATTATTTCTTACAAAGCCCATTTCACAATTACGGACTGAATCAGAATCTGATCACGGATTAAGAAAGACTTTGAGTGCAACGAACTTAACCACTCTCGGTATTGGAGCAGTTATCGGTGCCGGGATATTTGTACTCACCGGACAGGCAGCAGCCCAGTATGCAGGCCCTGCCATTGTCATTTCCTTTCTGATTTCAGGTATGGCGTGTTTGTTTGCAGGTTTATGCTATGCCGAGTTTGCTTCGATGATACCCATCTCCGGAAGCGCCTACACCTATGCTTATGCCACCATGGGCGAATTTGTAGCCTGGATCATTGGCTGGGATCTAATTCTGGAATATCTGTTCGCAGCCTCTACCGTTGCCGTTGGTTGGTCGGGTTATGTAGTGAGCTTTCTGAAAGATTTTGGAATCGTTATACCGGCTCAGTTTACAGCCGCGTGGGGATCTGTTTTGGTAGAAATACCCAAGGTCGGATGGAATTTACTGACACCGGAGTTGACCAAGAACCTGGCAGATACAGGAATAGCCGTCAGCAATCTGCCTCATCAGGCAGCCATATTAAATCTACCGGCCATGTTTATTGTGGCTACCATCACCATTTTGTTGCTGATCGGCATCCGGGAATCAGCCAGGTTCAATAATGTGATGGTCTTTATTAAAGTTTTTGTCATCCTGCTATTCATAGGCATTGGAGTATTTTTCGTCAATAAGGCCAACTGGCATCCTTTCATTCCTGAGAATACAGGTACCTGGGGTCATTATGGCTGGAGTGGAATTTTCAGGGGTGCAGCTGTAATCTTCTTTGCCTACATTGGGTTTGATGCCGTTTCTACAGCTGCCCAGGAAGCAAAGAACCCTCAGAAGGACATGCCCGTTGGTATTTTGGGGTCGCTTGGGATTTCAACAATTCTATACATCCTGGTGGCCATCGTCCTGACAGGAATCGTGAGCTATACGTTTTTAAATGTGGCCGACCCTATTGCCGTTGGTGTAAATGCCATGGGATCGGGCTTATTCTGGCTTCGACCTATTATTAAAATTGCAGCCATTGCCGGTTTGAGTTCCGTGATATTGGTCATGCTGATGGGACAGCCACGCATTTTCTTTTCCATGTCCAGGGACGGCTTATTGCCCCCAGTCTTTTCAAGAATCCATTCCCGATTTAAAACGCCTTATGTGAGCACACTTATAACCGGTTTTATCGCCTTAATTTTGGCAGGTATACTTCCTATCAACATCCTGGGTGAACTGGTATCCATAGGAACGTTATTGGCATTTGCCATTGTATGCATCGGGGTAATTATCCTGAGGGTCAAAAGGCCGGATCTTAAAAGAACGTTCAAAACCCCGTTTGTTCCCCTGGTACCGATCCTGGGTGCTGGGATCTGCTTTTTGCAGATGTTTTCACTTCCCTGGGAAACCTGGCTAAGGCTCATTGTATGGATGGCCTTGGGATTCATTATCTATTTCACCTACGGAATCAAAAAGAGCAAATTACGTAATCAGCCTAAAGCATAAAGAACTTACTGAAGTTAAATTTCAATTTCGCCTGAAAAAACAGTAGTAGCTGGGCCTGTCATAAATACATTTTCATCAATCCATTCGATGAACAAGTCGCCCAAAGCCAGATGAACGGTCACTTGTCGGCCTGTCTTGCCCGTTAAAGCAGCAGCTACTGCAGAGGCACAACTTCCAGTTCCACAAGCCAACGTGCTGCCAGCCCCTCTTTCCCAAGTGCGGACTTTGATCTCTCTGTCGTTGATTACCTGCACGAAATTCACATTGGTTCCTTTGGGGAAAATAGGATTTTTCTCAATTAGTTTTCCAATAGCCACTGTATCTGTTTGATCAAGGTCATCTACAAACACCATGGTATGAGGAACCCCCATCAATAAACTGGTAATGTGAAATGTCTTTTTGCCAACTTTCAAAGGCACATCAATCACCTTGGTTGTTTTTTTACCAAGCATTGGGATATTAGCCCTTGTGAGCCTGGGTTCACCCATATTGACGCGAACCGCTTTGACAATTTCATCTTCAATGATTAATTCTGGAATGATCGTTCCTGCAAAAGTTTCAATGGTGAATGAGTCTTTTGGGATCATCCCGGTTTCATAAACCAATTTGGCAAAACACCGGATAGCGTTTCCGCACATATTGGCCTCGCTGCCATCAGCATTGATGATGCGCATTCGTATATCAGCCTTTTTGGAAGGGATGATCAGTACAATCCCATCGGCCCCAACCCCTGTATTTCTGTTACACAATTGAATGGCCAATGTCTGAAGGTCATATTTTAAAAGATCTATGTTATTGAGAAAGATAAAATCGTTTCCCAGACCATGCATTTTTTGAAATTGCATCATATTTTTGATGGTTTAAATAAAGCCTGCAAAGTAAATTCTATTTATCAAGAAATAGAAATACAAACATGAAAGAATGTATAAATAAAGGTACAGATTTTCTACTTTCAATAAGATGGTATGTTAAAAAAAACTATCTTTATTTTTGAAATTGAACCTTCAAATTGATCAAACAGCGGGTTCAGCTAATAAATTGCACTTTTAAAAATTAACATTGTAAATTAGATGCAATTTAATGTATTAATCCTGTTTTTTCTCTAAATTTGTTTATCAATTAACCAATACAACGAATTATATGCTACCAAAATTTTTACTTGCCGACAATTCTCAGGAAATGCCTGATTTTATCTATGTTGTTCACAATGAATTTCCAAGATTTATTGTTGGAAGTGATATTGAAGACTTCTCTTTAAATCAGGAAATTCATTGGATTGATGATGAACCGGATGATAAAGGCCTTATCGCAGAACTGCTGACAGAAGCCGAAGAGTTCCTGGAGACCGAACTGGAGAATCAGGACAATTATTTTGAAGACGACGGGGAGGGTGACAAATTATGACCATCCGCAAAAGATTG
The DNA here is from genome assembly GCA_003450125.1 of Prolixibacteraceae bacterium. Classification (GTDB taxonomy): domain Bacteria; phylum Bacteroidota; class Bacteroidia; order Bacteroidales; family Prolixibacteraceae; genus Aquipluma. The sequence continues at coordinate 6,873 of DMFR01000398.1, read as the reverse complement.
ACCAGGTCGAGGGACAAAATGGTTGCCGGGGTTTTGGCAGGAATAGGAGATTATTTCGATGTCGATCCAACCATCATTCGAATTGTGTATGTAATTCTGTCAATTGCAAGCGTCGGCTTTCCCGGGCTGATTGCCTACCTGATTATGTGGGCCATCATCCCGGAAGAGAAGTCCTTCTAATTCTGTGTTACCTGTTTGAGGCTTAATTGAATTCGTTTTCTTTGCAAATCGAGTTCAATGACTTTGACATGTACATGCTGGTGTATTTTGACGATTTCGGCTGGATCGCTAATATAGCGGTCAGCCATTTGTGATACATGTATCAAGCCATCCTGTTTAACTCCCACATCAACAAAAGCCCCGAATTTGGTGATGTTGGTTACAATTCCCGGAAGGACCATCCCAACTTCAATATCTTCGACTTTAAAGATATTCGGTGCAAATTCAAAAATCTTGATACTCTGCCTGGGATCTCTTCCTGGCTTGGCCAATTCACGTTTGATATCCTGCAGGGTGGGCAAACCTGTTTTATCAGTCACATAATCTGACAAGACGATCTGTTTTTGAAACTCCTCCACTGATATTAATTCCTGGATGCTGCATTTCAAATCCTTGGCCATCTTTTCGACGACATGATATGATTCAGGATGGACTGCAGTTTTATCCAAAGGATTCGTAGCTTCAGGAATTCGCAGAAAACCGGCAGATTGCTCAAAGGCTTTTGCCCCCATGCGTGGAACTTTCTGAATATCAGTTCTAGCCATGAAAGGCCCGTTTTCCTTCCGGTAATCCACTATATTTTGTGCTAACAGTGGTCCCAGTCCTGAAATATAGGTCAACAAATGTTTGGAGGCCGTATTTACATTCACTCCAATAAGGTTCACACATGATTCTACTACCTTATCCAGACTGTTTTTTAACTTTTTCTGATCCACATCATGCTGATATTGACCAACGCCAATGGATTTAGGATCAATCTTAACCAGTTCCGCAAGCGGGTCCATTAATCGGCGGCCAATGGAAACTGCACCACGAACTGTGACATCGTATTGGGGAAACTCTTCACGGGCGATTTTAGAGGCCGAATAGATAGAAGCGCCGTCTTCTGAAACCACAAAGACCTGAAGGTCGCGGTCATAATGAAGTTTTTTGATGAATTGTTCTGTTTCCCTGCTTGCTGTACCATTCCCAATAGCAACGGCCTCAATCTGGTAAGAACTTACCAGTGAACTGATTTTCCGTGCAGCCTGTTTGATTTCTTCCTGAGGTTTATGCGGATAAATGGTTTCATTGTGCAATAGATTTCCCTGGGCATCGAGACATACCACCTTACATCCACTTCGATAACCCGGATCGATGGCCAACACCCGCTTTTGACCCAATGGAGCTGAGAGAAGCAACTGCCTCATGTTTTCTGCAAAAACGCGAATGGCCTCATCATCAGCCTTCTCCTTTGATGAATTTGCAAATTCAGTTTCAATGGAAGGTTCGAGCAGTCTTTTATAGGCATCACTGATGGCCAAATCCATCTGATCAGTACAAGCATTGTTGCTGTGAATAAAAAACCGTTTCAAACGCAACCCAGCCTCGTCACTTTGAGGTGAAACAGAAACGCGCAGAAATCCTTCATTTTCACCTCGGCGCATAGCCAGCAAGCGGTGAGACGGGCATTTCTTTAAAGGTTCATTCCAATCAAAATAATCGTTGTATTTGGCGGCTTCATCCTCGTTTTTCCCTTTAATCAGTTTACTGGTAACAATGGCTTCAGATTCAAATACACGCCGTATGATGGATCTTGCTTTTTCATTTTCATTGATCCATTCTGCTACTATATCGCGAGCTCCCGACAAGGCCTCATCCACGGATTCAACCCCTTCTCCCAAAAAGGCATTGGCCTTCCGTTCAAGATCAGTTTCATTTTGCTTCAGGATGATTTTTGCCAGAGGTTCCAATCCCTTTTCACGTGCAATCGCTGCCCGGGTTCTGCGTTTAGGTTTATAAGGCAGGTAAATGTCTTCCAATTCCGTTGGATCAAAACAATCCTCAATACGTTTTTGTAGGTCAGCCGTCAGTAAATCCTGTTCCTGAATGGTTTTCAAGATGGTTTCCTTACGTTTAAGCATTTCCTCCATTTTTTCCTTTGCCTCCTTGATCGATTCTATCTGAACCTCATCCAGGCTCCCGGTACGTTCCTTCCGGTATCGGGCAATAAAAGGCACTGTTGCACCTTCATCGAGCAACTGAATGGTATTTCCTGCCTGTGACTCCTCAACGCTAACCATTTGAGAAATTAATCGTATAATTTTCTGATCCATATAATTTAATCATGAAATTGAGCCTCGAAGGTACGAATTTTGTAGGAAAATGGGAAGCTCTGCGGAGGTAGGTTTTAAAGTTTAGTAACAATAATATCATTCCTATAATTTGATAGTTTACAAATGAAACTATCTTTAATAGAGGGAAATAAAGCCAAATAATTAAACTTAGAAAAGCAATTTTCTTTAATAAATTGAGTTTTAAAAGTGGGAATTATACAAGATTCAATAATTAGAATACAACAAATATACCGTTGTTCTCAATAATTTTGTTTTGTAGAAAAGTTTTAATTACGAATATTAGTATAAACCCTAAAAGGAACTGCGAGAGGGATATGAAGGTGTTAAGAATAATTTTATAATTCAAAAAAATGGTGATCAATATTTCTTCCAAATTCTGGAAGCATGTTTGC
>DMFR01000398.1:516-4071 GCA_003450125.1 Prolixibacteraceae bacterium | reverse complement strand
TTCTCATATAATTTAGTTAGAACTTAGAAATAATTAACCTAAACAAAAAAAAACAAAAAACTTATGCCCATTTTCTACTCATTATTAGGATTTTTATTAGGATTTGGCATAGTGGTTTTTACAATCCCACCACTCATTAGGGTCTCCGTTGCAAAACACCTGTACGATACACCCAATGAGCGCAAAGTTTCAAAAGCGATCGTTCCCACATTGGGTGGCGTAGCTATATTTATTGGGTTTATACTCAGTACCATTATTGCTACAGATGGTTATTCGTTTGATGAACTGAAATACCTTATTGCAGCCGTAATTATCATGTTTTTTATTGGTTTAAAAGACGACCTGATGGATATCTCTGCTAAAAAGAAACTCTTAGTTGAGATTGCAACTGCCTGTATACTAATTGGGTTGGGTGATTTCAGGTTTACCAATCTTCAGGGTGCATTCGGCTTTCATGAAATCAATTATATTACCAGTTTTGTGATTACTCTCATTGTTATGATTGGCCTTATTAATGCATTCAATCTGATAGACGGGATTGACGGGCTGGCCTCAGGGATTAGTATTGTTATTTCATCTGTATTTGGAACCTGGTTTTTACTTGCCGGTCATCATGCCTATGGAATTATGTGCTTCAGTCTGGCAGGATGCCTTATCGGATTTTTTCTCTTTAATGTTTTTGGTAAAAAGAACAAGATTTTCATGGGGGATACCGGATCATTGATTCTTGGGGTGATCATGGTTATTCTGGTGATCAAATTTAATGAACTCAATAGCGATCAAAATTTGCCATACGCCATCAACGCAGTGCCAGCTGTTACTCTTGGAATCTTGATTATTCCAATTATTGATACACTTCGCGTTATCTTTATTCGCCTTTCAGAAAAACGATCTCCGTTTTCTCCTGACATGAACCACATCCATCACAGTTTCATAAAGTTGGGAGCTTCACATTTACAATCGACAACATACATTGTACTGATGAACATTCTGTTTATTGCCTTTGTTTTTGCTTTTAACCAAACATTGAATATCAATGTCCTGATTATTAGTCTATTTACTTTAGGTTTTTCCATAGCCTATATTCCAACCCTTATTCTCAAATGGAAACAATCACCCGTATACTCCACTTATGAAAAATCAGTCTCTATAAAAAGGGTCAATAGAAACGATATTATCAGCAAACCAGCTTTGTCATTGTCCGATTTTAGGCAAGCGCACAATGGGTTACTACAAAATAGGATATTTGCCAAAAAGGAAATGAACGAGGACACTACCCAAAGATAGTTCCAGGCGTTATTCAACGTTTTATCCATTGTCTCAAATATATTAATAAAAAAGTGATTTTCATAAAAACCGAATTTCTGATTATAGACATTCGGTTTTTTCTTTTTCGTAGGGAACATGTTAATTCCTTTCGTTATTTTTGATCCGAAAACCCATAAATTAATCAACTAAATCAACCTTCAAAATGACAAACAGAAGAGATTTTTTCAAAACTAGTTCATTATTAATCGCCGGAAGTCTGATCAGCAACCAATTTCTACAGGCTTCAGTTCTTCCGGCAAAAGGGAAAAAGGACATTGGACTTCAACTATATTCTTTACGCGAAGCTATGAAAGCAGATGCGTTAGGAACTTTAAAATTGGTATCAGACATTGGGTTCAAAACATTGGAAGCGGCCAATTATGCAGATGGTAAAATATATGGAATGACTCCTACCCAAATCCGGAAAGTAACCAAAGGTCTTGGGATGAAGTTGACCAGCGCACACATCGGCGGTCCAATTTATACCAAAGAAACGCATTCAGAGGTAATGGACTGGTGGAAGAAAGCACTGGAAGATCATCAGGAAGCTGAATGTAAATTCCTGGTAAAACCAAGTATGCCAAATATGAAAACATTGGATGAATTGAAAATGTGGTGTGATTTTTACAATGCAATAGGTGAAAAAGCTGCTTCTTCTAAAATTCAATTTGGATACCACAACCATTCTCATGAGTTTGAAAAATTGGAAGGTGAGATCATTTATGATTACTTGATTAATCATACTGATCCCAAAAAGGTATTCTTCGAAATGGATGTCTATTGGGTCATGCGTGGCGGTTTTAAGGCAATAGATTACATGAATAAGTATCCAGATCGTTTCCCCCTTCTTCATATTAAAGATGAAAAAGAAATAGGGGAAAGCGGGCAGATTGACTTTAAACCAATATATGAAACAGCCTACAAAAATGGACTTAAAGATTCATTCGTAGAAGTCGAAAGATACAATTTTGAACCTATCGTAAGTGTTCAAAAGAGTTATGATTTTTTGAAAGCAGCTTCCTACGTTAAGTGATATTCATTCAAATAGATGAGTGTAAAATTGGTCATATAACTGTTTTTTAAGTGGCCAATTTTATTTTAAGCCTAACTGTGAAACCTTTGCAGTTGATATTTTAACCTGAACCCAAACAAGAAGGCAGCCGTTGAAAGTCCAAAGACAAAGCCTATCCACACGCCCAAATACCCAAGATTAAAAACAAAGGCAAAGAGGTAGCTAATGGGCAAACTAACGATGATGTAGGAAAAAAAAGCAATGTACATGGGGATTCGTACATCAGCCATTCCCCGCAATGCACCCAGTAAAACAACCTGAACCCCATCGAATATCTGGAAAAACGCACCAATGACCAATAATCCTGCCGCTACCCTGATAACTTTTGGGTCATTTGTAAATAGCAAAGGCAATTGATTCCTTAATACCACAAAAAGAATTCCCATCAGGGACATAAATGCAATCACTATGTGCAGGGACGCGAATATAGTATGTTTCAATTCTCCACGGTCATGATCGCCAAAGGCATGACTGACCCTGATCGTTGTTCCAGAAGCCAGTCCAAAGGATATCATATACGTCATTGAAGCCATTCCGATAGCCACCTGATGCCCTGCCAGTGACTCTTTTGAAATCCAGCCCAGCATAATGGCCCCAATGCTGAAGGCGAGAATTTCGATTACCATTTGCATCCCCACAGATAATCCAATGGACATCATCCGCTTGATCTTTTCCATTTCAAACCTGGCTCTTTTGGCTGCATCCAAGTATACCTTAAGCGATGGCCGTTTGAGAATGATCAGCATAAAAATAAAAGGCATCATCGTTCGTGCAATTAAAGATGAAATGCCCGCTCCATTCAGTCCCAAGGCTGGAAATCCAAAGTTACCATAGATAAGGATATAATTTAGGCAAACATTGACCACATTGGCCAAGATGGTGATCACCATAGCAATTTTGGTATTGCCTACCCCTTCGAAGAATTGCTTAATTGAAAAGAAAAGCATCATTGGTATCAGAGAAGATATGTGAATCAGATAATAAGGAATCGCGGCCATTACAACTTCTTTACGTTGTCCCATTTGGTCCATAAATAATACAACCGACGACATCAACAGGCATAACAAGACAGCAGCAATAAAATGAATCAACAGTCCATTTTTAAGCCAGCCCCCTACTCCACCAGGATTGTTGTGTTTAAATGACTGTCCAACCAGCGGTGTAATGCCCAAAGT
>DMFR01000398.1:0-404 GCA_003450125.1 Prolixibacteraceae bacterium | reverse complement strand
ACCAGCGGTGTAATGCCCAAAGTGATGCCAAGACCAAAAAGCATTCCCACATGAAAGACATTGATAGCAAACGAAGCGGCGGCCAGTTCTGTAGTGCCGACATGACCCACCATCATATTATCGACCAGGTTTACTGTCACTTGCCCCATTTGTGCAAAGATAACGGGAACGGCCAATGTTAGGTTCTTTCGGTAAACAGGTAAATAATCAGTTAGGCTCACAAAGATAAATTCTCAATTTCAGGCCAAAGAAAGCAAATTGCAGGGCCTTTATCAAAACTTTTGAACCCAACATACAAATTTTTATTGCAGACTAAATATTTCCTTCTAATTCATCAGTATAATTTTCGCCTTGATTTAGAAACTGGAAATACAATTCCATCTTTCTAAGTAACTTATTTACAG
>DMFR01000420.1:12684-23164 GCA_003450125.1 Prolixibacteraceae bacterium | reverse complement strand
TACAGATACATTACAGTTAGGTTACAGAAAGCTTACAGAAAGGAATAAGAAGGTAGGACACAGGTATAACGATGACAGGAGGTTGATATGCCAATAAAGGGTGCTTGTTGTTTTTCACTTAGTTGGAAAAACCCATCCTGCCATCTTTCGTTCATTTCCTTAATTCAATTCTCATCTCCAATGTAAAGACCCCATCTTTCTCCTGGTAGCGAAGGATATGGCGTTCAGGGTATATTAAATTTAATCTTTTTTCTACATTGTTGATGCCAATTCCCTGGTTATCTTCATTCTTATTTTCCCGAAGGGCAATATTGTTCGCAGTCTTAAAAAGCAATTCTTTTCCATCAAATCCAATAAAGATGTTAATAGTTCCAAGATTCTTTCCAATGCCATGCTTGAAGCAGTTTTCAGCCAATGGCAGCAGCAGCAAAGGGGAAATTTCAGCACCGGTAAAGTTTCCTTCCGCAGTGAATACGATTTGTGTAATCTCAGGCTGTACCCGTTCTTTCTGTAGACTGATGTAGGTGCGGATGATTTCCACTTCTTTTTCCAAAGGAATGGTTTCAAAGCCGGTATCGTAAAGCACATAGCGCAGAAAGTCAGATAGCTTCAGGATCACTTCAGGAGTACGTTCATCCTTTTGGGCGGCCATCGAGTAGATGGTGTTCAGGTTGTTGAACAGGAAGTGAGGGTTGATTTGCGCCTTCAGGGCTGAAAGTTCATTGCGGGCAGCGTCACGGTTGGCAATCAGCATCAGGGCATATTGTCCGATGAGGAATATGATACTGGTAAAAAGCAGGTAGGCCGCCACGATCAAGATCAATTCCCAGATTCTGAAATAGGAGATGAAATACAGGCTGGGGAAAAGTGGATCGATGAAAAGATCGAACAAGGCGTAATTGAGCAGGGCCGTCAAAATGGTCAATCCAATGGCGTAAAGCAAGTAGGGTGTAAATTGACTTTTGCCCAGGAAGCGTGTAAACAGCACTTTAAGGTTGAAATATACGGCTGAAATAATGGTCAGATGAAAAACCAGCACATAGAGGAAGTTTTTCACAAAGTAATTCACGACAACTTCCACATCATCTTTGCTTCCATTTGGGCTGATCCATTGCACGATCACATATCCCAGAGGGATCAGGAACAAGATGGAAAGCGTCATTTTGATCCACAGCCTTGGTTTTCTGAACAGCCAGATGAGCGGCAGGGAACAGAATAATAGGTATCCAAAATTCAAGAATAAAATAATATCCCAATCCACTTCCAATCCTTCAATGACGGTGGCTGATTCAACGCCTGGGTTTAAAATCACTGTCCAGAAGTTGAAGGATACAAACCAAAAAACAAGATGCAGAAGGATGAAAAGTTGTTTTTTTAAGTGAAATATTTTCATGGCAGTTGGTTGATATGGGTTAACTTTAATTGGGCAGGCTGGTCTTGCCAGTCAATAAACCGGGTTTCATCCCCATAGCGTTCAATCATATGGGTCAGTTCTTCTGAAGAGGCGGTAAGCAGTAATCTTCCTGCATCATGGACATAGTTGTATTTAATTCTTACCCTTTTCTTTTCAATCATTTCTTTCATATAATCGGCTCCAAGCCAGGACACATTGAACTGTTTGTTTTGAATAGTAATCCGGGCGACGGTATGAACCTTGAAGTAATTTTCCTTAGCCATCCTGCTATTTTTAATGGCCAGGATTTCATAAGGTCTAAAATCGGCATACAAATGGTCTTTTACACGAAAAAGAACCATTTGGAACTGGTATTGAATAGAATCAGGATGCTTGTCCGCCAGTTTTACGATGTAATAGTTCTGAGGTCTAAAAACAGTAGAGTCCTTGCCCCGTTTGGTCTTTACTTTTTCTTCTGAAATGAATTGTTTGATATGCCAGGTAGAAGTAGTGTCGGCCAATTCCCAATGGCTACTGCTTTTGGAAGTAGAATCAGATTTAGATTTAATGGCTTGTGCCGACCAGTATCCTTCCATTTCAGGAGACAGAACAATATTCTTCTCCAGATAGAAGGGGTTCAGAGAGCAAATCATTATAAAATCGGAACATCCTGAGATAAAGAGGATGATTCCAAGTATCAGGAGCAGTTTCTTGGGTTTCATAATTTTTGTTTTTTAAATCTGAATCGAAGATCGAAAGAATTAAAACAGGGTGCAATTTATTTCGATGAAAGGCCCTTTTTTTTCGATGAAGAAGGAAGTAAATTAATTGGAACACCTTATTGTCTTACTTTAATACAAAAGAATGCATTTATAATTTGATAAATTCATTCTAAAAAATAGAACGCGGATAAAATGTGATTTAGCGGATTGAAAACGGATTTATTTCCAACGAGTTGGAACGGTTAAAAAAGTGGTGCAGGGTTATGGGATAGTTGGTTGGTTTCAACAGCCTGTGCTAAAGATCCGGATACGAAGTATCATAAATCCGTTTTCAATCAGCTAAAACCGTGTAAATCTGTGTTCTATTTTTCTCTTTCTAATCGTAGAAAATACGACATTATTTAGTTCCTATTGTTTAAATTGAACAGCAATTTTTATTGTTTTCTTGTTTTTCTGTACATTTGGAATCTTAAAATCAAAAACTAACCTAAACGATGATTAAAAAAGTAGTGGCCCTTTCCCTTTTTGCAGGAATAATGATGGGTTTTAGCACAAAAAAGGATATGAATAAATTGGAAAAGGAAGCACAGCGCATTCACGCCAAATGCTTAACCATTGATACGCATTGTGATACCCCGATGCAGATGATTAAACCGGGGTTTAATATCCGTGATGAACACAAGGCTCCCAAAAGCAGGGTGGATTTGCCCCGTATGAAATCAGGTGGAATAGATGCCATGTTTTTTGCCGTTTTCACAGGGCAAAAGCCACGTACGGAAGAGAATTACCAGAAGACTTATGCTTTGGCCAATCAAATGCTCGATTCCATTCATTCCATGGCCAAGCACAACAGTGATTTGGTAACCCTTGCCATGAAAGCCGATGATCTGGAACGTATTGAGAAAACAGGTAAGCGGGCCGTTTATATCGGTATGGAGAATGGATTTCCCCTAGCCAAAGACCTGTCGCGTGTAGAAGAGTTTTACAAAAAGGGGGTGCGCTATATTACCCTTTGCCATTCATTTCACAATGATATTTGTGATTCATCGAGTGATCCGGCCCCGGCAGAACACAATGGGGTGAGTGATTTCGGCAAACAGGTCATTGCTGAAATGAACCGTCTGGGTATGATGGTCGATGTATCTCATGTATCGGATAAATCGTTTTTTGATGCCGTGGAGCTAAGTAAGGCTCCCGTTATTGCCTCCCACAGTTCAGTACGTTCAGTGGCCCTGCACAATCGTAACATGACGGATGAAATGATCAAGAAGCTTGCCCAAAAAGGAGGGGTGATCCAGATCTGTTTGCTTGATGTGTATATCAAGGAACCTGATACCACGTCTGTTAAATTTCAAACAGAAAGGCGCCTTCACAAAATATACAGGACCACTTACAATACCATGTCGGATGCCGAAAAAGCCATATTCGACAAAGAGTGGGAAGATGTGCAGGCCAACTATGCGAGTGAACTTCCCACTGTGAAAGACTTGGTCGATCATATTGACTATGTGAAGAAACTGGTGGGTGTTGATTATGTGGGTATTGGAAGCGATTTTGACGGTGGTGGCGGCTTACGCGATTGCGCGGATGTGAGTCAGTTCCCAAATATTACCCTTGAATTGGTTCGAAGAGGATATACCGAATCTGAAATTATGAAAATATGGGGTGGAAACCTGTTAAGGGTTTATCGGGCAGTAGAAAAGGCGGCAGACAAAATTTAGATGGAATCATAAAGATTCAATGCTAGGATCATAGAATTTTGAGAGTTTCAATTCTGGTCATTTCTGGGCGTTTGAAATACTGACGAAAGTCAACCCATGTTGTTAAACATTTATTCACATCACTCTAATATGCACAGAATCTGTTAAATGTATGATTATCTGTTTTTTTTGAATTGGAACATACAGCACTTGAATGTCATAACTTTGGCTATCATTTTAAGAAAGCTCAAAACAAAAAGTGGAAACTCATGAAACGATCCTGATAAAGTCATTCTTGCTAAAGTGGGGAGGATTATCGGAGAGTTCCATCTGGCCATTTAAAAACAAATTATAACCACATGAAAGCAGATATCAACGAATTTTTAGAAGCTCTGAAAGCCCGCACTCCGGGTGAGCGTGAATTTCATCAGGCAGTTCAGGAAGTGGTAGAATCAGTTTGGGATGTTTACCAGAAAAATCCCAGGTACCAGAAAGCCAAGATTCTGGAGCGAATGGTAGAACCCGAACGCACCATTATTTTCCGCGTCCCATGGATTGATGACAGGGGAGAGGTACAGATCAACCGTGGCTTCAGGGTTGAATTCAATTCGGCCATTGGTCCTTACAAGGGAGGTTTACGTTTCCACCCTACAGTAACTCTTAGTATTCTGAAGTTCCTGGGCTTTGAACAAACCTTTAAAAATAGCCTTACCACCCTTCCCATGGGTGGAGGAAAAGGCGGTTCCGATTTTAGCACCAAAGGCAAGTCTGACAATGAGATCATGCGCTTCTGCCAATCGTTCATGAGTGAACTGTATCGCCATATTGGACCCAATACGGATGTTCCGGCAGGAGATATCGGAGTAGGAGGCCGCGAAATTGGATTCCTGTTTGGTCAATACAAAAGGCTGAAGAATGAATTCACCGGGGTATTAACCGGTAAAGGAATGGGCTGGGGTGGAAGTTTAATTCGTCCGGAAGCTACGGGTTTCGGTGCCGTTTACTTTGTTCAACACATGCTCAGTGCAATGGGGAAGGAAGTTGAAGGGAAGACCTTCAGTGTTTCAGGATTTGGAAATGTGGCCTGGGGCGCTATTCTAAAAATCAATGAACTGGGCGGAAAGGTGGTTACCATTTCAGGTCCTGATGGATATATCTATGATGCTGATGGCATCAAGGGTGAAAAAGTGGACTATCTGCTTGAACTCAGGGCTTCCAACAATGATGTGGTTGCCCCCTATGCGGAAGAGTTCGGCGCTCAGTTTATCGCTGGCAAAAAGCCTTGGGAATGTGCCGTAGATATCGCCATTCCATGTGCCTGCGAGAATGAAGTGACCTTGGAAGATGCTCAGCTGTTGGTGAAGAACGGATGTTACCTGGTTGCTGAAACTTCAAACATGGGTTGCACCGCTGCTGCTGTTAACTATTTAACCGAAGCAATTAACTTTGCTCCAGGTAAAGCCGTAAATGCAGGTGGTGTGGCTGTTTCTGGCCTTGAAATGTCGCAGAATTCAATCCGAATGAACTGGCCCAAGGAAGAGGTGGACATGTACCTGCACCGCATCATGAAAGAAATTCATGACACCTGTGTAAAATATGGTAAAGTGGGCAATAAGGTGAATTATGTCGTGGGTGCCAATGTGGGTGGTTTTGTTAAAGTGGCCGATGCCATGCTCGCCCAGGGAATCGTTTAATCAATTAACCTAGGATACCTTTTTTGTGTGTTCTGAAGTATGTTCTATGGAACAGATTTCAGAACACTTTTTTTTGAACACAGAAAAAGGAACACAGATGATACCGATTAAACGGATGTATACTGATTAACAGAATACGATCAATTTAATAGTTTTACACACCTGCTATTATTGTTTCTTATCAGTGTAGATCCGTTTTATCAGTGTTCCTTTTTATGTGTTCCTTTGGGATAAAAGTGAAATAAAATAATGTTGTAAAGCAATAAAATAATATTCGCTTCATATTTGAGTAGTTAATTTTCCCTTATTTTGGTCAAATTTTGCAGAAGATGTTGATTGATACCCATTCTCATATTTATTCAACCGATTTCATTCATGACCGTGATGAAGTTATTCAGCGTGCCTATTCGAACGATGTAAGGAAAATTATTCTTCCCAACATTGACAGTTCATCGGTTAAAAATCTGCTGGATTTGGTTGACACCTATCCGCACATTTGTTTCCCCTTGATGGGATTGCATCCAACGTCGGTGAACAACGATTACCAGGAAGAATTACAGGTGGTTGAATACTGGCTGAAAAAACGCAGATTCTATGGGATCGGGGAAATTGGTATTGATCTGTTTTGGGAAACTTCTTTTCTTGAGGAGCAAACCCATGCCTTTCGCTTTCAACTGGAACTTGCCCGTCAATATGAGCTTCCGGTAGTTATCCATGTGCGTGATTCATTTGATGAAGTGTACAAGGTTTTACAGGAGACGAATGATAAAAAACTTACAGGGGTATTTCATAGTTTTACCGGCACTTTTGAACAGGCCCAATTAATTATTGACCTTGGTTTCAAAATAGGAGTAGGGGGGATCGTTACTTTCAAAAAAAGCGGGTTGGACCAGATTATCAGCAAGATTGATCCTTCTCACCTGATCCTTGAAACTGATTCACCGTATTTGACCCCCGTACCTTTTCGCGGGAAAAGAAATGAAAGTTCCTATTTGGTTTATATTGCCCAAAAAATTGCAGAACTTCATCAAATGACGGTTGGTGATATTGCAAAGATTACTACCGAGAATGCCCGAAAGCTATTTGGGATTTAAGTACTTTTGTGAGTCAATATAAATAACAAAGTGAAAAACAAACCCTCAATCCTCATCATTTATACCGGTGGAACCATTGGAATGGTACAAATGCCAGTGAGCGGCATACTGGTTCCTGTAAAATTTGATCATATCCAGGATGAGGTTCCCGATCTCAACCGTTTGGGATATAACCTTCAGGTGGTAACCTTTTCACCACCTATCGATTCTTCAAATATGACTCCGGCAATCTGGGTTAAAATAGCCAATACCATCGAACGCAATTACAACAAGTATGATGGGTTTGTGATTTTACATGGAACGGATACCATGGCCTATACCGCTTCAGCACTCAGTTATATGTTTGAGAACCTGGATAAGCCTGTGGTATTGACTGGAGCGCAGCTTCCCATTGGAATATTAAGAACAGATGGCAAGGAAAACCTGATTACCGCCATACAGATTGCGGCAGCCAAGAGAAATGACATGGCCATCGTTCCTGAGGTTTGTGTGTATTTTAATTCTAAACTGTTTCGCGGCAATCGGATCTCAAAACGACATGCAGATGATTTCAGCGCTTTTTCTTCGGTAAACTATCCTGCCCTGGCCAATGCAGGAGTCGAAATAAAGTACTTCCAGGAGAACATTCACCATTCGGCCAACAAGGGAATATTGAAAGTAAGGACCCAATTTGATGAAAATGTAGTCATATTGAAATTCTTTCCAGGCATGGGACGAATGGTTTTTGAAAGTATCTTAAACATCCCTGGTTTGAAAGGAGTGGTATTAGAATCGTTCGGTTCTGGTAATATTCCCACCAACCGATGGATGATCAGCCTGATTAAAAATGCCATCAAACGAAAGATTATCTTTCTCAACATTACTCAATGTCAGGGAGGTGCGGTCAATATGGGAAGGTATGAAACGGGCAATGAACTCGAACATGCAGGAGTGGTTAGCGGTAAAGATATGACCACTGAAGCGGCCATTACCAAGTTAATGTTCCTCTTGGGACAGGGCTTGGATCATGAAGAAATCAAATTGCACTTGAATAAAAGTTTAATAGGTGAAATTAGTGAATAGCAAGGCCTGTTTATTCCATTTTTTTTATCGTAATTTGCACTTCCGAAATTCGGAATAATATTGTACTGGAGAGATGCAGGAGTGGCTTATCTGGCACGCCTGGAAAGCGTGTGTACCCCAAAAGGGTACCGGGGGTTCGAATCCCCCTCTCTCCGCCATTCTAAACCCTGTTCATCCAGTTATAAAACTGATGATCGGGGTTTTTTATTTGCATCTGTTTTCCACATGCACCATGTGATTCATACAATTGATGATCTGTTTCTCCATTCACCTTTGAGGCAGCCTGCTTGGGATAGTCAAAAAATGTGTTACTTTGTATCTAAATAATCCATTGATCGCTATGAAATTTGATGACTACCGCATATCTCCTGATATTAAAAAGAACCTGGAAATCTTAGGCTTTAGGCGGCCTACTGACATCCAGTACAAGGCCATTAGTCCCATTTTAAAAGGAGATGATGTGTTGGCCATCGCCCAGACAGGCACCGGTAAAACGGCTGCCTTTGCCATTCCGGTAATCGATATTATCCATCAACTGAAAACAAGCAGCCGAAGCGATTATATTTTCTGCCTGGTGATGGTGCCTACGCGTGAACTGGCCTTGCAGCTTACTGAAGTCTTTCAAACGATCGGCCAGCATACAAGGGTTAAAACAGCCTGTGTTTTCGGGGGCGTAGATCAAGATCCCCAGATTTCAACCCTGAAAAATGGGGTAGATATTTTAGTGGCCACTCCGGGAAGAATGTTTGACCTTGTAAGTCAAGGTCATCTGCTGCTCGATAAAATACGAATCCTGGTGCTCGATGAAGCGGATCACATGCTCGCCCTTGGATTCATTAATGACATCCGGCAACTGATTCATCATCTTCCCAGAACAAGGCAGACGCTCTTCTTTTCAGCTACCATCAGCCCTGAAATCAAAGAATTGGCCTATGCACTGACTGCAAATCCTATCCGAATAGAAATATCACCCAAGAATCCGGTGGCAAAAAATGTGACCCATTCCGTCGCAATGATTGATATGGATGACAAGCGTTATTTTCTTGAACGCTTGGTGAAAGAGCATCCTGAGTCGAAGATACTGGTATTTGTAAGGACCAAAGTGAGGGCTGAAAGGGTCTTCAAGGCCATGGAAAGGGTAGAGATCCAGAGCCTGACCATTCATGGGGACAAGGAACAGAAAGACCGTATTGATGTCTTGAACCGTTTTAAGAGTGGAGAGGTAAAAATTCTCATTGCCACTGATGTCAGTGCAAGGGGGATTGATATTCCGGATGTGGATTATGTGATCAATTACGATCTGCCTGAAGTGGCCGAAAACTACGTTCACCGTGTTGGACGTACCGGACGTGGAGTTAAAAAAGGATTGGCTGTTTCATTTTGCAGTCCAGAGGAAAAACCTGTTCTGGATGAGATTGAAACGTTTCTTGACCAGAAGGTAAAAGTGTTGATCATCGACAAAGAAGAATATACAGCAACCATCGACTTGTCGGAGGACAATCCGAACGATTGGAAATCGCTGATGATGGAAGAGGAAAAGATTTCGAAAACAGTCAAATCCAAAAAGAAGAAAAAGTAACTTCTTTCTTCCGACTTCTGACTTCTGACTTCTGACAACAATACATCCTTCCCGGAATACAATTCCTAGGGAGGATGTGTTTTTTTTACCCTAAAAATTTCTTAACTTCATATGAAAATTACACCTCCCCATTTTCTTAATATTCAGGAACTGGATAAAATATCGCTAATTTCATAGCTGCCTATCATTTTTTAAGGTTATTATTGAAATAATTGTAAATATTTAATCATTTACCTTCATTATTTGCATCACATTTCAATATTTGTATATTTTTGTTATGTGATTATCGAAATGAAATATTAAACAAACAAAAGATAAACCCTTTAAAATTTTAGTTATGGCACAATTCAGATTTAGGGCTTTGGAAGAAGTTCTTCGCAGAAAACCGGTTGAAGTAAAAAGAGAAGACAACCTGGTTTCTGATTTTTATGGCATGTGTGTGTTCGATCGCACAAAAATGAAGAAATACCTTTCGAAAGAGGCTTATAAGGCAGTTGTTGATGCAATTGATCATGGTACGGCTATTGACCGCAAAATGGCTGATCAGGTGGCTCAGGGTATGAAAGCATGGGCTTTGGAAAATGGCGCTACCCACATCACCCACTGGTTCCACCCCTTAACCGATGGTACGGCTGAAAAACATGATGCATTTATTGTTCATGGTGAAAACGGCACAGTCGTTGAATCTTTGTCCGGCTCTATGTTGTCTCAACAGGAACCTGATGCTTCCTCTTTCCCAAGCGGGGGTATCCGTCAGACTTTCGAAGCCCGCGGTTATACGGCATGGGATGCTTCTTCTCCTGCTTTTATCGTTGACAATACATTGTGCATCCCTACCATCTTTATTTCCTACACCGGCGAAGCGCTTGATTATAAAACCCCACTTCTGAGAGCTCTTGCTGCTGTTGATAAAGCTGCAACTGATGTGTGCCAGATGTTTGATAAAAACGTTACCAAAGTAAGTTCCAATTTAGGATGGGAACAGGAATACTTCCTGGTAGACGAGGCTTTATTCATGGCCCGTCCTGACCTTATGATGACCGGACGTACCCTGATGGGCCACTCTGCTTCAAAGGACCAGCAATTGGATGACCATTATTTCAGCTCAATTCCTACCCGTGTATTCCGTTTCATGGAAGACCTGGAAAACGAAGCTTTCAAATTGGGAATCCCTGTAAAAACCCGTCACAACGAGGTTGCCCCCAACCAATTTGAGTTGGCTCCTATCTATGAAGA
>DMFR01000420.1:11628-12559 GCA_003450125.1 Prolixibacteraceae bacterium | reverse complement strand
GCTCCTATCTATGAAGAATGTAACCTGGCCAATGATCACAACCAGATGATCATGGACTTGATGAAAAAGATTGCACGCCGTCACAATTTTGCTGTTCTTTTCCACGAAAAACCTTTTGCGGGCATCAACGGATCTGGAAAACACAACAACTGGTCTTTGGCTACTGATACAGGTGTCAATTTATATTCCCCTGGAAAAAACCCAAAATCAAATCTGCAGTTCCTCACCTTTGTGATCAATACCCTGAAAGCTTTGCATGTCAACCAGGATATGTTGCGTGCCAGCATCCTGACTGCTCCCAACACTCACCGCCTTGGTGCAAACGAAGCTCCACCGGCAATCATTTCTGCCTTCCTTGGAACTGAAGTGAGCAAGATGTTGGATATGATGGAAGAAGCTGTTGTAGACCGTAAGATGACTCCGGATGAAAAGACCGCCCTTAAATTAAACATTGGCCGTATTCCTGAAATTATCCTGGACAACACCGACCGTAACCGTACCTCTCCGTTTGCCTTTACCGGTAACCGTTTCGAATTCCGTGCTGTAGGTTCTTCTGCCAACTGTGCCTCTGCAATGATTGCACTCAATACTGCCGTTGCCGATCAGCTGATCAAGTTTAAAGTAGAAGTTGATGCATTGGTTGAAGCAGGCGTTAAGAAAGACGAAGCCATCTTCCAGGTATTGAAAAAACTGATCATCGAATCCAAAGACATCCGTTTTGATGGCAATGGTTACAGCGAAGAATGGAAAGTGGAAGCCGCCCGTCGTGGTTTGACCAATATCAACAGTGTTCCTACTGCTTTGGAAGCCCTGCATGACAAACGTGTTGTTGAAATGTACGACAGACTGGGCGTTTTAAGTCCAAGGGAAATTGAAGGACGTATCGAGGTTGAATTGGAAAAATATACCAAGAAGGTTCAGATTGAAGCCC
>DMFR01000420.1:0-11580 GCA_003450125.1 Prolixibacteraceae bacterium | reverse complement strand
GGTTCAGATTGAAGCCCGTGTGTTGGGTGATTTGGCCATTAACCACATCGTTCCTGTTGCCATTCAATACCAGTCAATGTTGCTTGAAAACGTGAAGAACCTGAAACTGGTATTCACCGATGAAGAATACAAATCCCTTGCTGAAGGCCGTCTGGAACTGATCAGGGAAATAGGTGGTCATGTTTCATCCATCAAAGCCAAAGTAAAAGAAATGATCGAAGCCCGCAAAGTGGCCAATATCATCGAACATGAAAAGGAAAAGACTTACGCGTATGAAAAAACCGTAAGACCTTACCTGGATGATATCCGTACCCACATCGACAAATTGGAATTGATTGTGGACAACGAACTGTGGCCATTGCCAAAATACAGGGAATTATTATTCGTAAAATAATTTCTCGTCCTATTCTTACAAAGGCTTCCGCACCATGCGGAGGCCTTTTTTATAGCATAATGAACTATTTGAAAAGAAAATACATCTTTTCGCCTTTACCCCATACTTTAAATAAACCTTTTGCGTTTTTCAGATTGGATTTAAATTGGTTACTTTTACCGCCAAACGTTGATCTTAAAAATGAAAAACCCGGTTTTCCCCAGTATAGTTTTAATCCTGATGGTTGTTCTGTTGGGCGCTTGTTCGTCTGTGCGGTCCGTGCGTTCGGGTGCGGTATCCTACGAGATTGGGGAATATTCCAATGCCATTGATAAATATAGAAAGGCCTACCGTAGCCCTAAGCTGGGGGAGGCAAAAACTGAAATGGCCTTTCGGATCGCCGAATGCTATTATAAACTAAGCGAATTTGCCAAAGCCACCGTCTGGTATAAAAATGCCATCAAGCGCAATTATTCCGAACCCTTGTGTATGCTCCATTATGCCAATTGTCTGAGGGCGGTCCAAAAATACGAAGATGCCATTACCTGGTATGAAACTTACCTTGCTGTAAAACCCGATGACCAGGAGGCCAAAAACGGTCTGGAAGCCAGCAAAGTCGTGGGTGAATGGCTCGAAAAACCAAACCGCTATATCGTTGGTCCCGTCAAGGAACTGAACTCCAAGAACAGTGATTATTGCCCCGTCTTTGTAGGGGGCCGCGACAATGAAATTATATTTACCTCCAACCGTGAACAGGTGAAGGGTAAACGTACCAGCAACATTACCGGAACCCGGTACTCCGATCTGTTTACCAGTAAGTTTGAAGTACAAAAGCAGAAATGGGATACCCCAACTCCGCTGGAAGAAAATGAACTGATCAACACGGCCAACGATGAAGGGGCTGCCACCCTTTCTTCAAAGGGCGATCAAATTATCTTTACCCGTTGCCGCTTTGACAAAACAAAAGATATGGGGGCCGAATTGTATTCCGCCAACCAATCCCGGGGTGATTGGTCAGAGCCAACGGTTATGGAATTGGTGGGCGACAGCTTGATCGAAGCCCAGCCTTCATTGAGTGATGACGGCACTGAACTTTACTTCGTCTCCGACCGTATGGGAGGATATGGGGGTAAGGACATCTGGATGTCAAAGGACAAAGGCGGGGGCAATTTTGATAAACCGGTGAATCTGGGCCCTGAAATCAATACCCCCGGGGATGAAATGTTCCCTTCGATCCGCGATAACGGCGAATTGTACTTTTCTTCCAACTACCTGCCCGGCATTGGTGGACTGGATATCTTCAAAGCCGTCAAAGATGACAAGGGCAAGTGGAAGGTGGAGAATATGAAAGCCCCGATTAACTCTCCGGGTGATGATTTTGGATTGGTTTTCATTAAGGGCGAGGTGGAAAAAGGACTCTTCTCCTCCAATCGGAAAGGCTCCCGGAGTGATGATATTTACTCTTTTTACCTGCCTCCCAAGATCTTCAACGCAATGGGCGAAATATCCAACAAGCAGACCAACCAGAAGATTGATGGTGCTCTGATCCGTATCATCGGAACTGACGGTACCAACCTGAAGATGCGGGCCGATGGCGGACGTTTCCAAATCAAGTTAAAACCTGAAACAGAGTATGTACTGGCCGCTTTCAAAGATGGTTTCCTGAACGACAAAGTCAAGGCCTCGACCGTTGGTCTGGAAGACAGCAAAGATTTCAGGTTCGATCTTAAGCTTACTCCGACTGATGAGCCGGTGAAGGTAAACAACATCAATTATGCCTTCGGAAGCTATGATATTACCGAAGAATCAAAATTGGCCCTCGATTCAGTGGTGCAGCTGTTAACCCTCAACCCGACCATTACCATTGAGCTGATGGCCCATACTGACCACGTGGGCAGCGCAGAATTCAACTCCACCCTTTCCCAGAAAAGGGCTCAGTCGGTGGTCGATTACCTGATTTCAAAAGGGGTCAATCCCAAGCGATTGGTGGCAAAGGGATACGGCGAAACCTGGCCCAAGAAAGTAACGCGCGAAATCGCCAAGCAATACGACTTCCTCAAACGCAACGATGAACTGACCGAGGAATTTATCCTAAAACTCACCCCCGAGCAGCAGGAGATAGCCAAAGGTCTCAACCGGCGAACCGAATTCAGGGTACTGAGCAACGACTTCCACGAGTAGTCCATTTTCTAAAAACATCATTTTAGATTTATTTCAGCATTCACGCTTGAAATACTAAATCACCTGTTGGGGAATATTTCCTTTACAGGTGCTTCATGTATTGTCTTAAGTAATAATAGAATCAATACAAACTCAATACAGAAACAATACCAATTCAATATCAATTCCAGTGTCAATGGGTTGATAACGGGTAGATGATGGGTACATAATGGGTCTATGAACCCGTAATGTACCCGTAACCTACCCGTAATGTACCCGTAATGTACCCGTAAGCTCTTGACTTGGTATTGAGTTTGTATTGAGTTTGTATTGACTTTATAGAGGGAAAACCAACTGTAAATACGGAGGCGGCAATTCTTTTGTTCCATTCGGGAGATAAAATAGTATAGGGTACAACTCAGATCATATATGATTCACAATTTCTGGTGAATTGAACAGCCGTACGGTTCATATATATTTATGATAATACAATGAAGATTAATCGTATATTTGGAATTCCAATCAACTTTGATTTTGAAGTGGGGTTTAATTATACAGGTCGGTATACATGAAAAGAGAAATCTGTATTTTAATAATGGCAATGTTGTTTGTGCTTGGTTGCAGGAAAGACAATGAGCCGTTTGTCAAGCAAAAAGTTGACAGCTATTATTATGGATACATGGATTATACCTTATATGGAAATTACGGAAATCTCTTAACTGTAAGGCCTAATGCGGAGACCGATAATTTGGTAAAATTTGAGTATAATGGAGGTAAAATTGTAAAAAGAATAGGGGGTTTATTGTATATCAATCCAGCTACCGGATATGATTACATGTTTTCTACTGATTATTATTTGGAATTAACCTATCATAACAATCAGATTACAATTGCAACTTATATTTTTGGAAATACTTCAGCGGCAAATGATCAGATCATTTTTAAGAATACACACAATCAAATGGTTAAAAAAGTTGTTAAACCTTATGACAATGTCCGAATTGATACAATTGCTTATACCTATAATTCCAACGGATTTTTAATTAAATCCATCAATGAGCGTCATTATCTGCATGACAACTTTATAGTGACAGAGACCTCCTTATATTACTATAACGGGAATAATAATCTTGACAGTATCGTATCCAGGGTATTCGACGAAGAGGGTGAATTTATCTGGGACAAAAAGGTAGCAATTTTCAGTAATTATGACAATTCTCCAAATCCATTGAAAGATATGATCATCTTTGATGATATTTTTTACAGATCTCTGTCACGGAATAATTATTCCTCCTACGCCTTATTTCAATATAACGCCTTTGGAAAATGGATTAAAAGGGAATCAAGGACCTGGACTTTTATTTATGACAAAGATGGGAATATCGATTTTGATCAATATTAAGGCTCATTCTCCAAAGACTTGCGTGGAGTTTCAAAAGTTTTCAGAAATCTTATAGCGTCAGGTACAATTGAAACCCCCATTTATTTCCTTAAAAAATATTAACTTTGCGGCACTAAAATTGATCCGGTAATTCAGATTGTATGTCAGCAGAGAACAGGTATATGGCGCGTGGTGTTTCGGCTTCGAAAGAAGACGTACATAACGCCATTCAAAATATTGACAAGGGATTGTATCCAAAGGCATTTTGCAAGATCATCCCCGATATTCTGGGCGGTGATCCCGATTGGTGCAATATCATGCATGCTGACGGGGCGGGTACCAAATCGTCGCTGGCTTACCTGTACTGGAAAGAAACAGGCGATATCTCAGTCTGGAAAGGTATTGCACAGGATGCACTGATCATGAACCTGGACGACCTGCTTTGCGTGGGGGCTACGGATAATATTTTGCTCTCGTCGACCATTGGCAGGAACAAGAACAGGATTCCCGGAGAGGTCATTGCAGCCATTATTAACGGCACTGAAGAGCTGTGTGGTGAATTGCGTCAGATGGGTGTCAATGTTTATCCTACGGGCGGAGAAACGGCTGATGTGGGCGATGTGGTGCGTACCATCATTGTGGATTCAACGGTGACTTGCCGTATGAAGCGAGAGGATGTGATTTCGGCAGACAACATACAGGCAGGTGATGTGATTGTGGGTCTGGCCTCCTTTGGACAGGCTACTTATGAAAAACAATACAATGGCGGCATGGGCAGCAATGGTCTGACTTCGGCCCGTCACGATGTGTTTTCCCATTACCTGGCACAAAAATACCCTGAAAGCTTTAACCCGGAAGTTCCTTCTGAGTTGGTCTATTCAGGAACAAAAAGACTGACTGATGCCATTGCTGAAGTAGGATTGGATGCCGGGAAACTGGTCCTTTCACCAACACGTACCTATGCACCTGTGGTGAAGGACTTATTGGAAGCGTTGCGTAAAAACATTCATGGGATGATCCATTGCTCTGGTGGGGCACAAACCAAGGTGTTGCACTTTGTAGACAATGTACATGTGATCAAAGACAACTTGTTTGAGGTTCCGGTGTTGTTTAAAATGATTCAGGAAGAATCGGGAACAAGCTGGTCGGAAATGTACAAGGTCTTTAACATGGGACACCGTTTTGAAATTTACCTGGCTCCCCAATATGCAGAACAGGTGATGGCTATTTCAGAAAAATACAACATTGAGGCCCGCATTGTCGGCCATGTAGAAGCCTTCGAGGGCAAAAAACTTACCATCAAGTCGCAGTTCGGCGAATTTGAGTATTAGCTACGCCCTGAGGAAATACCCAGGCATTGGTCTAATATCTTTTATTTAAACAACTATCATCTTATTACAATGGCAGATTATTCATTAATGGAAAAATACGAATCGATCAAATATCGGTTCGAAGAAGTAGGATCGCAGATCACTGACCCGTCGGTGATGAGCGACATGAAACGTTACGTCAAATTAAATCAGGAATATAAAAGGCTTGAATTACTGGTTGCCGCCTTCAGGGAATTTAAGGCAACGATTGACAATATTGAATCAGGCAAACAGATGCTGGCAGAAGAGACCGACGAGGATTTGCGTGAAATGGCAAGGGAAGAAATTGAGGCTTCAGAGGCCATCATTGCTGAAAAAGAACAGAATATTAAACTGCTGCTCATTCCGGCAGATCCGGAAGACGGAAAGAATGCCATCCTTGAAATCAGGGCAGGTACCGGTGGCGACGAGGCCAGTATCTTTGCAGGAGATTTGTTCCGCATGTACACCAAGTTCTGCGAACGACGTGGCTGGCGCATGGAAGTAACCAACACCAGTGAAGGTACTTCAGGAGGGTTTAAGGAAATTGTAGCTACCATCTCAGGTGAGGGCGTTTATGGAATCATGAAATATGAATCGGGCGTACATCGTGTACAACGTGTACCCCAAACAGAAACGGCAGGGAGAGTGCATACTTCGGCTGCAACAGTAGCCGTATTGCCTGAGGCGGAAGAGTTTGACATCGACCTTCGGGACAGCGATATTAGAAAAGATACCTATTGTTCCTCTGGCCCTGGCGGACAGTCGGTCAACACGACCTATTCGGCCATCCGACTGACCCATATTCCTACGGGAATTGTGGTTACCTGTCAGGATCAGAAATCACAGATCAAGAACCTGGCGAAGGCCATGATTGAGTTGCGTACCCGTATCTACAACCAGGAACATCAGAAATACCTGGATGCCATTGCCTCGAAGCGTAAAACGATGGTTTCAACCGGAGACCGTTCAGCCAAAATACGTACCTACAACTGGCCACAGGGACGAATCACCGACCACCGTATCAATCTGACGATCTATAACCTTCAGGCGGTTGTGGGTGGTGACCTGGATGAAATTATCGACAAGCTACAGGTTGAAGAAAATGCTGAAAGACTGAAGGAAGCGGAGATTTAATGGTTAGATGGTTAAATGGTTAAATGGTTAAATGGTTGAATGGTTAAATGGTTGAATCGTTAAATGGTTGAATCGTTAAATGGGTAATCGTTAATTTTAAATAAGAAATAAAGAATAAGAAAACCGGGAAGCAATCCGTGTAATCTTTTTTGAAATCTGTGTAATCTTTTTTTTAACATGAATAGAGAAGAACTTTTTGAACAGATCAAACTGAAGCGCAGCTTCCTGTGCATAGGATTGGACACGGATATTTTGAAGATTCCCCGTTTCCTAAATGAAACGAGCGATCCTATCTTTGCCTTCAACAAGGAAATTATTGATGCTACCCATGATTTGTGTGTGGCATATAAACCCAACTTGGCTTTTTACGAAAGTCAGGGTGTTGCAGGTTGGATCAGTCTTGAAAAGACAGTGAAATATATCCGGGAGAAGTATCCCGAGCAATTCATTATTGCAGATGCCAAACGTGGCGATATAGGCAATACATCAAATCTGTATGCAAGGGCCTTTTTCGATCACATGGACTTTGATGCGGTAACAGTTGCTCCTTACATGGGAGAAGACTCCATCAAGCCGTTTATGACTTATTTGGACCGTTGGGTAATATTGCTTGCCTTGACCTCGAATAAGGGGGCAGCCGACTTTCAATATATCAAGAATGCGGAGACCGGAGAACAGTTGTTTGAAACGGTGATGAAAATCTCGCAACAATGGGGAACCACCGATAACATGATGTATGTAGTAGGAGCTACCAAAGCTGAGAAGCTGGAAGAAATCAGGGAGCTGGTTCCCGATCATTTTCTATTGGTACCCGGTGTGGGAGCACAGGGGGGGAGCCTGGAGGAAGTAGCCAAATACGGCATGAATGATCATTGCGGATTGCTGGTCAATTCATCACGCCAGATTATTTATGCTTCGGATAGTGAGGACTTTGCAGAAAGAGCTCGTAATGAAGCGATCAACGTTCAGCTTGAAATGGAAGAGTTGCTGCTGGAAGCAGAGTTGATTTAATTTAAATCAACTTTGGAAAAGTTTTATAGTCTATTTAAAACTTTTCCAAAGTTTATCCAAAAATCAAGGTAAGCAAAGCGTACCTGCACATCATTCCGCCAAGGCTGAATAGCAAGGCATCTTTTACCCGATATTTGAGCATTCCTGCCGCCAAGGCTATGGCGGGTGAAGAAACAGGCAGCAGGTTGCCAAAGAACAAGGCCAGGTTGCCGTATTTATGGATTTCAGCTTCTGCCTTCTCATATCTTCTGTGGCCAATCAGCCGGTCAATAATCCTGGTGCTGAAATAATAACCAACCAGGTAATCCACTGCTTCTGCTGTTATTGCCGTTGCAATAGCTACAAGATTGAGCATAAGAGGATCATAACCTGTATGGAGGTAAAAGATAAAAGCCAGCTCGACAGGCATCAAAAGAAAAACGAACAAGTAGCCTGAAAAGTTGACAATGGCAAAGGAAAGCAGTCCATTTCTATTGCTTTCGTAGATGTCTCTTCCAAGGGTCATAGAGGCAATAACGGTCATAAGGGAGACCAGAAAAACGATAATGATAATGCGCATTATATCAACCCGAGCCCGTTTCATGATTGTTATTTGAATGGAATAATTTACACCTAATCAAAATTAGGCAATCATTTCAAATAATCAGGCTCGTGATCCATCAACCTTACAGGGGTTCGCTTATTTTTTTACCAAAAGTCTTTTTGTCTGGGTAATTATTTTAACTGGAGCAGTTTTATCTCCTTCAAGTTTTTCGTTGGTGGGTAGAATAATCATTATTTGCTGATTGATGTCAGAGGAAAGGCACATCCGGGTTTTGGGATCAATTGAAAGCGATCCATTTTGAGTGCCGGTTTCTCTCATTTTACCAGTTCTACCATCTTTCATAGGCATCTCTGCCGAATAGTTCAACGATGCTTCCTGCTTCAGTTTCATACTTTGTGCCAAAGCCTCTTTGAAGGAATAATGAATATCATACTTCACATTCATCATATCGGGTAAGATTCCTGAACCAATCCATTTATCACCTACTCCGACATTTTTAAGGGGGACATAATTATAGAATCCCAACAAAAACTGTTCGGAACCAAAACTCCGTAGAAGGGCAGACAACGGGGGATCGTTTTCAATCTTCTTCTTTATGGGTTCAAAACCTGATAACTTACTGACCACTCCTTCCGGAGAAACTTCATAGTTGAACTTATACAAGGTCAGGAAATTCAATGATTTGTAATATTTGTTCATTACGTTGATTGTATCCGAATCGTACCTGGTAATCTTTCCGTTGTATTTCAATTCCAAATTGAAGTTCAAGATGGTGGCCTCTATCACAAAGTTTCCGTTTTCTAACTTATCCGTTACATCCTGGCGAATTTTCATACCCAATTTCTGGTGCAGATTGGCCTCTTCATTCGGATTTTCTTGTATGCTGCTTTCTTGAGTAATTACATAGGTGTAATGTTCGCCTTTAAAGAGGCGAAGTTTCATATCTTCCTTTTTCCCGGGAGCAGTAAATGAAGTAAAAAAGAAAAAGCATAAGGAGATGGAAGTGAATAACCGTAGACATTTCATGATAGTTATATTTGGGATTTTGTATTAATTTTATCGGGTACCAAATTAATGATTAAAATGAAAGACAATTTCAATACCGAAAAAGAATCTATCAACTCTTGTCTCAATATTTGTCATGACAGCTTATAAACTATACATTTGTTGTTAAAAGTTACCCATCAACAGACACACAAGACAATGAAATACATTTATATTGCATTGATATCCATGCTTATACTGGCATCCTGCAAGGCCAAGAAAAGCGAATACATGAAAGTAGCAGGATTTGCACAAGGCACCAGTTACCACATCACGTATGAAAATTCTAACAATAAGGATTACAGCGCTGATATAGATTCAATTCTGAAAGCTTTTGACCGGTCGCTTTCGATTTACGATACAGCATCCATAATTACAAGGGTCAACAACAATGATCCAACGGTAGAGGTGGACGACTGGTTTGTGAATGTTTTCAAGGTATCGGCAGACGTGAATACAGTTTCAGAGGGGGCTTTCGACATTACTGTTGGTCCTGTGGTACGTGCCTGGGGGTTTGGGAACGCCCCAGTTGCCAGGCATGATACAGCCTACATCGACAGTTTGCTGCAATATGTGGGAATGGATAAGGTTAAACTTGAAGGCCGTAAAATAATTAAAAAATCGCCAGGCGTAAAATTGGATGTCAATGCTCTTGCACAGGGTTATTCGGTGGATGTGGTGTGTGATTTTTTTAAAGACAAAGGCATCAAGAATTACCTGGTTGAAATTGGAGGTGAGGTAAGGGGAAAAGGAACCAATGCCAGGGATAAATTCTGGCAAATTGGCATCGACCGTCCTTCAGATGGCAATATGGAGCCAGGTAAAGACCTTGAGGCCATCATAGAAATCAACAATAAAGCCCTGGCAACCTCAGGAAATTACCGTAAATATTTTGTAGAAAACGGTGTAAAATATTCTCATGAAATCAATCCCAAGACTGGATTCCCAGCCCGCAACACCTTGTTGAGTGCAACGGTAGTTTGTGATGATTGTATAACGGCAGACGCCTGGGCTACGGCTTTTATGGTAATGGGAATCGACAAAAGCAAAGAAATATTGTCAAAACTCAAGGGTATTGAAGTCTATTTCGTGTACACCGATGAACAAGGAGCTTATGCTATATTTTCCTCAACTGGGATGAAGAAAAACATTGTAGAACAAGACTAGAGACCTAGCTGTGAAGGAATTTTTTAATATCACGTAATTCTCCCCCTAATACCAAGGTGTCGTTTTCCTTGAATTCAATGTCTTGCTTGTCTTCATCCTCAGCCGATTGAGCAGAAGAATAAACAATCCGGTGGTTTCTTTTCAAGGCAATCATTTTCAGGTGCATTTCTTTTCGAAACAGGGAGGGTGAATATTTCTTACCAATCAATGAAACGGGCATATAAAGGTCAACAATCTTGAAGGATTCGGTAATGGAGAACAGGTTTTGGATGCCCACCAAAGGGAGCTTATGAGCAAATATCTTAGCCAATTCATACTCGGGGTTGATCGTTTCCTTGATGCCAATGGCATTGAGCACAGTCAGATGAATAGAAGAGCTTTCCCTGCAAATGACCCTTACTACACCAAACTTCTTAAGCAGAGCGGCAATTTGGACAGAAATCCCAAAGTCATCACCAATACAGACCACGAATACATCGGCTTCTTTGATGGGTAGAAGCCGCAGCGCATGGGGATCAGTGGCATCCAGACAAATCGTATTTGCTACAACATCCTTAAAGTATTCAACTTTACCCAAATCATTATCCACTCCAAGGACATCATGACCTAGCGAGGTTAGAATTTTCGCAAGTGAAGCACCAAAATTTCCTAATCCGATTGTTACAATATTCATATCAAATCATTCTAAGTGATTATTATACTTTCTTTGGGGTAACGGTACAACGATGAATTGCCATACGATCTCACCAGGGATAGCAACAGGGTAATACTTCCCATTCGCCCCATATACATGAGCATAATTAAAATTGTCTTTGACGGATAGGATAAGTGAGGTGTGAGATCCAAAGATAGCCCCACTGTACCGAACGCCGAGAAACATTCAAATATGATTTTAACCATCCCTGCATTTCCATCAAAAATAAAAATACCGAATGCACCGCAAATAATAATGAAAATGGAGATGGTGATAATTGCAAATGCCTTGTTGACCGAATATTCATGAATTTCATATCGATGCACCTCAATGTGATTTTTCCCTTTCATGATCCGGAAAGTATTTAAAATAGCCAGGGCAAAGGTACTGGTTTTGATCCCGCCCCCGGTAGAAACGGGTGAAGCTCCAATCCACATCAGAAAAGTCATGATAAGAATTGATGGCATAGACAGTGCCGACATGGCAAAATTATTAAATCCCGCAGTTCGGGGTGTTACACTCTGGAAATAGGACATGGCCAGCCGTGCCTTCGTATCCATGCCCAGTTGCGTATGTTGGGCTTCAAAATACATAAAGGACAGGGTTCCGAAAACCAGCAGAATAAATGTAGAGAACATTACAATCTTTGAGTTTAAAGTGATCATCCCTACCCTGTGTTGGTAAGGCTTGCGGGTTTTGATGTATTGGGTGAGCCAAATT
>DMFR01000188.1 GCA_003450125.1 Prolixibacteraceae bacterium | reverse complement strand
AGATTATAGTTAGTTCTATTACAACCATGAAAAAGAAGCTCAATGACAAAAAGAATAACCCTGGAAATAAACCAGGCTCAAATGAAGCTTAACCGCTTAGGATTTAATCAAATATTAAATGTAAAGTGGTCACTCTTTTAATCGAAGTAAATGATTGAAGCTGAGGAAAATAGTAAATTGTAAATATTTTAAATAGTAAATAACCCGATGTTATACTACCAGATAGGTTCACCAGAACATGAATTAACAGCCGACGACTTGAAGAAAGGCTTGTTTGAGGCATTTGACAAATTGGGTGCAAGAGTGAAAGTATTGGCTATTCCGCCTGATTATACCCGTCTGCCCAGTCGTGCAGGTGAATTGACGGAAATGGCCTGGCATTATTACGGTGATGCCTTGACGGATGTACTTCCCGCCTTGGGAACACATAGCCCCATGACTGCCAATCAGATTGCCCATATGTTTGGTTCGATGCCCCCCTCTTTGATCCGGGAACATGACTGGAGAAACGACGTGGTGACCGTTGGCACTGTTCCTGCTGAATTTGTGAAAGAGGTAACAGGCGGTGCTGTTGAATTTCCATGGCCTGCACAGATCAATAAATTACTGATTGAGGGAAACTTTGACCTCATCTTATCAATTGGTCAGGTAGTGCCTCACGAAGTGGTTGGAATGGCCAATTACAATAAAAACATATTTGTAGGTACTGGTGGTGTGGAAGGAATCAACAAAAGCCATTTCATTGGTGCAGCCTTTGGAATGGAACGGATGATGGGACATGCAGACACACCGGTAAGACGCATTTTTAACTACGCTTCAGAGCATTTCACCAATCACATGCCCATTTTGTATGTGCAGACAGTCGTTGGACTGGATAAAACTGACGGTAAGATCAAAACACGCGGTCTCTTTATCGGTGATGACTTTGAAGTCTTCGATAAAGCGGCCAAACTGGCTTTGCTGGTCAACTTTGAAATGCTGGAAAGGCCATTGAAAAAAGTGGTCGTTTATCTTGATCCTACAGAGTTTAAAAGCACTTGGCTGGGCAATAAGTCCATTTACCGCACCCGCATGGCCATTGGGGATGAGGGCGAACTGATTGTGCTCGCCCCTGCGCTGAAGGAATTTGGAGAAGACAAGGAGATTGACCGGCTGATCCGTAAATACGGTTATTTCGGAACACCCGCTACCTTGAAAGCCTGTGATGAGCATGAAGAGTTGCGCAACAACCTGAGTGCCGCTGCTCATTTGATCCATGGATCCTCGGAAGGACGTTTCAGTATTACTTACTGTCCAGGTAAAGCACCGGGAAATTTAACGCAGGCTGAAATTGAAAGCGTGGGATTTAAATACTTCGACATTGATGAAATGACGCTCAAATATGATCCTGCCCAATTGCGTGACGGTTTCAATACAATGGCGGATGGAGAAGAAATATTTTACATCTCAAACCCTGCATTGGGACTTTGGGCATTTAAAGACCGATTCAATTATTAATGACAATGAAAGATATTAATTGGGGAATTATTGGCTGCGGTAATGTAACCGAGCTGAAAAGCGGGCCTGCTTTTAACAAAGTAGCCCATTCGAAGATTCATGCCGTTATGCGCCGGAACGCTGAAAAGGCAGCCGACTATGCCAAAAGGCATGGCGTTCCCGTATGGTATTCCGATGCCAGCCAACTGATTCATGATCCGATTGTCAATGCCGTTTATATTGCCACTCCACCCGACACCCATGCTGCTTATGCCATAGAGGCCATGCGTGCGGGAAAACCCGTATATGTTGAAAAACCAATGGCCCGCACCTATAAGGAATGCAAGAAAATGATCCGCGTATCCGAAGAAACCGGGATGCCTCTGTTCGTGGCTTATTACCGCCGTACTCTTCCTGCGTTTCTGAAAGTAAAAGAATTGTTGGATCAGGAAATTATCGGCATCCCTTTAACGGTGAATATCCGGCTGCACAAAGCATTTGGCATGAAAGATCAGTTTCCTGATCAGCAGACATGGCATACCAACTATAAGATAGCAGGTGCTGGGTACTTTTATGATCTTGCCTCCCATCAGCTAGATTATCTTGATTTCCTGTTCGAGCCAATTAACCAGGCGGAAGGAGTTGCACAAAACAGGGCAGGATTCTATTCTGTTGAAGATACGGTTTCAGCAGCTTTTATATTCGACTCAGGGGTCACAGGAACCGGAAGCTGGAGTTTTGTAGTACCTAAGGGAAATGAAGAAGACACGATAGAAATTTCAGGAACAAAAGGCAAAATTATATTCTCCTGTTTTCAACACCGAGATGTAGAATTGATTACCCCGCAAGGTACGGTTAGCTTCAGCTTCCAAAATCCTGAAAATATTTCTCAATACCTCATTGAACAGGTAGTCCAGGAGTTACGAGGTGTCGGAAGCTGTGTAAGCACGATGCATTCTGCTGCACGAACAAATTGGGCAATGAAAAGGATTCTAAGAAAATATTACGAGGAATAGGATTATTTGATTTTAATCATTTAACCATTTGAGATTAAAATATTAACGATTAACGATTGAAAATTAACCATCAACCATTAACCATCTAACAATTAACCATCTAACCATCTAACCATATAACCATTAACCATCTAACCATTAACCATCTAACAATTTAACCATCTGATCAATGAAATTTATAATCGACGATAAAATACCCTACATTAAAGGGGCTTTAGAGCCCTTTGGAGAGGTTATCTATCTTTCCGGACCCAAGACTACCCCGGAGATTGCAAAAGACGCTGACGTCCTTGTAACCCGCACCAGAACCAAATGCAATGAACAGTTACTGGCTGGCTCCACGGTAAAATTCATCGCCACGGCTACCATCGGCTACGACCATATTGATACCAATTATTGCGCCAAAGCAGGCATTCAATGGACCAACGCCCCGGGATGCAACAGCAAGTCCGTAGAACAATACATTGCTTCTGCCCTCTTTGTTTTGTCCCAACAGAAAGGCTTTGAGCTAAAAGGCAAAACAATCGGAGTGGTAGGTGTCGGACAGGTGGGCTCCAAAGTTTCGCACTTCTGTGAATTACTGGGAATGAAGGTTTTGCTGAATGATCCACCTCGTGCCCGAGCCGAAGGAGCGGACCAATTTTGCAGCCTGCATGATATCATGCAGCAAGCCGATATCATTACTTTGCATGTTCCCCTAAATATGCAGGGCGAGGATGCCACTTATCATCTGGCTGACTCACACTTCTTTGAAGCCCTGGAACGTAAGCCCATTGTGATCAATTCCTGCCGTGGCGAAGTACTTGACACCATTGCTGCAAAGGCGGCATTAAAGAAAGGTCAACTATCGGGACTGGTCATCGACTGCTGGGAACAGGAACCCGACATTGATCTGGAACTGATGGAAATGGTTGATCTGGCAACCCCCCATATTGCCGGTTATTCGAAGGATGGCAAAGCCAACGGTACCAGCATGAGCATCCAGGCCATCAGCCGCTTCTTCGGTCTTGGGAATGATAACTGGCAAGCCGATCAGGTGGAGCTTCCCCTGAATACCAGCATTGAACTGGACGGGCTGAATCATACTCAGGAAGAGATTGTAGGAAAAGCGGTATTAGCTACTTACGATATCAGAACGGATGATGCTGCCCTTCGTAAAAATCCTAAGGAATTTGAAAAGCTTCGTGGCGACTACCCGGTCCGCAGGGAATTTCCGGCGTATACCATCCATGCAAAGAACATCGATCAGCAAACCCTTCAAACATTGAAGGCACTGGGATTTAAAACAGCATAGAATTATTGGAAATTAAAAACTATAAAATTAAAGAATGAAGAAGTTAGCAGACATTGGGCTCATCGGTTTAGCCGTAATGGGCGAAAACCTGGTATTGAACATGGAAAGCAAAGGCTTTACGGTAGGCGTTTTTAACCGCACCGTAGCGCGCGTTGATGAGTTTATGGCTGGCCGTGGCGCAGGTAAAAACTTCATTGGAGCACATTCAATTGAAGAATTGTGTGCCTCGCTTGAAAAACCCCGTAAAGTGATGATGCTCGTAAAAGCTGGTAAACCGGTGGATGATTTTATCGACCTGATCATTCCTCACCTGGAAGAAGGCGACATCATTATCGACGGTGGAAACTCCCACTTTCCAGATACCATCCGCAGGGCCAAATATGTTGAAAGTAAAGGTTTGTTGTACATCGGAACAGGCGTTTCAGGCGGTGAAGAAGGCGCTTTGCTGGGGCCTTCCATGATGCCCGGCGGATCTCCTGCCGCATGGCCAGCGGTGAAAGAAATCTTTCAGGCCGTGGCTGCCAAAGTGGAAGACGGAACGCCCTGCTGCGACTGGGTAGGTGAAGGCGGTGCAGGCCACTTCGTGAAGATGGTTCACAACGGCATCGAATATGGCGATATGCAAATCATCTGTGAAGCTTACCAGCTGATGAAAGAAATGCTGGGCATGAGCGCTGACGAGATGCACGAGGTTTTCAAAACATGGAATGAGGGCGACCTTGACTCTTACCTGATTGAAATTACCCGCGACATCTTGGGCTTCAAGGACGAAAAAGGCGAGGCTTTGGTAGAGAAAATCCTGGATACAGCCGGACAAAAAGGTACAGGGAAATGGACAGCCGTTTCTGCCCTCGACCTGGGCATTCCGTTAACCCTGATCGGAGAATCCGTATTTGCACGTTGTCTGTCGGCTCAAAAGGACATGCGCGTGGAAGCTTCAAAATTGTTGAAAGGCCCGGATTCAAAATTCACCGGCGACAAGGCTCAGATGATCTCTGACCTGCAGAATGCATTGTTTGGAGCCAAGATCATTTCCTACGCCCAAGGCTATAACCTGATGATGGAAGCTGCCAAAGAATACGGCTGGAACCTGAACTATGGCGGCATTGCCCTGATGTGGCGCGGTGGATGTATCATCCGCTCGGTATTCCTGGCCGACATCAAAAAAGCATTCGATGTAAACCCCGATTTGCAAAACCTGCTTTTAGCCCCTCATTTCAAGGAAATCATTGAAAAGGCACAGGCCGGATGGCGTCGTGTTTGCGCAACAGCCCTCACCAATGGGGTTCCTGTCCCTGCACTGACCTCTGCACTTTGCTATTATGACGGCATCCGCAGTGAACGTTTGCCCGCCAACCTGCTGCAGGCCCAGCGTGATTATTTCGGCGCCCACACCTACGAACGCGTGGATTCACCCCGTGGAAAGTTCTTCCATACCAACTGGACCGGAAGAGGTGGTGATACGGCTTCTTCAACATATATAGTATAAAGGTAATTAATTTTACACTTATAAAAGGCCGTCTCCGAAATAAGGGGATGGCCTTTTTTGCGTCGGTCAAGCTGATCAATAGTCGTGTAATAGCTAAATATTCGCTTTTGGCTACTGGGCTACCATACTGCCGGTGCGATGCACCTTCTAAAACCGCGTAGCGGTGATAGTATGGTATAAATTGCACATAACATCTGTCTCTTATACACATCTCCGAGCCCACG
>DMFR01000096.1:11218-13584 GCA_003450125.1 Prolixibacteraceae bacterium | reverse complement strand
CAACAAGATTGGCATCGGGAAAATTCACTTTTGCGGTCTCCAAAAGCTTATTGATTTGGTCAAAATCGCTGGATTTTCCAGCCAAATAATTATAGATTTTATGCTCTTTTATTTCCTCAATTGGACCCAATCCTTTGAAAGAAGTGGATTCAGTTGATAAAGGTGCTGGACTGGAGATCAACTGGATTTTAT
Organism: Prolixibacteraceae bacterium; assembly: GCA_003450125.1. GTDB lineage: Bacteria > Bacteroidota > Bacteroidia > Bacteroidales > Prolixibacteraceae > Aquipluma. Next base: position 13,392 of record DMFR01000096.1, on the reverse strand, counting down.
ACATTATTGCATTTTCCGAAACTGAAGGGTCGGATTTAGGGGTCAAATACACATCTTTCCCTACTTTAAAGGCAGAAAAATGAACATATCGTTTAGGATTGTTTCGTACATCTTTTACCAGCAAATCCATGCTTCCTGCCAGATTATTAAGGTTTTGGTACAAGGCAGGATCGTTTAAGAGCATTCCTGCCGAATTCTCGGAAGTATTGAGTTTCTGAACAATTGTATTTATTCCGGCTACTGAAGTTCTTATGTTTTCAAAAACAGGACCGATATTCAGTTTGGCAAGCGAATCTGAAAGTAAGGAAAGGTTTTTGATCACATTGGTAATGTGGCCCGAATTCTGTTTAATGGAACCTGATATACTGTCAATGTTATTCACTATGGAATTGAACTTGCCACTGCCTATGGTTTTGTCCAACTCAGAGGTCACGGATTGAATGTTGGCAAGGGTATGATTGATGTTCTCAAAGCTTTCTGATAGATTCTTTCTTGTTCGTTCGTTGAATATGTAGGTCACTATTGATATTGCCGAATCGAGTGAAGCCATTAATTCTTCTGCCTTTTTCTTCAATGGAAGGACCTGCATACTTACCTGTTCTTTCAAATCGCCTTCAGTAGCCCCGGGGATGGTATCGTATTCATGGTAGTATTCGCCGGTATGTACAATTTCCAGTTTAATCGATTTCGTTCCCATGATATCACTTGAAACTATTTTGGCCACCGAGCCTTTGGAAATTTTGAAATCCCCCTGTAGGGAAAGAGTAGCCAGCAGTCTGCCAGAATAATCGCTCAGAAACTTAATTTCTGAGACCTGACCCACCACATATCCATTGATATTGACAGAGCTGGATTCAAGCAATCCATCTATCTTTTCATAAATGACGTAGTATTTTGTGTTTCTTTTTAGAATATCAATTCCCTTTAAGAAGTTGATTCCCCATAGGAGAATTGCCAGGCAGGCAATCACCAAAAAGCCCAGCTTGGTATACTTCGATATTTTAATCATCGTATTTTCTTAGTTTCTATTTTCTGGACACAAAACTATACAGCCTTGATCAGGAAAACAAATGGATTGACCCCATTTAGATTATATTAACTTTTATTTTAACACACCAATTAAAGGAATCCTCTTGCCATTGACAAAAGAAACGATAAAGGCTTGTGGAAATTTCAGTTTGGCTTGTTTAAAAAGGTTGGTTAATTTACCAACCGAATCCTCATTGCCAATATAATAGCGGTAATATTTATCATCTTTTTCTCGTCTCACATCTTTCAGACCTTTAAAATTACCTGCGTTGGGTTCCATGGATGTTATACTTGCAGCAATCTGTACACTATAATATGCGGCTGGATTTGTTATTACAGCTTTGTTTGAATCTGATGAACTTGAAGTTTCTACTTTTTCAGGCTCTGCCTTCTTGGAATTAGCTTTTGTTTTCACAGTCATATTTGAATCTGCCAAACTTGTAGTTTCTACTTTTTCAGGTCCTGCCTTTTGGGAATTAATGGTGGAATCAACTTCTACCTTCTTTTTTTCTGCCGCTTTTTGATTTTCAGCATGTACTTCCTGTTTTGAAGATGGCTCCTGGTTTTTTTGATGACTGGCAATAACTTCTGGAGTATTGGCAGCAACGGTGCCTGAAGTTTTGTTTTTAAATTTCTTGAAAGCTTCATAAACGGAGAATGCAATATGTTGCTGGCCTTCTTCACTGTTCAGGTAGTTGGCCTCTGTTGGGTTACTAATAAATCCGGTCTCAATCAGCACGCTTGGCATGGACGACATCCTCAAAACAAGGAATCCGGCTTGTTTAACACCCCTGTTGGGTGAATCATTGCGTGACTTGAATTGATGTTGAATATCATCCGCAAAGTATAAACTTTGCTTTAGATAAGCGCTTTGGGCCATTTCAAACATGATGTATGATTCTGAAGAGTTTGGATCAAATCCTTCATAGGTAGTACTGTAATCGTCCTCCAGTAAGATTACCGAGTTTTCTTTCTTTGCAACATCAAAGTTTTCTCCCTCACGTGCAGGGCCCAGAAAAAAGGTTTCGGTTCCTCTTGTGGAAGGAGTTGCGCAAATATTGGCATGTATCGAAATAAACAAATCGGCTTTGCTTTTATTGGCAATTCTGGACCGGTCAATCAAGGGAATGAAAACATCCGTATTG
>DMFR01000096.1:10122-11077 GCA_003450125.1 Prolixibacteraceae bacterium | reverse complement strand
AAAACATCCGTATTGCGGGTGAAAATGACTTTTACCTCTGGATTATTTTCGCTAATCAATTTTCCTAATTTTAAACCAATCCCTAAGACCACGTCTTTCTCCCGAATATTTTTACTCACCGCTCCCGGATCATTCCCTCCGTGGCCTGGATCGATCACCACTGTAAACTGCCTGGAATTTTGATGAACAGTGGTAGATGAAAATGAATTTCCTGCAATTATGGTACAGAAAATCATTATAAGTATTAAATTCGAATAATTTAGTTTATTCATGATTAAGATTTATTCGGCACAAAAATAGAAATTTAAAATTATTTTACGTTTGTTCACGTTTAGGTATAGGCCTTATTTATATTTTTGCATTCTAAACATGCACCATTGTGCATGTCTTATAAATTCTTGTTTTGATAAAAAGTCTTCTTACAAATATATTACTTTTAGTTGCCATTTGTTCTTTTGGCCAAATAATTCAAAAATCAGATACGGTTTTTGTACCATCTGTGCCAGTTTCAGGGGATACTACTGCAATTTCTACTGTTCCCGTATCCAATGATTCGATTAACAAGCCGGTACTGGAATCAACGATAACTTATTCGGCCACCGATTCCATCATCCCGGACTTTGAAAATCAGAAAGTATACATGTATAAAGGGGGAGTGGTCAATTATCAAAGCATTGAGCTGAAAGCCGATTATATAGTGCTCGATTTGGCCAATAAGGAAGTGTATGCTGAAGGGTTGCCCGATTCAACAGGTACAAAAGTGGGCACTCCGGTTTTTAAAGATGGGAAAGAGGAATTTGAGTCAAAAACCCTAAGGTATAACTTCGAGACCCAGAAAGGAATTATTACCGATGTAAAGACCAAAGAGGGAGATGGCTTTGTACACAGTGAACTGACTAAAAAGATAAGCCCCAATGAGTTTGTGCTAAGAAAAGGGAAATATACCACCTGTGAT
>DMFR01000096.1:7624-10032 GCA_003450125.1 Prolixibacteraceae bacterium | reverse complement strand
GGGAAATATACCACCTGTGATGCTGACCCTCCCCATTTTTACCTCAGAATGACCAGGGCAAAAGTGATTTCCAACAAGAAGATTGTTTGTGGTCCTGCCTACCTTGTTTTGGAAGATTTTCCCATTTACATAGCCGCGATTCCTTTTGGGTATTTCCCAAATTCCAGTACCTATACTTCTGGTATTTTGATCCCTACCTACGGAGAAGAGCAATCCCGTGGATTTTACCTTCGTGAAGGTGGTTACTACTGGGCTGCCAATGAATATTTTGATTTGGCTTTGAGAGGAGATATTTATTCAAAAGGATCGTGGGCCACAAAAGTACATTCCAATTACAGGAAGAGATACCGGTTCAACGGAAGTTTTGATTTTAGTTATAACCTCAACAAAATATCAGAGCAACCTTTGCCTGATGCAAGTACTCAAAGGGGGTTTAGTTTGATCTGGTCACATTCGCAAGATGCAAAAGCCAATCCAAACAGAACATTTTCAGCCAATGTTAATTTATCCACCAGTTCTTTTGATAAGCAAAATGCATTAACTGTCCGGTCTTATCTTCAAACCCAGAAATCATCCAGTATCTCCTATTCGAAGAAATTTGAGAATACCCCTTTCAACTTGTCGTTGAACCTTCGGCATTCGCAGAATTCACGCGATACAACTATTTCGCTGAGTATACCTGAATTGACATTCAATATGTCTAAAGTCAATCCCTTTAAAGCCAAAGTCAGGGTAGGTTCGATCAAGTGGTATGAAAAAATTAGTTTCAGTTATTCGGGCAATTTAAAAAACTCCATTACAGCCAAGGAGAAAGACCTATTAGATAAATCACTGGTTCGTGACTGGCAAAATGGTATACAACATTCTATCCCCATTTCCTTGCCATCATTCAATTTGCTGAAATTCATCAATGTCAGCCCGAGTTTTAATTATTCTGAACGTTGGTATTCCAATTATATTAATAAATCTTACGATCCGAATTACACAAGTCCAATTCGCAATGCACAAGACCCTCATGTAGTTATTGATACGGTTTATGCATTCCGCAGAAACTACAATTATTCGTACAGTATCAATACCTCCACCAATATCTACGGGATGTATACCATGCGTAACCCAAATTCCAGGATCAATGCAATCAGGCATAAAATTACCCCTTCTGCTAGTTTTAGTTATACTCCGGATTTTGGACAAAAGAAATTCAGGTTTTGGGATTCCTATATTGATGGTGATGGGAAATCTCAGTATTATAACCATTTTGAGAGAGGTATATTTGGTTCTGCAGGCAGGGGCGAAAGTGGAGCAATTACTTTCAGCTTAAACCAAAACCTGGAAGCAAGAGTGCTTCAGGACCAAGCCAAAGATTCGACAAAAACAAAGGACAATAAGCCGGTGTATAAAAAAGTGAAGATCATCGATAACCTGGGTATCAGCGCTTCTTACAATATGATTGCTGATTCCATGAAACTCAGCCCTTCGATTCCCATTTCACTAAGGACAACAGTAAAAGGTGTTAGTGTTAATTTGGGAGCCAATCTGAACCCTTATATGGTTGATAAAGAAGGCAAAGTGTACGATGAATATGTTTGGAATCACCTGAAAGGCTTTAATAAATTGGGACGGTTGACCAATGCCAACTTATCGTTTGGTATGAATTTCGAATCTAAGAAAGGCAAGAAAGAAGGCGAAGAAAACAAAAAGAAAATTGAAGAAGACAAGGCCCTTCCAGGAGCTTATTCAGATTATGTAGATTTTAATATCCCCTGGAGTTTTCGCTTCGATTATTCATTTTATTACACCAATTCGTTCAGACCAAAGAGTAAACCCACCGATCCAAATCCTAAAAAAATCAATCAAAGCTTAAATATGGGGGGAAGGTTGAACTTGACTGAAAAATGGAATATGGACGTGAATACAAACTTTGATATTCAGGCCATGAAATTTTCCTTTACCACCATCAATGTCAACCGTACCATGCATTGCTGGGCTATGTCCTTTGGGTTTGTTCCGTTCGGTGAACGTAAAAGTTACAGCTTTAATCTTTCTGCAAGTTCTGCTATATTGCGTGACCTGAAAGTTTCCAAGCAGAGTTCATGGCGTGATAACTAAACTCGAGTCTCAAATGAATTAAGGAATGTGGCTTCTGGCTAGTTGCAAGAAGCCAGTAACCATTCTCATCATTTTCATTAATGTATGTCATTAGTCATATTATTCAAATATGATTTTTTTTTAAGTATCTTGTTATAATCAATAATATTTTGTTTACTTTTATAGGTAATATTTGGTACCTGCCACTTAAAATATGACCTATGAATTTTCAAAAGAAGATTCTCATTGTTGATGATGACATGGATTTTGGGGAAACAATCAAAAAATCCCTGATTCTTCATAAATACGCTGTCTGTTAT
>DMFR01000096.1:7093-7436 GCA_003450125.1 Prolixibacteraceae bacterium | reverse complement strand
TTATGCCAGCAATGGCGCTATAGGCATTCAAAAAGCCTATGAATTCAACCCTGATATCATTATTTGCGATACTGATCTGGACCCCACGGATGGTTATCAGGTTTATGCGTTGCTCAAGGAAAGTCTACTATTAAAGGGAATTCCCTTTATCTACTTAAAACAACAGGCCACCATTCAAGATATCAGATATGGGATGAACCTGGGCGCTGATGATTTCCTGACCAAACCCATCAATATCTATGACCTGGTCACATCAATTGAGATACGGCTTCAGAAATTTAAGATCAATAGTTCTGAAGTGGTCCGTGAATTCAATACCCTGTTTCAACACTCACCCATAGGC
>DMFR01000096.1:6306-7030 GCA_003450125.1 Prolixibacteraceae bacterium | reverse complement strand
ATTTCAACACTCACCCATAGGCATGATTGTATTTAGCGAACATGCCGTATTGAGGGCCAATCAGTCGATTAGAACGCTTTTAAAGATCGATAAGCACAAACATACCAATATTAGAATTGAAGACCTTTTTGAGTACTCTTCACTGGTGAAAATTAAAAGTGCGCTTCAACAGAGCTCAAAAAGTAATACGGTTGTCTTTAATGAAATAATATTCCTTAAAAATGAAATGGATGAGGAAGTAAAAATGAACCTGCTCATTGCTGAATTCTCCAGGTATTCGGATTTTGTTCAATTCATTGGCTTTTTCACCCCTGTTGCTTCTGTGGATAGTTATTTGGTGAATAATCAACTGGCCAACCAGGTTTGCAATTTACTCAAACGGGAAAAGATAATTGTAACGGATGAATTGAGAGAAAAGGTTACCTCAATTATCAAACTGAGAACAATTCGTTACAACAATCAGAGCAATTTGTTTTTTACCAGGAGGGAAAATCAGGTACTTTGCTTGTCCATGGAGGGATTATCCATTAAATCGATCGCAGAGAAACTCGTTATTTCTGCGCGGACAGTTGAAAAATATAGAACCAAATTGATTGAGAAGTCAGGAGCAAATAATATAGCAGAAGTAATTGTATTTGCGCTTAAGAACGGGTTGATCAAAATATAACTTAGTGCCAGCTCTGAAATGTAGGTTTTATTGAAAGGTTTAAAGTTCAATGTTTAA
>DMFR01000096.1:4795-6196 GCA_003450125.1 Prolixibacteraceae bacterium | reverse complement strand
TTTAAAGTTCAATGTTTAAAGTTCAAAGTTGCGTGCCGATTTTGATGCAACTTCAAAGTTTAAAGTTAAAAGGTGTGTAGACTTCAATCGGCACGCAACTTTAAACTTTAAACTTTAAACTTTAAACTTTAAACTTTAAACTTGTAACTTAGAAGGGTAAATCGTTCCCGTTATCATCAGAAGCTTCCGGTGGAATATCACCAGCAGAAAATTCCGGAGGATAACTTTTGGCTCCTGTAGCAGCACCGGCCATTTCAACTTTCCATGCATTGATATTGTGGAACCATTTGCCGTTAAAATCACGTGATTCTACCGAGAAAAAGACTTCAACTTCCTTTCCTTCAGACAACCCGTCAATTAAGGATATTTTATCGCCAAAAACCGTAAAACATACTTTTTTTGGAAATTGCTCATTTGTTTCAATTACAAATTCCTGCTTCTTCCATTCTTTGCCTGCTTTGCTCACTCCGGATTCAACTTTCAGAATCTGGATCACTGTTCCTTTTACTTGTATGCTCATTGTTGTTTTTTTTAAATTTGCTTATCCGTGATAAAAAAAACACTCTTGCACACAGCATTGGAGGCAAGAGTGTTTTTTTTATGATGCATACTTGTTATTTTTTAACAATCTCCAACAATTCAACTTCGAAAATAAGTGTTGAGTTTGGTTTGATATCAGCTCCTGCACCTTTTTCGCCATAAGCCAAATTAGCAGGGATAAATAGTTTCCATTTTGATCCTACTGGCATTAACTGCAAGGCTTCAGTCCATCCTGGAATTACCTGACCTACAGGGAAGGTAGCTGGTTCGCCACGATTCACTGAACTGTCAAATACTTTACCTTCGATGGTTGTACCATGATAATGACATTTTACCTGATCAGCAGCTGTAGGTTTTGGACCTGTTCCTGCTTTCATGATTTCATATTGAAGACCACTTGGCAAGGTCACAACTCCGGGTTTCTTTCCATTTTCTGCAAGGAATTCCTGACCAATTTTAAGGTTCTTTTCGCCTTCTACCTTTGAAACTTCAGCGAAAAACTTCTGAATAATTCCATTGGCTTTTACTGGTTTGATCTGAACTGAATCCCCTAAGAAAGCTTTCTGGAAGGCTGCAAGCAAAACTGCTTTGTCCAGCTGTTCCACGCCAGGAGCGCCCTTCATCTGCTGTTTATTGTTTTCACCAATTAGAACTCCCAATGAATAACTAACTGAATCGTTTCTGCTGGCCAGTTTAGTATCACCTTTTGAACTCGAATTCTGACATCCTGCAGCTCCTACTGTCAATACGAGTGCCGATGCATAAATAAATGATCTTAATCTCATGTTCTTTTCTTTTTATGATTTTATAATTAAACAATTTCTATTAACTCGACATCAAATATCAGGGTGGCGTTGGATC
>DMFR01000096.1:0-4624 GCA_003450125.1 Prolixibacteraceae bacterium | reverse complement strand
GGCGTTGGATCCGATCAATCCTCCGGCTCCCTCTTGTCCGTAGGCCAAATCTGAAGGGATAAACAGCCTCCACTTGGCTCCAACGCCCATCATTTGAAGCGCTTCGGCCCATCCTTGTATCACTCCATTTACCGGGAATATAGCTGCCTGACCACGTTCAATAGAACTGTCAAATACAGTGCCGTTAATGGTTGTGCCATGGTAATGGCATTTGACCACATCGTCCATCGATGGGCTATTGCCATATCCCTCTTTTAATATTTTGTATTGTAATCCTGAATCAGTTTCATGGACATCCTTATTTTGCATGTTTTCCATCAAAAAAACGTATCCTTCTTCCAGGTTTTTTATCGCTTCTTTATCATTTTCTGAAATCATAAAATCCTGCAATATCTCATTGGCCCTATCCAAAGACATTCTGGGTGTATTTCCAGCAAAAGTATCCTCAAGTCCTGCTAAAAATTGCATTGAATCTAGTTTTTTTACTCCTGACTGGAGTAAATTGGATGAAATTGTTAAACCCAGCGAATAGGAAAACTCTTCAAATGCATTATTGAATTGATTATCAGACATTATTTTCTTTTATAATTCAGGGTACGAATATAGAGTAATTTTTATTATTTGAGAATCCTAATAAGTCTTTTTCCCACTCAGGACTTCTTTTTTTCCCTTTGGCCCCGGAATTCTTTCCATTGTGAAACCTGCTTCTGCCAATGCCCGGCGAACGGTTCCCTTTGCACAATAAGTCACCAATATGCCACCTGGCTTTACCGATGCCGCCACTTTATGCAAAATCTCTTCTGTCCACATTTCAGGTTGTTTGCCCGGACCAAAGGCATCGTAATACACCAGATCGAATTGGGGAATTTCATTAAACTGAAAGGTCAACAGATCAGTATGTATTTTCTCCAGCTTAAAACGCTCTGAAATTGGAATAATTGTGTTCCACTCCCCTTGATGCATCTGGCTGAAAATGAGCGAATATTCAGGGAAGATATTGTTTGGATAATTTAACTGCATATATTCCTGCTCATTCAATGGATATTTTTCCAGGCTGCAGTATTGAATGGTCCTATCATCCTTTATTGCAAAACAATAAGTCAGATAGGCATTTAATCCAGTACCAAAACCGATTTCAAGGACTGAAAGTTCCTTTTTTGTGGTTTTCAACAAGCCCTGTTCAATGTAAATGTGTAAGGATTCCTGGATGGCTCCATGTACCGAATGATAATGCTCATCCATCTGAGGAAGATAAATGGTTTGCGAGCCATCTTCTGTAATCATAAAAACTTTCTCCATTTACAGTCAAATTTATTGAAAAGCGAGACAAAATAACTAAATTTATAGTGTCAAAAAAAAACCGGAGGCTTAAATGTTGTTAAAAATCTATCCTGAAAATCCCAACCCAAAGGATATCAGGTTGGTAGTTGATATCTTACAAAAAGGTGGTACCATTATTTATCCAACCGATACGGTCTATGGCCTCGGATGTGACATCACCAATGCCAAGGCTGTTGAAAAAATTGCCCGGTACAAAAATGTGCAAGTGGAAAAATCGAATTTCTCCTTTATATGCAGCGATTTAAGCCACCTGTCCAGCTTTTCAAAACCAGTATCCAATCAGTTGTATAAACTGCTCAAGCGATACCTGCCTGGTCCCTATACATTTATATTGCATGCAAACAGTAACGTCCCCAAATATTTCAAGGGCAAAAAGAAAACAGTGGGGGTAAGAATTCCTGATAATTCAATCATACTGGATATCGTACGTATGTTGGGAAACCCCATTATGTCTACATCTATCCATGATGATGATGAGATCGTGGAATATTCTACCGACCCGGAGCTGATCCATGAAAAATTCCGCGATGTCGTTGACCTGGTCATTGATGGGGGCTACGGCGACAATACCCCATCTACTATCATTGATTGCACTGATGATATGCCGGTAATTGTCCGCCAAGGAAAAGGTGTATTTGAAGAATAATTTGTTTTATCTCTTTGTTTCCTCCATTAATTTTCCCCATTTCACCTTGTGAAGCGCTAAAAGCTGCGTCCAATAATTAATGTTGTGTCAGGGCTATTTTGACTTAACCTCTTATCTTGTTAACCAGAACCTCAATCAGCGTCGTTATTACGAGCGAAGCGAAGCAATCTGTTGTCAATTAGCTATATACAGATTGCTTCGCTTGGCTCGAAATGACGAGATTGATAGAGATTCTACCATTGACAAAGGCGCCATTTTAGCTTAGACACGACCTTCTTAATCTGCTCTCCTGATTCGATGCCCTAAACTATTATTCCTTGCACTTCCTTGTATCATATTCGTGTCTTGCTTGTGTCTTACTTGTGTCATATTTGTGTCTTACTTATGTCTTTGTAAATTCGAAGTAAATACATAGATAATACGTACATTATTCGTATTTATACGAATAATGTACGTATTATCTTCGAATAAGCTACGTATTATCTACGAATTTACAAAGACATAAGTAAGACACAAGTATGACACAACTGTATTAGAAATAGTAAGAGGAATCAATATCTGACCAAACCGGTTGACATACATGTTCCCTTATCTTATATTATTGGGAGGTAGAAAAATAGTGTAGGTTGTAGATCGGAAATTATTCCAAATTTACACAAATGGCTTCCTTTATTGGAGTTGTAAAATTGATTGAGAAGGCCATTTTTCCATTTAATGATGCATATTGGACTGGTAGGATTGTATTTGTAATTTTCTTTTTTGATAATTCAGGATTATGAATTCTAAATTTCAAACTATCAGAACCTTGAATGTGGAACATGATTTGATAGGTAAGATTGAGCCTGCAATTTAGGAATTGGAGCGTCTTTCCATTGATTTTCAAATCAGTGGTATTCAATTCATCCTTAGTCTTGAGGTTAAGAAGTTTTACTTTTTCAAGTTTTAAATGATTGCATACATTTTGTATATTATTAATTTCCCTTATAGAAATCTGGTTTTTGCCGAGAGATAAAATATAGCTATTCCGACCGTTAACAAGCTGGATTAAAGTGTTTTTATAATTATATACATAAACGGACTTCTGATTGAACAGGCTGAATTTTGTCCAAAGCAGGCTTGTTTGAAAAAGAATTAAAAAGACCAATCCCCCGAATAAACCCGTTTTGTTTTTGGAGAATCCGTAAATGATGAAAGCTGCGATCAATCCATAGATCAGCAAAGCCTGTGGAGTCGTATATACAATTCCATGGCTTACAGCATGGGGCAACTCACCCATCCACTTTAAAACTGACAGCAGAAGGTGCGTTGTCCATTGGATCAAACGGGCCAAAAAAAATGAAATTAAAGGAATTGGACTTAGTATAAAGAAACAAAAAGTCAACCACATGAGCAGCGTTGTTCCGGGAATAGCAAAATAATTGCTTAACCAGAAGAAATTTGGAAACTGGTTGAAGTATAGAATCGACAGTGGGAAGGTGATCAATTGGGCCGCCAGGGAAACGGTGAAAAGGGTCCAGGCCCAACGGAGCATTTTATTTTTTACCTCCATCAGGCTTTGAAGGGGAGGCTGAACCAACACAATTCCAAAAATGGCCAGGTAGGAAAGCTGAAATCCGACATCAAACAAAACATTCGGATCAAGGACGATCAATACCAATGCAGAGGCAGAGAGGGAGTTGTAGATATTTACAGGACGACGCAGCATACGGCCAATGATCACAAATGTGAACATGACCGTCGATCGTTGAACCGGAGGTGAGAAGCCTGTAATGAAGGCATAGAACCAAAGCAGAAAAAGCACCAGGAGGGGATAGATGATGGTTCCAAATTTGCCTTTGTTGATCCCGGAGAATAAAAAACTGAGAATGAAAAAGATTAAAGCCACATGAAGCCCTGAAACTGAAAGTACATGGATCGTACCTGTATTAACGAAATAACTGAGGGTATCAGGATCCAACTCTGCCCGGTAGCCAAGTGTTAAGGCTGAAACCACAGCGCGTTCTTCCTTTTCAATTTTTGACGAAGCCAACAGTACAAGGAGTTTGTCACGAACCTGCTCAGCCCAATAGCTGATCCGGTGTATTTTGATACCTGTTTTCTGGTATGTTCCGGAGGTTAAATATACTGAAAAATCAATGCCTTTGTTGTGCATCATCTTCCTGTAATCGAACTCGAAGGCATAGCCCCTGTTCTTTATTTCAGTAGGCTGGACAAGAAGGATCATTTGATCTCCCGCAATTAAGGTGGTGTCGAAACTTTCTTTGCTGAAATAGGCCATTACCTTTTCAGGGTTTGGCATTAATTTGTTTTGTATCCGTAAAATTGACTGATAAGTTCTTTCTTTTTCAATGGGCTTTTGGCAAACTTCAGCCAGGAAATAGTCCTTTTGATCAAAAGCAGGGGAGTGTTGTTCAAAATCCTTGAAGGGGTAGAATAATCCGGAAAGAAGGATGGCCAGGGAGACCAATATATTTTGAATTTTTAATCCAGAGAAGTGGTTGTTGTGCCATAGTAAAATCAGCACTGAAATCAGAAGGGATAAAACAATGGCTACCCAGCTGGGATCGATCTGGAGGTAATGATTGCAGAGAATGCCCATCAAAAAGAGACTGCTGATGCGAATAAAGGGAATTCGCT
>DMFR01000094.1:9248-11761 GCA_003450125.1 Prolixibacteraceae bacterium | reverse complement strand
TAATTTTTTGTCATGTACTTAGAGTTCAAAGTTAAAAATTTAAAGTTAAAAGTTGCGTGCCGATATAGAAACAACTTCATGGTATAAAGTTAATGAATCGGTAGCTATTAATCGGCACGCAACTTTGAACTTTGAACTTTAAACCTTTCAATGCAATACCTACTTTTCGGAGTGGGCTCAATTCTATTTAAGCGTAAATGCTGCTTCCAAAGTATTGGCAGAACTGGTTCCTACAAATACCTTGAAGTCGCCCGGTTCACTGACCCACTGCAGGTCGCTGTTATAAAAGCGCAGATCTTTTTCTGTCAGGGTAAACGATACTTTTTGCATTTCACCTTTCTTCAGGAATATCTTTTGAAAGCCTTTCAGTTCCTTCACAGGACGGGTAATGCTTCCAACCAAATCACGCAAGTATAATTGAACCACTTCAGCCCCATCATAATTTCCAGAGTTGGTTACCTCTACCGAAACGGTCAGTTTGCCATCGTTGGTCAGGGTAGAATTGCTTAATTTCAAGTTGTTGTAGTCAAAAGTGGTATAACTTAGTCCAAATCCAAAAGGAAACAATGGATCGTTAGACACATCCAGGTAATTGGAACGGAACTTCTGGAACCATTTACCTTCGGCCAATGGCCTTCCTGTATTTTTGTGGTTGTAATAAATCGGAATCTGGCCTACGCTCTGCGGAAAGGTAGCACTAAGTTTTCCCGATGGGTTCACCTTACCGAACAGAACATCGGCAATGGCATCCCCGGCTTCGCTACCAGCAAACCACACATTCAGAATGGCCGGAACATTGGCCTTTTCCCAGTTGATGGTCAACGGCCTGCCTGTAAAGAGAACCATCACTACCGGTTTCCCGGTTGCCAGAAGGGCTTTCAGCAATTCTTCCTGGTTCTCTGGAAGGCTGATATCGGAGCGGCTTGAACATTCCCCACTCATTTCGGCAGACTCACCAACGGCTGCTATTACTACATCCGATTTTTGAGCAACTGCAACCGCTTCATCAATCATTTCTTTGGCTGAACGTTTATCCCATTGGGTTGGTTTCCCGAAGACACTGATCCGTGCATCCAGCTGGGGATCGCTTACAAAGTTGCTGCCTTTGGCATATAGGATATTTGCCTGGGTGCCTACTGCATTCTTCAAACCATCGAGCAATGAGATGGACTTGCCGAAATCAGCTGCCACACTCCATGTTCCCGTCATGTTCTCCTTGTTGTTGGCCAATGGACCAATCAGGGCAATGGTCCCTTTTCCCTGAAGCGGAAGGATCTGTTGGTCGTTTTTCAACAGAACAAATGTCTGTGCTGCTATCTCACGGGCGATTTGCCTGTTTTGAGGGGTAAAGAGTTCGTTTTTTGCCCTGTTTACATCACAATAGCGATAAGGATCATCAAAGAGCCCCAGCTTGTATTTGGCTTCCAGAATACGCCTGCAGGCCATATCAATTTCCTGCTGGGATACTTTTCCTTCCCCTAAAGATTGTTTCAATGTGGTTAGAAAACCATCGGCCACCATATCCATATCGACACCAGCCTTTAGTGCAAGCGCTGAAACCTCTTTCAGATCACCCAATCCATGGTCTATCATTTCTGCTATGGCAGTATAATCTGTTACCACAAACCCTTTAAAGCCCCATTCCTTGCGCAACAGATCAGTCATCAGCCATTTATTGGCCGAGGCAGGAACGCCGTCAATTTCATTGAATGATGACATGCCACTACCTGCTCCTGCATCGAAAGCAGCCTTGTAGGGAGGTAAATATTCATTGTACATCCTCAGGCGGCTCATATCAACGGTGTTGTAATCCCGGCCTGCTTCTCCGGCGCCATAGAGTGCAAAATGTTTGACACAGGCCAAGATGGTATTGTTTTTACTCAGATCGTCACCCTGATAACCTTTTACCATGGACCTGGCGATTTGTGAGCCCAAGTAGGGATCTTCACCCGAACCTTCAGACATGCGTCCCCAACGCGGATCACGGGCAATATCCACCATGGGAGAAAAAGTCCAGCAGATACCGTCAGCACTGGCTTCCTGCGCTGCAACCCGGGCACTCTTCTCCACCAAGGCCATATCCCAGCTGCATGACATACCCAGCGGAATAGGAAACACCGTCTGATAGCCATGAATCACATCCATTCCGAAAATTAAAGGGATTTTCAGGCGGCTCTGCTCAACGGCTATTTTCTGTACATCCCTGATCTTTTGAGCAGTCTTAATGTTGAAAAGCCCGCCTACTTTGCCTTCTTTTATTTTTTCACCGATGTTGTTATTGCTGCCTGCACCGGTAATGATATCACCAGAGGCCGGTAGGTTCAATTGACCTAATTTCTCATCAAGGGTCATTTTGCCCATTAGGTTGTTGATAAATAACTTCATCTTCTGATCCTGACTGGATGAATTATTCTGTGCACCAGATCTTAAAACCGGTAGGAATAAAATCGCTAAGACCAGAAGTCGTAATTGCATTTTCATAGTTATCTATGTTTAAAGTTCAAAGTTTAAAG
>DMFR01000094.1:0-9150 GCA_003450125.1 Prolixibacteraceae bacterium | reverse complement strand
TTAAAGTTCAAAGTTTAAAGTTTAAAGTTTAAAGTTTAAACTTTGAACTTGAAACTTTAAACTCTTCAAGGTATAACGATCAATTTCTTGGTCTGAACAGCCTGATCATCCAATATCAACCGACAAAAGTAAGTTCCCGATGGAACTATGACACTATCCCCACTCCTGGCATTCCATTTTACCGAATGCTTACCCGCCGCCATTGCCTGGTTGACCAATTGTTTGACCATTTGCCCGTTTTCAGAATAAATACCAATTTTTACAATGGCCTTATTCTTAAGCTCAAACTGGAACATTGTTTGATCGGTCAATGGATTTGGATAGATGTCAAGATAGTCATTATTTTCTTTTATATCAACAGCTGATGTTGATGGATTGTAATTAAAATCATTGTAAGTCTTGAAGAAACCAGTGCCCAGATATTCGGGCAATGCAGCCAATCCATACAGCATCGTTGAAAAGTCAACGGCTTGCACATAGGCTGTTCTCAGATTATTGGGAATAAAGTTATACCTCCACAGAAGTTCCCTGTCGGTTCCAGGGATTTTGTAAACAGCTTTCCCTGAACCATTCGCATAAAGGGCAACCAGGTTATCCTTTACACCTGCATCCACGGGGCTAAAGGCTGCGATGATATGCGGGGAGACTATTTTCCCTGGATTATTGTTTACCGCATTGGCTGAATAACCTCCTCCCGGAATCTCACCTGCCCCGCAACCCCATGCGACTTGCTGACCGGTCGTATTTTGCCACCAGGTCCTGTCAGCTATTGCCTGATTGCTGAAATAAGTCATGTAATCTGCATTGTTGCTGAAATAATTACAATAATAATAGCAAAACTGAATTTGAAAGGAAGATTGGGCCTGTAAGGTATTTTCAGTTAAAGTAGGATTGCCAGTAGGGTATACATATTTACGAAGTTTCGTTGCATCACTGAAGTTAGTGCCCCAGTAGGTTTGTGCCACGCCATATCTGGGAAAAGAAGGGTTCGAATTCTTGGCCCACCATGCCAGCACCATGTATTCATTGAAAGGATTGGCTATCACTGATTGAACACCATTGTCATCCAGTACCATGTACATCGTTTTTCCGTCTGCCGAAATTGCAGCAGTAAAGTCCATTGAATTGATCAATATGGTTGTTTTGGAAACAATCTCCGCATTGTTATGGAAGTAATTTTTACAGAATAGAAATCCTGTTGCCAAAATAGCATTGTCAATGGTACTGTGCTCAGTAACCCAAACCCAGGAACCGTCAGAGGGTTTAAAGTAACGGTGAAACAATCCGTTCACATTCACAGCTCCTGGCGTATTTTTCAGCCTGATCCATTCATTGATGGTTTGTAATGCCTTGCTTTCGGCCTCGGAATCCCAATTAACCGCATCACCGGTTTTCTTATACATGGCATCTGCAATGCACAATGAAATGAGTCCCACCCCATTGGCCGCAAGTCCGGCAGGCTTGGCTTCAACATTGATGGCCATCGCATCTAGATAAATGCCTCCGGGTAACCTCATGGCATCAAACACTTTGCAACTATTTTGGAACAATTTGGTAATTGTTGGGTCAGCTGTTTGTGAATGAACAATATTACTGGAAAGGGTGGCTAAAACAATCAGAAAAGCTATCTTTAATCGGTTCATCGCTTTTGCAAGGTCTCTGTTTTCTAATTTCATATTCCAGGTCATTATATGTTTGGCACAAGTTAGTAAAGATTTTAGTTAATTGGTGCCAAAATATACGAATTACACGAATTAATACGAATTGCACGAATCCCATCAACATCCTTGTATTTCCGGTAAAATGTCAAAACGTCAAAATGTCAAAACGTCATCGATGTCTTTTAAAAGTATCATCACTTAATTTAATCCTTTCTGGTAATTGAAATAAATTTAAACCGACAAAATATAAGGCTTGACGTTTTGTGGTATTGTCATATAATCATTTAAAGATTGCTTTCCCTAGTCCTTAAGACTATGATTACACCGATGAACATTCTACCAATTTCATAGGCAACTATACAACCCTTTCATGATATCAGGTCTGTTCGTGTAATTCGTATAAATTCGTGTAATTCGTATAAATCGCGTTTTTATCTTATCGTTATTCCATCTTGTTCAAACCCCAAGATCTTCAGCCCTCTTTGTATATCTTTATTTTTCATGAATAAACTCCAAAGCAAGCCGGATCTGTAATTCTCGATCATGACAGGAATAGGACCCTGATCAATAGCCAGGTAGCGTTTGGGAAACCAATTATCTGTTTCACTGAAAGCATCGTAGAATCCATATGGGCCCCAAAGCTGGTCGCCCAGCTTTTCGTAAAAATAGCGGGCTGCGTGTAAACTTTCTTCCGGGGTATATACAATTGACGTGAGGGCGGCTGTTGGAGAGATTACCCCTAGGTCATTGGATGGCATGTGGGCGCTATAGCCATTTATCGAATAACTGGCCGTCAATCCCCAGCAATTGGGGCCATAACCTTTATATTTCTTTGGATTTTCCACACAATATTCATAATCGATTAGCACCTGGTTACGATTTTCATCCCAATAACTCGCATATTGATCTTTCAGGTTTCGCGGATCCAGACCCAGGTAGGAATAGTGAGCCCAAAACAAAGGACCACCATATTCGTCAGCGCCATTGTGCCTTAGCTTCAGGATAAAGCCATATTTAGTAGTTTCACCATTGATATCCCCATTTCTTGCCCAACACTTGTGATAGGCTTCTTTTGAAAGGGGGTAGGTCGGTGAACTTGCCCCTACTACATAGGCAATCAGGCATTCGTTGTAGCCTTGAATGGGGAAATTCATCTCCCAGTTATGGGTAGGAGACCAGTGCCAGTACAAAGCTGGCTTACCATTCTGGTACCAACTCCACTCCACTTCGTTGCACAGTTTGGTCAGCTGTTCGGCCAGTGTTTTTTCAACTGGAACATTCTGTTTCAAGTATTCCTTTGCGCAAATCAAACCCTGCACCATGTAAGCCGTTTCAACAATGTCACCCCCGTCGTCCTTCTCCCCAAAAGGTTTGACCTTTCCGGTTTCACCATACATCCAATGGGGCCAGGCGCCATGGAAACGGTCCGCTCTTTCAAGAAATCCTGCTATTTTACTCAGCCGTTTGATCCCTTCCTCCCGGGTAATAAAGCCACGCTCGATACCCACCAAAATAGCCATCACCCCAAATCCTGAACCTCCGGTAGTCACCACATCCTGGTCGTTTTCAGGGTAGACTCCGTCGATATGAATCCGTTCGCAAGCCATTCCGGAGACAGGCTCAGCCCCCTCCCAGAAATACTCAAACGTCCGGTATTGAATCAGGGTCAGCAGTGAATCGGTTGAAAGATGACCCATTGAGGCAGATTCATCTTTGTGTTTGACCTTACTACCTTTGCATGACATAAATCCAATTCCGATAACCCAGATGAATATTGAAAATCCTAATACTCTGTTCATTAGATTTGGTATAAAAGCAAGGAAAGAGACGTCCTTTCCAACATCCCTTTCCTTTTGATGTGAATGATTATTTACCTTTCCCTTGTAATATGACCATTGTGCTTATTTCTGAAGGTGTTAAAACCGTATTATAAATCCTCACTTCGTCCATCATGCCGGTAAGATAACTGGCCCAGGTCTGAGGCCCTCCGGCTGTCCCTAAACTGGGAGTGGTTTGAAACTGAGAAGTGCCAAATATGATATTGGTAGCATTTTGAAACGTGAGAGGTCCAAAATTAGTTTGTTTGAAGGACCCAATTGAAGAACCATTGATGTAGGTGATAATACTGGAGGTCGTTTCATCGTAGGTTACTGTCACATTCATCCATGTATCCCATGGTTTGCTAATCCGGGCTGTGGCCACGGCACTTTGCCCGTTATTGTTCACATGGGTCTTGAAGATGGCAGTGGCTGCTGTTCCCCCATTCTCGTAATACATATCAAGGTTTCCCCAAAAATCATCGGTTCGTGAAATACAAACCGTACCCACAGTTCCAACGGCATTGATAGGGGTATTGATCCAATAGGAAACCGTAAAACTGTGCATATTGGCAATATCATTCGATACGTCACCGATTACATAGCCATTAAGGGCTCCCTTCATGGCCTGACCC
Organism: Prolixibacteraceae bacterium; assembly: GCA_003450125.1. Taxonomy (GTDB): domain Bacteria; phylum Bacteroidota; class Bacteroidia; order Bacteroidales; family Prolixibacteraceae; genus Aquipluma. The sequence continues at coordinate 5,037 of DMFR01000094.1, read as the reverse complement.
TCAAATCCATTGACAAAGCTTGTACCTACCCCCGTAGCCGCCGTTTTTGAGACACTGTCAATATAACTGCCTTCAAAAGCCCAGTATCCCACTAAATTGTCATGTTTAATCTGACTGACGGACGAGAAGCCATTGATGGTAAATGGCGGGGCATAAGTTTTGGGATCAAACTCCTTGTAACACGATGAAAGCAGGTATCCGGCAGTGAAGGTCAACAGAATCAATTTCCAATATTTATTTTTCATGGCAGTAGCATTTAAAGTTAAACAATCAATACCCCGGATTTTGGGTTAAAACACCCACGCTTAATTCAATCTCCGACTGCGGAATGGGCCATACTTCATTTTTATTGGCCTGCCATCCTTTGGGACCAAAAATCTCTGCAGCCCGTCCTTGGCGGATCACATCGAAATAACGATCGAATTCCATGGCAAGCTCAACCCTTCTTTCGTGGTAGATGGCAGTTAACAACTGGGCTTTATCGGTCGTAGTTACCTTTGGCAAAATGGCATTGTTCCCGGCTCTTGCCCTTGCACGTACCATTTCCAGTGAACTAAGGGCGGCATCTGTATTTCCCAATTGGGCATTGGCTTCGGCATTCATCAAAAGCACATCAGCATAGCGCAATACCCTTACATTTTGCTGGCATCCTTCGGTATAGCCAGTCACATAATCTTTAAAGGGAACATACGATTTGTAGTTATACATGGGATTGGTTACCGTGGTTGGAATGAGATCCCCTTCGGCGGTAGTGGTGCCCCGAAAAATAATGGTGGCTTCTTTCCGGGGATCACCCGGTTCAAAGGCATTGACCAAATCCTCGGTGGGAACATTGAAACCCCAACCTCCCCCAACCACCCCTCTTACTCCCTGAACCTGGGAATACTGAGAGTTGGAAGCATCTGGGTTTCCCAATATCAACTCACATTGAATTTCAAAAATTGATTCACTGTTGTTTTCATTCTCCACACGGAATAACTTTTCAAAATTTGGAAACAGAGAATAACCCATTCCCATGACCTGGGTAGTATAGGTAAGCACATCAGCCCAATTGGCCTGATACATGGAAACTTTTGCATGTAATCCTACTGCTGCACCCTTGGTTGCCCGGCCAATATCTGCTCCGGTGTAGGATTGGGGCAAAACATTGGCTGCATCAGTCAGGTCCTGTTCAATGGCTTTCCACACTTCAGCCTTGGGTGCCCGGGGAAGGTTATATTCCGAAGCATCTTTTGGTATTGCTAATCGTAAGGGGACATCGCCAAAAGCGCGAACCAGTCGGAAATAAGAATAGGCCCTTACAAATTTCGCCTCAGCGATATACCGGGCCTGAAGAGCGGCATCCATCGGAATGGCCGGAATATTATCAATGACCTGGTTGCAAAGGTTAATGTTCTGGTATTGACCATTCCAGAAATCTGATATTTGTCCTTCGGTTGAAGTTGCCGTAAAGTTGTCAAAATCATTCTGGAAGGTGGCGTCAGAGGGGTCACTTCCTTTCTCTGCATCGTCCGAGCCCATGCTCTCCAAAGCAATGGGAGCAAATGCAACATTGGGATAACTGCGCAAATTGGCATAAATGGCATTTAACCCTTTCGTGGCATCGGATTCAGAAACCCAAAACTGCACAGCTTTTTGTTGCCCTTGTGGCGGTACATCCAGAAAGGAGCTTTTACAACCGGTAAACACGAGAAATAAACCCAGGATGATCTGCTGAATTGTCAGCTTCCATTTAATATCTATTTTCATAATTAATCATTTTAAGGGTTAAAAAGTCACATTTACGCCAAACGTATAAGTAGCATACAACGGATAGACATTAACGTCTACCCCTGCTTTGGTTGGACCTCCACCAATTTCAGGGCTGAATCCCCTGTAATTGAAGAAGGTCAGTGCGTTCTGGGCATTGGCATAAATTCTCAACCTACTTATTTTCATTTTATCTGAAATCTCTTTGGGGAAGGTAAAACCCAATTGGGCATTCCGGACCCGGAAATAGCTTCCGCTTTCAACATAGAAGGAATTGGAACGATAATTCTGGCCCCCGCCAATATTGGCCGATGGATAGCTATTGGAAGTTCCTTCTCCATGCCAGCGTTTATTGTAATAATCCTGGGTGAAATTTTCGGTTCCATAACGCAATCCCAGGTTCGCATTATAGAGGTCAACTCCTGCAACCCCCTGTAAATCCAAGGTTAAGTCGAATACTTTATAGCTCCAGGTGGTATTAAAACCGTAAGTAAATTTGGGGTTGGGATTACCCAGAACAACCTGGTCTTTATCATCAATCACTCCATCTCCGTTGACGTCTTTAAATTTAAAATCTCCAGGCTTTGCAGTGGGTTGTATAACGGCACCTGCATCTGATTTATAACCGTTAATTTCGTCAGTAGTCTGGAAAACTCCTATCGTTTGCAATCCGACAAACTGACCAATGGGTTGACCTACAATGGTTCGGGTATTAAAGTTATTTGAACCTGTTGTCCCAACAGCCTGAAAAATAGGATTTGCTCCCGTTGATACTGCCAGTACTTTATTCTCATTATAGCTCATATTTGCACTCAGAGAATACGAAAAATCTTTGTTGATCCGGTCTTTCCAGTTGATCAAAACTTCGAACCCCTGGTTTTGAAACGTGGCCTGGTTCCCAATAATACTGCTTCCCGTTGTTCCCAATGAACCTAAGATGGGAATATCGAAGATGGCCTTTTCTGTTTTGCGTTTGTAATAATCCAGTTCAGCGGACAGGCGGCTATTCAGTAGGGCTATTTCCAAACCTATATCGGTACCCACTCCCCTTTCCCAATAGGTGGTTGGCGGAACGATGGTCGTCACACTAGCGCCTCCTGTGGTAGAATGATCTCCACCGACATAGACGTAAGAACTGTTAACGGTTAACGTGGAAAGGTTGGCCGGAACAGACTCGTTCCCGATCTTACCCCAACTGCCGCGTAGTTTTAACGTGTTGAAGATCTTTTGATCGCTCATAAACCCTTCCTGGCTGATGACCCATCCAATTCCAAGGGATGGAAATACCCCCCAACGTTTACTACCTGAAAATTTAGAAGATCCATCACCTCTTAACGATCCGGTAAAAAGGTACTTGTCTTTATAGGAATAATTAACCCTTCCAAAATAAGAAGCAACCCGATTCAGGGAACCTCCATCATTCACCGACCTGGTGGATGGATCACCCAGTATAAGATATAAATCACCCGAACTTCCATTGGGAACATTTTGTGATGTGGCTCCAAATCCATACGACTTATACGACTGAGCCGACTGTCCCAGCAAGACCTTCAACCCGTGATCTCCAAATTGATTGTTGAAGGTAAGGGTGTTCTCAACCAGCCAGTTCCTGGTTTCTCCTCTGCCTATGGAAAGCAGGCTCGTTGCATTTCGCTGCGATAATGTAGCCGTATATTCAGGAAGGTAATTTCTGCCTTCGTTTTGACCAATATCAGTGCCTGCACTGGTGTGGAAAGTTAAATGTTTGCCAAAATTCACTTCCGCATATATATTTCCCGACAAACGATAATTCAACGATTTCTGATTGAAGAAGTCGACTGTTACCTGGGGATTGAAAGTGTTGGAATTACCAACCTTGAAATCGTTTGGGTCGCCGTATTTACCATCTGCATAATAAACCGGTACAATGGGAGCGGCAGAATATAACTGGTGGAAAATACCCCCGTCGATATCTTTTGAATGGTTCACCGAACCAATAATGGAGTAGCCTACTTTTAGAAAATTGAAGACCTGGAGGTCATTCTGAAACCTACCCGTATACCGGTCAAAGTCATTGGTCTTTACAATCCCTTCCTGCTTGAGATAACCCAACGAAAGGCTGTAGGTGGATTTTTCTCCTCCCCCGGAAATAGAGATCTGGTGGTTGGTGGTGAATGCATTCCCCAGAATCTGATGGTACCAGTCTGTGGTTCCAAAGCTGTTGGGGTCATCATAGCGTGGGGTGGCTTTGTTGAGCACATCCAGTTCATTGACCATGGTGGCAAATTCCGGCCCTGAAGCCATCTTAATCTGGTTGGTCACCACTTGATTGCCCACATATCCATTGTAACTGATGATGGGTACGGTGTTTTTAGCCCCTTTTTGGGTGATGATCAGTACAACCCCGTTGGCTGCCCTGATTCCGTAAATGGATTCGCTTGAGGCGTCTTTCAGGATATTGAGCGATTCAATGTCGGCAGGATTCAGAAAACTGATGTCATCATACCATACCCCATCGACCACATACAATGGATTGGCATTGCCATAGATGGTTCCTACCCCCCTGATTCGTATTTCAGGGGATGAGCCGGGGGCTCCCGAATTGGTAATCTGAACTCCGGCAACTTTTCCTTGCAAAGCGCTGATCGGGTTCACGGATGATTGTTTGGAAATATCTTCTCCTTTAATCTGGGTAACTGCCCCGGTCACCTCCAATTTCCGCTGGGTACCATATCCGACCACCACCACCTCTTCGACCCCAACGGTCTGTTCCTTCATTTGAACATTGATCGATGTTTGGTTATTGACCGCTATTTCCTGGGATTGCATGCCTACGAAGCTAAAAACCAGCGTAGTCTGGGGATTGGTGGGGATACTGTAATTTCCATCGATATCCGTAATGGTGGCCTGCGTAGTACCTTTGATCAGCACGCTGACCCCCGGTACCGGTTCGTTCTTTACATCAGTTACCTTTCCTTTTACCGTAATGGGATTCTGGGCGAACAGGATCGATACTGACAAAAAAAGCTGCAGTACAATAAATAGTTTTTTCATATTCGTTCTGTTTTAGTTATCAAGATAATTTCTGATCCAAACGAAACCACCTTCCGATGAAAAGAGAAAAAAATCTACCTCCGATTCACCACAACTTAAAAAATATGAATACTCCTTACCTGATTACTTCACCATTTTTTCTTCTTCCCTTCTATTGGATTCTTATACGTTAAATTTACAAAAAATATAGACCAAAACCCATTAATTATCCAACCATTTTTTGTATTTTACCACTCAGCGGGTGACTTCAAGTCA
>DMFR01000019.1 GCA_003450125.1 Prolixibacteraceae bacterium | reverse complement strand
AACCTAAACCTTAGTAACCTTCTATTTTTGGATTAAGCAAGGATATAAGGTTACTAAGGTTTGGATTCAGGGGGTATGATCCGGGTTATTAAGGTTAGGAAGGTTGAAAAACAAGCGGTGAAATAAGATGGTTGTTAATTTGAATTTCATAAAAGTAAAATTCAAATTAAATAATATATTGACAGGTAATTTTATGTCAGTCAATTTGTTGCCAGCTATCCATCAGAATGGAATGTGCCGAGGGCCCTTCGTTGAAAAGCAGGTCCAGGATGCTTAAATCGGCTGTAAATCCAAATTTTTCACCAAAGACTTGTGTATAGGGTTGGGGGATAAAATGGTTGTCGGGAGCGCTGCGATGGGCTTTTGGACTGATTTTCTCCCTGAGATTCAGGCTTCCTTCGGGAATTTCTTCAAAGCCAGCGGTCAGGTTGATAGGGGTTTGAAGTTCAAGGATTTCCATCAGGGTATCCATGATCTGCTGGTTGAAGTCGAACAGGAATTCATGTTTCTTTTGGAAGAAAGGTTCCAGGTCATCGGCATAATATTCGAAAAAAGGGGAGGAGTTGTAGGCTGAGAAGATGGTGCGCCAATGGTTTCTCTGCCATTCCTCGTCGTAGGAAATGCGTAGGTCCTTGATCCTGATTTTCTGCTCACGGCCCTTCTCAACAGGTACAATGAGTGAAACAGGGCCGTTTGCCCCCAGTATGACTGCCCTGTTGCGGTAGGTTTGTTTGATAAAATGTTCGTGTTGCTCAATATATCCTTCTGAAAAGGCGGCCAGACTGGCGAAATACCTGACGGGAGCAAAGTAGGCTGTGCTCAACAGGATTCCTGTAGGTGGTATCATCATTTATTCGTTAAAAAATCCTCCCTTGTAATCGCTTCCCATTTTGATTCCTTCAGCAGTGATGTCATCATCTTTATCGGCAACTACATTGTCGTTTTCAAGCTCATTGATCACGTCTTTCAACTGCCTTTTGAGGTGCATAATTCTTGGAAGCTGCGTCATCAGGGCGAGCAAAAAGCCAAAAATCAACCCGGCGATCAGTACCATCACCAGGGGTACATCGGTCATTTCCCATTTGAAAAAACGGATGTTGATCAACAGTTCATTCTGAACGGTGAAGATGATCAGCAGAACGGCAAGAATAAAAAATACAATTACTTTTCCCGACATGGCTTTGAATTTTGATTTGCAAAAGTAATTAAAAGCCTGTGAATGAGCAAATGAAAAGAAACAAACATGGGGGCATTAATGATTTTTTTATATTGGCCGCTTTCCTGAATTGAAGGGTCGGTTTATCTTATGAAAAGAAATTAAAATAGTATGGGCTAAAGAACTATTTTTTCAAAAAATAACATAAATTTACGCAACTAAAAGTTTCTTTGGTGCATCTATCTATTGTTGATCCGATGTGCTGCAAAGGAGACCAGGCATATAGTATCCAGAACAATAGTTAAACTAAATACCTTTACAGGATGACCAGATTAAGACTTGCTTCAACAGTATTTATTTTGTTTATCGCAACTGTTCTTTTTGCACAGGACAAATTTGGGGACAAATTGATCCAGCGCGATGGGAAAGTGATTGTTTGTCAGGTGCGTGAAATCGGGGATGATGAGATCAAATACGTTCAGGAAGGGTATCGTAGTGACCTGGTTTTTGGGATCGACAAGAACAAGGTGGAGAAAATTGTTTTCAGCGATGGCCGTGAAATGAAATTGTCGGATTCAATGTATGGCAAAGAAAATTATACGTTACAGCGTAAAAATGCCCTTAAGTTTCATTTCTTTTCACCCATCTATAATGCCACAGCTTTCACCTACGAGAGAAGCCTGAAACCGGGCAGCAGCATTGAAGTTGGTGTAGGGATCATCGGACTTGGAAAGGATTTGAACAACGATGATGCTTCGGGAGTCTATTTTAATGTAGGCTATAAGTTTATTAAAGATCCTGATTTTTATCTCAAGGGAATGAGGTATGCCCATGTTCTGAAAGGGGCCTATTTCAAACCGGAAATTGCTTTTTCTACTTACCATTATTTCAATGATTATAATACGTACCAGGGCTACAATACTTATGGCCGCAATAGGGAGAGGGTGATGATGGGAGCTTTTATCTTAAATGTAGGCAAGCAATGGGTATTTACCAACCGCTTTTTGGTGGATTGGTACGTGGGGGCCGGTTACGGGTTTGGAAAGAATGATGCAGACTATCGTTCCACACATTTTGCCTTTACAGGAGCCACAGATGACATGCCGCTGGTATTCAATTCAGGTTTTAGTATAGGATTTTTGTATTAGATAATTTAACCGATTATTAATAGTATATTAGCTGTTACACGACACTAAATAAGAAACCCAATACCAACCATCAAATGAAAAGTTTAAAACTAAATTTAACTGTATTTCTTTTGTTTATGGCGACTGTTCTTTTTGCACAGGACAAGTTTGGGGATCAATTGATTCAGCGCGATGGTAAAGTTATTGTTTGTCAAGTGCGTGAAATCTTGGATGATGAGATTAAATACATTCAGCAAGGGTTTCGCGATGATGTGGTTTTTGGTATTGACAAGAATAAAGTGGCGAGCATTGTTTTCAGCGATGGACGGGAGATGAAATTGTCGGATTCGATGTTTGGCAAGGAAAATTATACGCTACAGCGTAAAAATGCCCTTAAGTTCAACTTCTTTTCGCCTTTGGTAGATGCAACAGCCTTCAGCTATGAGAGAAGCCTTAAGCCGGGCAGCAGCATGGAAATAGGAGTGGGGATCATCGGTCTTGGCCAGAATTGGGACCAATATAAAGATGTTTCCGGGCTCTATTTCAATGTTGGCTACAAGTTCATTAAAGATCCTGATTTTTATCTCAGGGGAATGAGGTATGCCCATGTGTTGAAAGGGGCCTATTTCAAGCCGGAATTGGCTATTTCATCCTATAGTTATACCTTCCACAGGTCTTGGGGCTCCTATGATCCCAATGGTACCGAAACTAACGCTACGGTGGGGGCCTTTATCCTAAATGTAGGCAAGCAATGGGTATTTGGCAACAGCTTTTTGCTGGATTGGTACCTGGGTGCCGGTTATGGGGTTTCAATGAGTGGGGATTCAGGTAATGCAAGGAATTTTGCCTTTACAGGTGCCACTGGAGATTCGCCATTGGTGGTCAATGCAGGTTTCAGGATTGGGTTTTTGTATTAAGTCATGAAACGTCCATTTTGACATACAGCAGAATGATTATAAGCCAATGAAAAATAAACACATAGACACATAGGACACATAGAAAAATTTTAATCGATGTGTTTAAAAATAAAAACAATAAAAAAAGGATAACTTGTTGGGTTATCCTTTTCTATTTCTATTTAGTTTGACTTGTTATCGTACGAAGGTGAACAGTCGGTTCCAGCGCACTTTGTTGTAGAACGGCTGGTCTTTGTCCATGGAAAGCCAGATGAATACTGCTTTTCCCACAATATGGTCTTCCGGTACAAATCCCCAGTAACGCGAGTCAGCTGAGTTGTGGCGGTTATCACCCATCATCCAGTAATAGTTCATTTTGAAGGTGTAACTGGTGGCTACAGCTCCGTTGATGTAAATGGTGCTATCCTTTACTTTCAGTTCATTGTCTTCATACAAATCAATGATACGTTGGTAGACTGGAATGTTGTCCATAGTCAGCTGAACGGTTTGTCCTTTTTTAGGTATTTCAATGGGACCAAAATTATCCACATTCCATTGGTATTTGTCGCTGAATGGAAAGATGTTTTTATCCCAGTTTTCGGCAGGTATCAAGGTACGTTGAACGGACTTCACATTCTTTATGGCCTTCATCTTCTGTTCGTTGTCCTGGGTCATGGGGAACAGATATTGGGTATTGGAATACATGTGACGGTCGGCTTCAGAGATTTTCATCTGGTCCAGGGTATGTTTGTTGATGCCCGTTCCATCGGTAGTCACAATATTATCATACTGCATTCCGGGGAAATGCTGTTGTTCTTTTCCGTTTACGTATAGTTGTCCGTTCTTGTATTGAAGCACATCTCCGGCAATACCCACACAGCGTTTGATGTAGTTTTCGCGTTTGTCCACCGGGCGGGCAACGATGTCTCCAAAGGTTTCTTTTTCCTTCCATACCCGGTCGCGTCCGTAGTCACGAACCAGTTGGTAATAGCTTTGAGTCTGAACATTCAAAGCCACCGTATCCCCTTCAGGAAAGTTGAAAACGACCACATCATTATTTTTTACATTTCCAAAGCCTGCAATGCGTTTATAGGGATTCTTGATCCACTCAACATAGGATTTTTGGGTTGTAGAAAAAGGCATGGTATGGTGAACAAAAGGAAATGATAAAGGCGTGTTGGGAAGTTTGGGCCCATAGGCAGTCTTACTTACGAACAGGTAATCGCCGATGAGCATTGATTTTTCCATCGAAGAAGTGGGGATGGTATAGGCTTCGATAAAAAACATGCGGATAAAGGTAGCTGCAATCACTGCAAAAATGATGGCATCGACCCATTCAACCACCTTGGTCTGTTTGCCGTTTGGCGGATTTTTCTTTTTCCAGAAAGCCCAATGTACCTTTTTCGAAATATAAAGGTCATAGATGACCCCAAGGCCGATCAGCCACCAATAGTTTTCAATCCAGATTACCCATAACAAGTATAGGATTGCAGCAACTGCAAATTTAAACCATTTATTGGTTAATGTTTCTTTCATCTTATATTAATGCACAAATGAAAACAGTCGGTTCCAGCGCACTTTGTTGTAGAATGGCTGGTCTTTGTCCATGGAAAGCCAGATGAACACTGCTTTTCCCACAATATGGTCTTCCGGTACAAATCCCCAGTAACGTGAGTCAGCTGAGTTGTGGCGGTTATCACCCATCATCCAGTAATAGTCCATTTTGAAGGTATAACTGGTCGCTGGAGCGCCGTTGATATAGATGGTGCTATCTTTTACCTTTAAATCGTTGGCTTCGTATAAACTGATAATTCGTTGGTAAATGGGCAGGTTGTCCATGGTCAGCTGAACGGTTTTTCCTTTTTTAGGCACCTCAATGGGGCCAAAGTTGTCAACATTCCATTGGTATTTATCACTGAAAGGGAAAATGTTCTTGTCCCAGTTGGCAGCAGGTATCAAGGTACGCTGAACGGACTTCACATTCTTCAAGACCTTCATCTTCTCTTCATTCTCCTGGGTTAAGGGGAACAGATACTGGGTATTGGAATACATGTGACGGTCGGCTTCAGCGATTTTCATTTCATCAAGCGTACGTTTGCTGATACCCGTTCCATCGGTAGTCACGATATTGTCATACTGCATTCCAGGGAAATGCTGCTGTTCTTTACCATTGACGTAAAGTTGTCCGTTCTTGTATTCCAGTACATCGCCTGCAATCCCTACGCAGCGTTTGATGTAGTTTTCACGTTTATCCACCGGACGGGAAACGATGTCTCCAAAGGTTTCCTTTTCCTTCCATACACGGTCACGTCCATAGGCGCGAATCAATTGGTAATAGCTTTGATTCTGAACATTCAAGGCCACTGTATCCCCTTCAGGGAAGTTGAAAACCACTACATCATTGTTTTTTACATGTCCAAATCCGGCAATGCGTTTGTACGGATTCTTGATCCATTCCACATAGGACTTCTGAGTAGTTGAAAGGGGCATGGTATGGTGAACAAAAGGAAATGACAAAGGGGTGTTTGGAAGCTTGGGACCGTAAGCAGTCTTGCTAACAAACAGGTAATCACCGATGAGCATTGACTTTTCCATCGAAGAGGTTGGAATGGTATAGGCTTCGATAAAAAACATGCGGATAAATGTAGCAGCAATCACTGCGAAGATGATGGCATCAACCCATTCAATGACCTTGGTTTGTTTGCCATCGGGCGGGTTTTTCTTTTTCCAGAAAGCCCAGTGTACCTTTTTTGAAATATAAAGGTCATAGATGACCCCAAGGCCAATCAGCCACCAATAGTTTTCAATCCAGATTACCCATAACAAGTAAAGGATTGCGGCAACAGCAAATTTGAACCATTTATTGGTTAATAATTCTTTCATCTTATTTTGTATATTAAATGTTTAGCAAATCATTCATGGTTAAAATACCTTTTTTGTTGAACGAAAATTCGGCAGCCAGAACAGCACCAAAAGCCAATCCCTTACGGTTCTTTGCACAATGGGTAATTTCCAGGTAGTCCACTTCCGAATCGTATCTGATGATATGGGTTCCGGGAACTTCACCGATGCGTTCTGAGATTATTTCTATTTCATCGGGGTTATCCGTTTTTTGATTGATCCATTTTGTTTTGGAAGGAATGTTTTCAAGGATTCCTTGCGCCAGGGTAATGGCAGTACCGCTGGGGGCATCCAGTTTCTGGGTATGGTGGATTTCGGTCATTCCAATCTTGTACTCACTGTGATTGGCCATCATGGCGGCCAGTTTCTTGTTCAGCAGGAAGAAAATGTTCACTCCCAGACTATAATTGGAGGCATAGAAGAAAGTTCCGTTCCGTTTTTTGCAATAGTCATGAACTTCCGCCTGGTGTTCAAGCCAACCGGTAGTCCCAGAAACGACCGGTATCCCGGCTTCGAAACAAAGCTTGTAATTGTTGACTGCCGAGGTGGGGATGGTAAATTCAATGGCCACATCAGCTTTCTGAAGGTTTCGGACAGTAAGATCTTCCGGATTGGAGATGTCTATTTTTAAAACAATTTCGTGTCCCCGGTCAAGAGCGATTTTCTCAATCTCCTTGCCCATTTTCCCATAACCGATTAATGCAATCTTCATTCTGGATTCTTCTTTTTAATTTGGTCAACAAAGATATAAATTCAACCCTAATAAAGGGAGGCCTGTTCATGTTATCTATTATTTTGGTCAATACCGGCATCCAGACTGGCAAAAGTGAACCGGAAGGCCCATTATTTATTCCCTTATTCATTTAGAATCTTGATTCTGAGGGACAGATTTAACTTTTATCCTTAAATTTGCCTCTGAAAGGTTCGCCCGTTTCCTGTATATCATCCTATATGTATGCTGTTTGTTGAATTTGAAACAAAATGAAGTATAAAAAAATGTTAAAACTTGTAGCAACCGATCTGGACGGTACTTTTTTGAAGAACGACAAGTCAATTTCGAAGAAAAATCTGGCTGCACTGCAATCTTTGGGCGAACGGGGGATTCTGAGGGTCGTTGCAACAGGCAGGAACCTGAAAAAGACGCAGGAAGTGATTGCACACCACATTCCATTCGATTACATTGTCTTTTCGTCCGGGGCAGGGGTGTATGATTGTAAAAATAAAAAGCTGATCTATTACCAGAATATTCTTAAGGGGACTGTTCAGCAGTTAACTGATTATTTTATGGCCCAGGATTTGAATTTTCATCTGTTTAAGCCTGTTCCCGATAATTACAAATGCTGGTATTACCGTGGAAGTGTTCCCTGTTCTGAATTTGAACGATATTTTGAGTTTCAACAGGCACATGCGGAGGAGCTCATCATCAATCAGGTACTTGATTCGGAAGCCTGCCAGTTTCTAGTGGTATTCCCCAATGATCCAGATCGGTTTCATGCGTTGAAAGAAGAAATTCAAAGGAATTTTCCGGAAGTAAAAGTGGTTAGAACCAGCTCGCCCCTGGAAACTGATTATATATGGATGGAGATATTTCATCATTCGGTTTCAAAAGGCAATGGGGTGAAGTTTCTGTGCGACCGCTTACAGATTGAGCATGAATATACCATGGGCATCGGCAATGATTTCAACGATCTGGATTTGCTTGAATTCACCCGTTACTCCTACATGGTTGAAAACGGACCGCAGGAATTGAAAGCCAGGTTTTTATTGACCCCATCGAATGAGGAAAGCGCCTTTGCAAGAGCCGTGGGGAATCATCTGTAAGAAGCTGTCTTAAAAGTCAAAAAACAAATTAAACACGAAGACACGAAGGAATTCACCACAGATTACACAGATTGACACAGATT
>DMFR01000152.1:14712-15125 GCA_003450125.1 Prolixibacteraceae bacterium | reverse complement strand
AAATGATTCCTCACTTTAAACAGAATGACATATTTGGCGGATTAGAGGCCGGTACGAAGGTTTTAATGGGCCTGGCGGCACAAGAGTATACAGCCAAGGATTACGAGCAAAAAGCGGATAAAAAGAAGTCCGATGGTGGAGGCGGCGGTTTCTTTGTAGTGATCATGATCATCATTATCCTGATTTCTCTTTTCAGGGGAGGCAGAGGCCGTAATTTCCATTCAGGGGGAAGTTTACCCTTCTGGCTGGCCATGGGCTTAATGAGTGGCGGTAACAGGGGCGGAGGTTCCTTTGGCGGTTTCTCAGGCGGCAGTGGAGGAGGAGGCGGAGGCTTTGGCGGCTTCGGAGGCGGAAGCTTCGGAGGAGGCGGTGCAGGCGGAAGCTGGTAGAAAATACAAATTACACGAATTAAA
>DMFR01000152.1:1235-14451 GCA_003450125.1 Prolixibacteraceae bacterium | reverse complement strand
CGAATTAAAACGAATTACACGAAGGTAAAAGATTAGTGTAGCGTTTTTTAGAGATGAAAAGTTCATTATGGTTAAGGCTGTAATGAACTTTTTTTGTTATTATGGCGGATTTATCTTCTATCTTATTACGTTGAAATTCAATGGTATATAAAAATATATAAAAATAATATTAAAATAGTTCATTTAAGAGGGTTACCTTTTATCGTTTTTGGGAATTAACTATTAGAACAGTACAATTAAGTATTTAAGATTAATTGTTAAAACCAAAAGAGGATAAGTCTGTAATATAAATTTTAAAAAAACTAAACGAAAATGAAAAAAACATTCCTAATTACAATCATGGTGTTATTGATTTCCTTTTATGGCAAATCACAGATACAGGTACAATCTGATGGACATGTTCTAATTGGACCAGCTGCTGATGGTTATGCGACATTAAATATTACACCACAATATACAAGTCCTGGTGCTACAAATTTAATAATAGGGAATTGGGATAATAATACTTATGGACTAATGAGTCTGGGAGTTCACCAGGATTATGCATGGATACAATCATTCCATGTCAAGCCCTTGAATATCAATCGTGTTGGAGGCAATATCATCTTTGGTAGTGAATCAGTTGAAAGTGTAGGAATAGGCTATGGCATGACAGTACCTTCTGCAAAACTTCATGTACTAGGGACAATTTATGCTACTGGCACAATAACTTCCTCGGATGAGCGATTAAAGAAAAATATAAGCGAGATAGATATTAAGAATATGAAATACAGGGATATAAAGCCTGTTTCGTATAATTTGGATATCAAAAACAGAGGGTTTTCCATGGAAGGAATTGATACAACAAAAGTGAGTAAGATTGATAAAGAGTATTACAAAAGGATACACTATGGTTTTGTTGCACAAGATGTAAAAAAAATATTCCCTGAGTTAGTATTTGAAGATAATGAAGGAAATCTAGCCATTGATTATCAGGCATTTATTCCAATATTATTTAAAATGGTCAAGGATCAAGAAGTCTTAATTGAACAACTTAATAACGAAATTGAAACAGTAAAAAATGATTGCTGTTCAAGTTCCAAACTAAAAAGTGCTTCAATTGAGGGAAACAACAATCTTCGGGCTGAAAATATTTTATTTCAAAATATTCCAAATCCTTTTTCAGTAACTAGTACAATTAAGTTTTCTATATCGAAAGACGTTATTAAGGCGACGCTAAATATATATAATATGAATGGTACACAACTTAAAAATATTGAATTAAATCAAAGAGGCGAGGGTAGTATTATTATAAATGGCGGAGAATTTAACGCGGGTATGTATCTATATGCTTTAATTGCTGATGGACAGGTAATTGATACAAAAAGAATGATTTTGACTGATTAATATAAAAGCAAAATCTATCTAAGATGTACCAAAGTTTATAAAAATTGCATGAAATAATATTTATATATATGAAAAAAATATATTCTATCATTGTACTATTGATAATGAATATTTGGGTGTATTCCCAAGAGATTCCTCAAAGTATTGTGAGCGTTAGCGAAGCAGAAAATCAATTTACAATTACTTTTAATTTGCCTAACTACATTGTTAAAGATACAAGCTTATTGTCTTCATACAACATACCCGAAATATTCAAATATATTGATATTGACTATTTTGGAAACATCGATGATATTGGATATCCAGAATTGCCTCAATTGACTTTTGATTTAAAAACTCCTACTCAATCAAGCAATTTTCAAATATCCGTTTCTAATCAAATTACACAAGATATAACACTCAATCATAGGTTTATGCCCTCACAGGACGAACTTGAAACAGATACAACTTTTACAATTATAAACGATTATTATACTAGTGACGGAACTATATATAATTCTTCATCTGCGATTTCTGAACCATATATCGTAATGGGACAAACTGGGGTAAGTGTTTCAATTTTCCCATTTAAATATAATCCGCAACTCAATAAAATAACAGTTTTAAGGCAAGCTACTTTTACGATTAATTATACATCATTAAAGGGGGCTGAAATACCTAATCCTTCTCCTATTCAAAGTTCTTTCCTTTCAAGTTTTTTTGAGAATTATCCACAATTAAAAAGTGCTTCGACTTCACGTGGTAGATATTTGATGGTTACACCTCCCAGATTTGAAAATAGACTTAAATGCTTTGCCAATTATAAAAGAAATATTGGATACGAGGTAAATGTTGTTAGTACGGCAACTATTGGATCTTCATTTGGACAGATTAAAAGTTATATCCAATCGCAATATAATAGCATAGCAACCAGACCAGATTACATATTATTAGTTGGCGACTTGATTGATATTCCCGCAGCTGATGGAAATCCAACGGGAAATAGTATTGACAATCCAATCACAGATATCCAATATGCCACCTTAGAGGGGGATGACTATTTTGCTGATGCATTTTTAGGACGATTTTCTGTTAGCACTGAGGATGAACTTCAATATATTATCAATAAATCCATATATATGGAAACGAATATTCATCTGTTAGCAAAAAAAGCAAAATTTTTAGCAGGGGAATCTGGAAGCTGGTTTGGTGCACAAGAGGATCAATTTGAAAATGGTCATCGTGATATTGTTAAGAATACATTTGAACCTAACGGATATATTTGTCAAAAACTCTATCAGCCAACTTATGCTGATGCCTTCATTGCACTGAATGATAATCCATTATACTATTTATATTCGGGACATGGTAATGCAGAAGCATGGATGGGTGGTACATTTAAAATTTATGTAAATACTTCATTTTCAGATATTAAACAAATGTCAATAAATACTGTCTATCCATTTGTTTTTGCTTTTGCTTGTAGAACTGGAAATTTTGCAAGTGCGAATTCGATTGCTAAGGATTGGATTAGACAAAAAAATGGAGGAGTAACATATTTTGGATCTTCTGTAGATTCAAAAGGTAGCAGTGATAATGCAATTGAAAGAGAAATATTTGGAGATGCATTTACGTATGGAAATAACATTTCAAATATTATAACTTTAGGAAAGAGCCGTTATTATAAAAGATTTTGGTCTAAAACAAATAGAGAAAGGTCAAGACGTTATATGAAGGCATATAATTTATTAGGTGACCCTTCATTAAATACAAGAGGGATTGGTTGTATAAATGAATATATTTTTACTAATGATGAAATATTTTACTCGGGATCTAATATAGCATATAAAGCAAGTACAACTATTCAAAATAATGTGAATTTTGTACTTGAAAGCAATTCAAATGTAACTTTGGTCGCAGGGAATTCTATAAAATTAAATCCTGGGTTTAAAACCAATTTGGGTGCAATATTTCAAGCAAAAATTGCACCTTGTAATAATGGACAGTAGAAAAAAGATTAATAAATATGCAATGAAAAAAATCTTGCTAATTTCATTATTGATGGCTTTGTTTGGCTGTAAAAATATCCAATGCCCTGCATTCCCTGAAAAATTATTGGATTACTTTCCCCAAAAAAATGGGGAACTCTTACAATTTAGAAACCTTGCCAATGACACATTGATATTTATAGTAAAAAACACTAAGAATACAGGTGGTTATACAATGAAGAAGGATGAAAACTTTGAATGTGTCTCGGAAGCAGGTTTCGAAACTGAATCAAACAATAAGTACTCATTACAAATTAGTGCAGGGATGACAGCTTATGAGTCAAATGTCACCACCATTGGTTGTAGTTTTTCTGATGGCACTTACTCAAGAGATCTATTGTCAATGGCAATAAGAGATAAGAACCCATTTTTAAAGGATAACAATTCTTTTTTTGGTGATTCAATTATCATTGATCAGGAGGAAAATACAAGGATTGTAAAGGTCAAAATAGTTGAGGGCAAAGGGATCGTAGAGTTTTTTGATAAAAAGGAAAATTGCAATTGGATAAAAATTGAATAAAAATGCTTTGGACTAACCAAATTGGAACTAGGAATAGTTATTTTAATAAATTAGGTAATTATTGATATTCAATTTTATTGATTCGTCTACTGAATATGAGAAGTTCATTATGGTTATGGCTATAATGAACTTTTTTTGTTAAGATAGCTCCCTGCATGATTATCACCTGGAATGTGTATCCGCTTTCGCTTTACAAGGGATGGAATCCTGCCCCTAAAAGGTCAAATAAGGTCAAATAGGGTCAAATAAAGTCGATTGGATAGTTGGGAGCAATAGTCATGTACCTTTAGATTCAGAAAAGGACAAGGAAAGATTTACCAAGGGGTAAAGCTCGCAAAAGGTCTTTTTTAAGTGATCACAATAAAAACCATCAATTAACCGGACAGCAGGAGTTTGCAGGGTAAATTTTCAGAGCGTCATTCCGACAAAGGTCAGAACAGTTGCTTTTAAAAACAGTCCATGCAGTGCGTCACAGGTAATTGATCCCATTTTTTCCTAAACCGTTTCCCTATTTTGAGAAAGGTTTATATCCATAGATCACGTTCTTTGACATACTGAAAAAAAAAAGTAGAAAGGCCAGGCCAATTATACTACAACTACTTTTTCCTCCTGCCCTTGTTGAGCGATGGAGGGAAATGTAGGATTGTGGATGCTGTGTATGTAATGCTAAAAGAAAGCTGCCCGCTGGGGTGGCTTCTTTTAAGCATTGCTCATAGCTGTCCGGTAGGTCTGATGATCCCTTATACGACAATCATGTAATTCAAGGACATAAAATGAATAAAAGCCCTATTCACCGGTGTTGTTTAATTCCAATAGGTGCCAGAATGGTTTTATTTTGGATCGTCTCCAACAATAGAGGGCTGTTTTTGTGTGTTGTTGGTATTATGCTATGGTATAAATGATAGCAAATGGCAGCCCACTTGAGGTTGATGCGCTTTACGCCGGAGTGCATCATGCGCATAGCGATATCCGAATCTTCACCTCCCCAACTGGTGTATCGTTCATCAAAGCCATTGATGCTGATAAGGTCACTTTTCCAGAAGGCCATGTGGCATCCTCTTAGTCGATTAGGAGTATAACCGGGACCCGTAATGATCTTGTGTAGAAATGGTATCCGCAGGGCGCTTAAACGTGATTGAATATCACTTTCCCAAAAGGATATTCTATTTCTATGGTTTTTCATAAGGACTGCCGTTTTCTTTGGACCTATCCTTACCCTTGATCCGCAATAGAAACAACCTTGCATGGCATAATGACGGTGATCTGCGATGAATAGGGGGTGAAGAATGAGGTCATCATCAATAAATATAAGGTAGTCACCTGTGCTGGTTAACAGTCCGTTGTTCCTGTTTCTGGCAAGACGAAAGCCCTCGTCCTCCTGCCTTATATGAATAAAGGGAACAGGAAACTGAGCCTTGAATTGTTCAATCAATTGGGTAGTCTCTTCTCCTGATCCATCATCAGCTATAATCACCTCATCGGGAAATTCCTTTAGTTCAGTAATACTTTTCAGGCAATGAAAGAGGTATTCCGGCTTATTGAACGTGGAAATAATGAGACTGATTTTCATTGATCAATGGCAGGTTGGTGCGTTTCACTGAAAAGGAAGAAGCTGTAAAAGAATACAAAGAAACTGATTCCCATGTGAGCTTCAAGATTCGAATCCGAGAAGTTGGCAATACCCAAAATCAGGAGCAACATGACAGCAGGATAAAAATGATGCTTGTTGGTCAGGAACAATGGATATACCCAGGCAAATACGATCCAAAGGAATCCCAGGACACCGAATTTAGCCAGGTAATTGAGATACTGGTTGTGAGAACTGCCATATTGTATGGGCTCCAGTTGAGAATGATTCTTTTGATACGCTACATCAAAAGCCTGTTTCCAGTTACCGGTGCCAACACCAAAGAGCGGATGTTCGCGGATGACGGTAAATGCTGCCTTTTCAAATTCTATGCGTTTGGCCAGAGACTTCAGGTTTGGATTGCCCGTTTTAAAATAGACATCCAATTCCCAAATGGTCTGGTAGATGCGCGGATAGAGCGACATAAATCGTTGGGTGTAAATGTAATTGGCAATTCCTTTTTCGATGTTGACAATATCTTCAGGGAGTAGTTTTGACATTCCAACTGAATCTTTTGTAAGGCCTTTTGAAGTCAGGTAACGAATCAAGGTAGAAGAAACCGGAAACCCATTCTGGTCAGCATCTTGATAGCCAAGAGAGGATCGTTGTTCCCAGCTTTTTTGCAATTCTTCCTCACAAACGAAGAGACCTACATAGTGACCATTTTCCAGTAACTTGTCATTAATATCGTGGTGGTAGATATGTCCGCTTTGGGTCTTTTGGGGCAAATGGTTCAAGTCGACCTGTTCGGTATCATAAAAGCGGTGAACGCACCATCCAAGGTAGGATACACCGCCCAAAACCATCATTGAGAGGGTAATCAGTGCAAATGCCTTCCGCTTCCTGTTTTTAATTTTCCAGATCACAAAAACGAGATGGATGATTAGTAACAAGGCAAATGTAGTTAACCCGGTGAGTGATTTCAGGACAAAGAGGAAAACAATCAAATAAAGTGCATCTGCAATCAGTAGATTTCGTCTTTGCCTGGAGATGGAACTGTTATTATACAGCTCGTTGATAATGATTGAAACCCCCAGCAGCAGCTGAAAAGTAAAGCCAATGTGCGAAACAAACAAGATTTCCCAAATATCATGTATGTCCAATTGGTCCCTGAAAATCAGCCTAAAGATGGCAATGACAGTAGCAATGTTAAGGGCAGCCAGAAATGAAAGGATGATTTTACGGAAAAGCCTATAATTGATGGTAGGACCAGTTGAGATACAAAGCGGCAAAGCCAATATAAATACCGTCTTTTTGAGTTCATAGAGGGCCTGCTTCATATCATTGGTGAAAATTACCCCGATGACGTACACCAAAAATATGGAGATGATGAGCAGGGCAGCTGGTTGATCTTTAAGATGTTCCCACTTTTGTACAAAATGGCCGGTAATTAACCAACTAACAAAAATGAGTCCCGTACTTACACTAATCATGAATTCAGCGAAAGGCAAAGATACCGCAAACAGGAAGACTGAAGCGAAAAAGAAAAGTTGTTTCCAGGTATAGGTTGAATTCATTTGAGGGACTTGACTACGAGTCAAAAATAAATAAAAAAAGCCGACTAGAAGCCGACTTTTTCAGTATGTCTAATTTATTTTCTAGTCAACTGTTTCTACTTGATCCAGAATGTCCTTGTCAACGAGAATACGGCCGCAATATTCGCAAACGATCACCTTTTTGCGCGATGCGATATCCATTTGACGTTGTGGTGGAATCTTGTTGAAGCAACCACCGCAAGCATCACGTTGAACGGTCACAACAGCAAGACCATTACGGGCATTTTTGCGGATGCGTTTGAAGGCCATGAGCAAACGTGCTTCAATATTGCTTTCAATCTTTTCAGATTTGGATTTTAATCTTTCTTCTTCAATCTGTGTTTCAGCAGTGATTTCTTCCAATTCACGTTGCTTACGGTCTAAATCTTCAAGACGTTCTTTCAGCAAGGCGGAAGAAGAAGAGATGGATTCTTTTTTGCTGTTCAGTTCGATGGTGAATTCACGGATACGTTTTTCCGACAATTCCATTTCAAGCTTTTGGAATTCAATTTCCTTGCTCAATGAATCGAATTCACGGTTGTTGCGAACATTGTTCTGCTGTTCTGTATATTTTGCAATCAGGGCTTCTGATTCCTTGATGGCTGCTTTTTTGTTATGAATGGCAGTCTCAAGATCCTTGGTGTCGTCTTCGTAATTGCTTACGCGGGTTTTTAAACCGGTAATCTCGTCTTCCAAATCCTGAACTTCCAGAGGTAACTCACCACGGAGGGTTTTGAATTTGTCGATTTCCGATACCACATTTTGCAGTTCGAAAAGTGCCCTAAGCTTTGAACTGATTGGCACACTTTTATTTTCGTCTCTTACGTACTGAGTGTTCATACTTATAATTGTTTAACTTTTTTAAATGAGATAATTTACCGGATTCGTGCAGTTTTCCGATAAATGGACTGCAAATTTAGGGAATTTTTTTGTAAGTAATTCATAAAAAACTTCTTTAGTGAATTGTTCACTCTCAAAATGCCCAATATCGGCTATGATTATTTGTTGTTCAGCATCAAAAAACTGGTGATATTTGAAATCACCTGAAATAAAGATATCGGCCTTTTGGGCAATTGCCTTGTTCAGGAAGCTGCTCCCTGCACCTCCGCACACGGCTACCGTTTTGATGGGCTTCCCCAATAACCGGGTATATTTGACCACCGGACAGTTAAATGTTTTCTTCAGGTTTTGCAGGAAAGTCATCTCTTCCATTGGTTCCACAAGTTCTCCGATCATGCCTGTACCACCCAAAGGAAACTCGTTGTCGAGCGGATAAATGTCGTAGGCGACCTCTTCGTAGGGATGCGCTTTCAACAATGCCTGGATGATAGTATGCTGAAGATGTTTGGGAAAGATCGTTTCAATGCGGGTTTCGTCTTCAAAATGAAGCTTATTTTTCTCCCCTATGTATGGGTTGGTCAATTCATTTCCTTTGAAGCTTCCTGTACCGGTCTGATTGAAGCTACACGAATCGTAATTGCCGATGTGTCCTGCCCCGGTTTCAAACAATGCAGTTCTGACTCTTTCAGCATCTGCTGACGGGACAAAGGTTACCAGCTTTTTTAGAAAGCCCTGCATGGGTATTAACATCCGGCAATTCTGTAACTGAAGCTTTTCGCAGATCTTGCTGTTTACCCCACCGAATACACCATCTAAATTGGTATGGGCAGAATAAATGGCGATGTCATATTTGATTGCTTTTGCTACGCAACGCTCAATGTAGTTCTTGCCGGTCAGCTTTTTTAACCCACTAAAAATAATTGGATGATGGGCGATCACCATGTTCAGTTTGCGGTTGATGGCTTCTTCGATCACTTCTTCCGTAATATCCAAAGTGATCAGGATGCCTGAAATTTCATCTTCAGGATGGCCAATGATCAATCCAGAATTGTCATAGCTTTCCTGAAACGAAAGGGGAGCGATGGATTCAATAAAATGGGCAATTTGTCTGATTTGCATGTATAAAGTTCAAAGTTTAAAGTTCAAAGCTCCAAGTTTAAAGTTTCAAGTTCCAGGTTTCAGGTTCCATCCAGATCGGCACGCAACTTTAAACTTTGAACATTAAACTTTAAACTATTTAAATCTCTTCCTTGATATCAATGAGCATTTGCCTGATTTCCTGAAGACGGCTGACCACTTCGTAATTCTGAAGGGTTCCCTCTTTGTTGTCTTTTAGTTTTTGCTGTGCCCCCCGGATGGTCATTCCCCTTTCCTTCAAAAGGTGGTATATGATTTTCAGGTTTTCGATGTCTTCCTTGGTAAACATCCGGTTGCCTTTGGTGTTTTTGTGCGGCTTGAGGATGTCGAACTCGTTTTCCCAGAAACGGATGTTTGAAGTGTTCACGCCAAACAGATCAGCGACCTCGCCGATGCTATAAAAGACTTTCTCTATTTTGGGTTTTTTGTAAGGCACAGTTTAAATTTTTAATCGAAAGTTTGACCAATGTTCGATGAGATAGTTACCATTTTTTCGTATTCCTGGGCATTTAAATCTTTGAAATAATAGTATTGAGGATTGACTGGAGTCCCATTTTTGTGGACTTCATAATGCACATGCGGTCCTGTTGATGATCCCGTACTGCCTACAAAGCCAATGATGCTGCCTCGCTTGACCCGGTCTCCTACTTTTACATTGAATCCACTCATGTGACCATACAAGGTTTCGTATCCAAAGCCATGATCGATAACGATAAACTTTCCAAATCCCCCGCCAATAGATTGTACATCTTTTACAACACCATCACCTGTTGCATATATCTTGGTTCCAATTTTGGCTGCGAAATCCATGCCGTAGTGAAATTGATTGATTTTATAGATGGGGTGAAACCGGTATCCCCATCCGGAAGCTGTACTTTTGAGTGATTTGTTTGAAATAGGCATAATGGCTGGCATGCTTGATATCAGTTTTTCTTTGTTCAGGGCCAGCTGCATCACTTCATCGTATGACTTTGCCTGGATATAGGCCTGCTTTGAAACAATATCCAGCTTTTCAGCCGTTTTTATGACCAGTTCAGAATTGTCAAAGGATTCGAGTTGTGAATAACGGTTAACACCTCCAAAGCCTGCCCTTCGAATGGTAGATGGGATTGGATCACTTTCGAAAATAACACGGTAAAGGTTGTTGTCACGCTGTTCAATTTCACTCAATACCCGTTCAACCTTGTTCAGGTCCTTGTAAAACAATTGATATTGGGTGAGCAGTCGTTCATTCTCCTTGTGCAACATGCGCATTCGGGGTGATTCGTAAAATTGCAGAATCCCAATTGCAATCAATATAGAAGTCAGCAGTGTAGTTGAAGACACCGCCAAAAAGCGCTTTATTTTCGTTTTAAAGCTAATGACGATTTTGTCGTAGCTAAGTGTATGAGCATTAAATCTGTACTTGACTTTCGCCATAAAACAGGGTTTATGGAATTTCTTCTTCGAGTGGAAACAAATTTAAGTAATTAATCTAACTTTGCAAGGTTTCCAAAATTCCAGTTTATAAAGGCGTAAAGCTACTGATTTCAATGAAAATAAATAACACACCTCTGGAAGACTGGAATTTTTAACAATTTTTAGGGGAATAGAATAAGACAGAAATGAACTTTTAGGGCAGTTCTGTCTTTTGTTTTATACCACTTCAGAAGGAAAGACACTGCTCCTTTAATGTATTATTGGGGGGCAGTATCATTGCGGGATTCAGAAATTCAATTGATTAATTCAAGACATACAGACATGAACTCGAAGGAGATAAGAAAGGCATTTTTAGATTTTTTTGCCAGTAAAGGACATCAGATTGTAAGCTCAGCCCCGATGGTGGTCAAGAACGATCCTACATTGATGTTTACCAACGCAGGAATGAACCAGTTCAAGGATATCTTCCTTGGTAACCAGCCTGCCAAGAATTTACGCGTAGCCGATACTCAGAAATGTCTGAGGGTTTCAGGTAAGCACAATGATTTGGAAGAAGTAGGTCATGATACCTATCACCATACCATGTTCGAAATGTTGGGCAACTGGTCCTTTGGTGATTATTTCAAGGAGGATGCTATTAATTGGGGATGGGAATTGTTGCACGATGTGCTAAAGATACCTGCTGACCGTATGTATGCTTCCGTTTTTGAAGGAAGTGCCGATGATAAACTGGAACGTGACAATGAGGCTTTTGATTTGTGGAGGAAATTCTTGCCTGCAGATCAAATCATCAACGGAAGTAAAAAAGATAACTTCTGGGAAATGGGTGATACCGGTCCCTGCGGCCCTTGCTCTGAAATACATGTCGATTTGCGTGATGATGAGGAAAGGGCAAAGAGTCCCGGCCGTGACCATGTCAATAAGGATAATCCCCTCGTCATTGAAATCTGGAATCTCGTATTTATTCAGTTCAACCGCAAAGCAGACGGAAGCCTTGAAGAACTTCCTGCCAAACATGTGGATACGGGTATGGGTTTCGAACGTCTGTGCATGGTGTTGCAAGGAAAGAAATCGAATTACGATACTGATGTGTTTCAGACTACCATCGCTAAGATTGCCAGTCTGAGCAATAAAAAATATGGTGAAAACCTACAGGCCGACATTGCCATGCGTGTGATTGCCGATCACCTGCGTGCCATTTCATTCTCTATTGCTGATGGACAATTGCCTTCCAACAACAAGGCCGGGTATGTTATCCGCCGTATTTTGCGCAGAGCTGTCCGTTATGGATATACTTTCCTGGGATTCAAGGAGCCTTTCATTTACAAGCTTGTTGAGGTTCTGAAAGATCAAATGGGCGATGCCTTCCCTGAGTTGGTTTCACAACAGGGCTTGATTGAAAATGTGATCAGGGAAGAAGAAGAATCTTTCCTTCGCACCTTAGAAACAGGTATCCGTTTGTTGGATGATATTGTTGCAAAGGCAAAAGTGGAAGGCAAAACTGAAATTGGCGGAGAAGCTGCTTTTACACTCTATGATACCTTTGGTTTTCCGTTCGATTTGACTAGCCTCATCCTTCGTGAAAAAGGGTTCTCTGTTGATGAAGCTGGGTTCAATGCTGAGATGGAAAAGCAGAAAAGCCGTTCTCGTAATGCTGCTGCCCAGGAAACTGAAGATTGGGTTGAACTGAAGAAAATTGAGCAGGTGGAGTTTGTTGGTTACGATCAGCTTGAAGCTGAAGTTTACATCTCACGTTACCGCAAAGTCACTCAAAAGAACAAAGAGTTTTATCACCTGGTGTTCGACAAGACTCCATTTTATGGCGAATCAGGGGGCCAGGTTGGGGACAGTGGTTACCTTGAAGCTGATGGTCAAAAGACCCAGATCATCGATACCTTAAAGGAAAATAACCTTACGATCCATATCGCACAGAAACTTCCCAACAATCCTTCTGTCCAATTCAAGGCTGTGGTTGATTTGCAGAAACGCAAGCTGACCATGAACAATCACACCGCAACCCATTTGCTTGATCAGGCCTTGCGGGAGGTATTGGGAACACATGTGGAACAAAAGGGATCACTCGTCAATAGTGAATACCTTCGCTTTGACTTTTCCCATTTTCAGAAAGTTTCAAAAGAAGAATTGGATAAGATTCAAACCAGAGTCAATGAACTGATTCGTAAGAATATGGTGCTGGAAGAAACCCGTTCCGTAGCTTTTGATAAGGCAAAGGATCTGGGAGCAATTATGCTTTTCGGTGAAAAATACGGGGACTTTGTACGTGTAATTAAATTTGGTGAATCTGTCGAGTTATGTGGTGGAACCCATGTCCCTGCTACCGGGCAGATCGGACAGTTTATCATTACTTCTGAAAGCGCCATTTCTGCCGGCGTTCGTCGTATGGAAGCCATTACAGCCGATAGGGCTGAAGACTATGTGAAAAAGCACCTGGAAGAACTCTCTGAAGTAAAAGTCATGTTAGGCAATACCCAAAACCTAAAGAAATCGGTTGAGGATGCCCTTGCCCAGAATAGCCGTCTTCAAAAGCAAATTGAGGAATTTGAACGTAAAGCTGCTTCAGGCATTAAACAGGAGCTTAAAAATAAGATACAACACATCAATGGGGTGAATGTAATTGCTGAAGTCATTCAGCTTGATTCGGCACAGGCAGTGAAGGATTTGGTCTTTCAGTTGAAAGGCGAAGTTGAAAACCTGTTTCTTGCCC
>DMFR01000152.1:0-1177 GCA_003450125.1 Prolixibacteraceae bacterium | reverse complement strand
CCTTGGATCAGCCATTGGTGGAAAACCTTCCATTACGGTCATGATTGCCGACCATTTGGTGTCTGAGAAAGGATTGAATGCCGGAACCATTGTTCGTGAAGCTTCCAAGGAGATGCAAGGTGGCGGTGGTGGTCAGGCTTTTTATGCTACTGCCGGGGGAAAGGATCTTTCAGGACTTTCGGCTGCGGTTGAAAAAGCCAGGTCGTTTGTGAAATAGGGGAAACGAAAGTCAGAAGTCTGGAGACGGAAGACGGAAGACCGGAGTCAGAATGAATTCTGATATGATGTGATTCACGTGTACCTAAAGATTTAAAAAGAGGATTTCAACAATCAGTTGTAATCCTCTTTTTTGTTGTTCAAGAGATCCTTTTCTGATAATCAATGATTGATTGTTCCTTTTTTGTAATTTTACCTTCTGAAAAAAAATCTTTATACTGAAAATAATGAAAGACACCCTGGGAAAACGAATCTTCCGATGGATATGGAAAGCTGCCGCCTGGTTTGTAGGGCTGTCCTTTTTCTTCGTAATTTTCTTTCGGTTTGTTCCCGTTCCCGTCACTCCCCTAATGTTTATCCGCTGTGGTGAACAATTGTTCTCCGGACAGGAACTTCGCCTCAAACACGATTGGGTATCCATTGACCAGATTTCAAAGAACCTGCCATTGGCCGTTGTTTGCAGTGAAGACCAGAACTTTATGAATCACTCAGGCTTTGATATGAAAGCCATTGAACGCTCCATTGATGCCTCCAAAAGAGGAAACAAACGTGTGCGCGGAGCCAGCACCATATCGCAGCAAACGGCCAAGAACGTGTTCCTATGGCCAGGCAGAAGCTGGATCCGTAAAGGGTTCGAGGCTTATTTTACCGTTTTGATCGAGTTTGTCTGGAACAAGGAACGAATCATGGAAGTATACCT
The DNA here is from genome assembly GCA_003450125.1 of Prolixibacteraceae bacterium. Taxonomy (GTDB): domain Bacteria; phylum Bacteroidota; class Bacteroidia; order Bacteroidales; family Prolixibacteraceae; genus Aquipluma. The sequence goes on along the minus strand of DMFR01000152.1, from coordinate 261 downwards.
GAACAGCATTGAAATGGGTAACGGGATCTATGGAGCCGAATCAGCAGCACGTTTTTACTTCAATACCAGTGCTCAGAACCTTTCCCGATCACAGGCAGCAGCCATTGCCGCCGTTCTTCCCAATCCCAGAAAATACATTGCCAATCCTCCCAGCCCCTATGTGCAGGGCCGTATCGGATGGATCGTGAGCCAGATGAATGAATGGGGAACCCTTAGATTTAAATAGCTTGGGTTAGATACTGTCTCTTATACACATCTGAC
>DMFR01000295.1:7679-16738 GCA_003450125.1 Prolixibacteraceae bacterium | reverse complement strand
GGTCCATCATTATCCTGACTTCCTACAACGAAAAGGGAGCAGTGGGATTTATCCTGAATAAGAAAGTGGATTATCCTGTGGAAGATTTGTTCGTGGATTTTCCGGATTTCGATTCAGTCATTCATATCGGAGGTCCTGTTGGAACAGATTCTGTCTATTTTATCCATACGCTGGGAGATGCCATCCCCGGCAGCCTGCACATCAAGGAAAACCTCTATTGGGGAGGTGATTTTGATGCCTTAAAACTTCAGATCAAAAAGGGATTGGTGCGTCCCAACCAGGTACGATTCTTTTTGGGATATTCAGGATGGGAACCTGGACAACTGGAAGAGGAAATCAAGGAAAACTCATGGTTGGTGGCCGATCTTTCGGAAGATGAACTGATGACCATTGATGAAAATGAGTTGTGGGTGGAATCCGTCAGGTCAATGGGGGGGAAATATTCAATGTGGGAGAACTTCCCAGAGAACCCTTCACTTAATTGATCAAGCTTTTTACAAATTGGGTATTGATTTTTCTGATTGTTTGATTGAAATAGCGTTTTCCTTCAAATCCGATGACCCATCTGATGCCAACTAGGGCATTCACCAAAAATATCTCATCGGCCTCCTTTAAGTCTTGTTCTGTTAATGCCTCTGATTCGTCATAAGTGAGCTTCAGTGATTCGAAGATTTTCAGCAGTAAAGACTTGGTAATATCCGCATAAGCGCCATGATGGATGGAGGCACCTCTGATTGTTCCGTTTTTTACCAGGTATATATTTGACCGGGGAGCTTCAATAATTTGATTCTCGTCATTTAAAAGCACCAGTTCATCGTTCACTGATTCTTTGGGAATGCTGGCAATATTCCAATAGATCTCGGATCCTAAAGAACAATTAGAAAGGGAAGAGACTGATTTCCATATTTCAGGGGAAATTGAAATATACAAGCCTTTGTTGTTCAGTTCGTAGCCAGTGAAATCTGTTTTGGAGCTTTGAATCGAATAGTGAAGTTTTTGATCAAAAAGCCAGAATCGCACAGAAAGCACAGACCCTAAAAAATGCTTGTTTTTGGTAAGTGTGCGTTCCATCTGCCTTTTTAATTCTGTTCCCTCATTTTCCATTAAAACTGGAAGCTCTTGGTGAAAGATAAGCAGTTTGAGTCTCATCATTTCCAGGGTTGCCTTGAAAAATGGAAAGGTGGTTCTTACAGACCTGATCTTTTCTGCAAAAAGCAATCCTTCCGATTCCTGGATTGAAATCCTATAATCTGTTGAGGGAATAAAGGTCCCGTTTACTAGTGTAAAATTACCATCGATCATCATAAAAGTTTGGCGATAAAGGGGGACATATTTTGGTTGGGTGTAATTCTGATTCCTTGAATCCCGGCCATGGCGGCGGCTATCATGTCTGATTCGTTATCGCCTATCAGAATAGATTCTAACGGATTGAGACCATATTTCGCCATAAGTTTGTCAATCATCAGGGATTCAGGTTTGCGGCACAGGCATTTTTCAATTTCACTGTGATGGGGGCAGAAAAGAATGTCCGAAATGGTGATTTGATGATTGCTGAAAGTCTGGATCAATTCCTCATGCAATTGTCCGATGTTTTCCTTTGTATACAGTCCCCGGGATATACCACCCTGGTTGCTTACAATAAACAATTGAAACCCTTTTTGCTGCAACAACTGAAGGTTATCGAATACCCCTTCGATGAATTCAAGCTGAGAAGATTCCCAAATGTAGTAATGATCTTTATTGTTGATCAAAACACCATCACGGTCCAAAAAAATTGCCTTGTTCATTAAATGATCCTGAAAAGTTTATCGATAAATTGTTCGAACAACGCTGGGTTGAGTAAAACAGGAAAGATAAAACCATACAAGGCACCCAGAAAATGGGCATCGTGGGCAACATTGTCTTTTTGTTTTACACTCATCTGGTAGGAATAGACCAGGTATAGAACGGCGAAAACGATTCCGGGAATGGGTAAAATCCCAAAGAAATAAATCATGTTCCACGGATCAAAGAAAATAGCGGCAAAAAGTACTGCTGATACAGCTCCCGATGCTCCTACTGCATTGTAGAAATAGTTTTTACGGTGCTTGAAAAGAGCATATAGATTGGAAACCAGAATCCCGCCAAAATACAGCAGGGCATAATACATGATGTGTAAATTTCCGAAGTTGTATTCGAATTGCCTTTCGATGGCTGTGCCAAATGAAAAGAGCACGATCATGTTCACAAACAGATGTTCCCAGTTGGCATGGACAAAGGCATGGGTAAAGAGCCTGTGGTATTCTTTTTTGTAGTAAATTTTACTCGCATTGAACTGCAGCTGACCCATTAATTTAGGCGATTTAAATGCTGCATAGGAAACAGCTACAGTGAGAGCAATCAGAATAAGCGTCATAGTAATTTATTTAATGTAAGATCCGGTAAATCATTTCCCTTTGTAAATCGGCATGAGTGGCTGAAACACTGCCCCAACCCTTGGACTTCATATCGAACTCGCGCAAGATACTGATGATTTCAACCAATTTCTTGATGTTGTAGTTTTTTGCTGCAGCCACATAGGTTTTCACAAAAAACGGGTGTACCTGAAGTACGGAAGCCACGTTGTTTTGGGATTTATCTTCCAGAAAATGATAGTTCAATATCTTCGAGTAGTAGGAAAAAAGGGATGCAATCACAACAGGAATGGGATTGTTTGAAGGGTTGGCCCCAAAATAATTGATAATGCGGTTGGCTTTGAGCAAATCACGCTCTCCCAGTGCATTTTGAAGTTCATACACATTGAACTCCTTGCTGATTCCTATGTTCTTCTCAATGTGGTCGGGAGTTATTTGTGTTCCCACAGGAAGCGAAATGATCAATTTATCGAGTTCGTTGACCACTTTCCCAAGATCGGCACCCAGGTATTCTGAAAGCATGGCAGCTGCCTGTGGGGCAATGGCGTATTGCTGGTTTTTAAGATAGGAAGTTATCCATGCCGGTAGTTGGTTGTCGTAGATTTTCTTGGCTTCAAATAGTATTCCCTTCTGATCGATCAGCTTGGGAAATGTCTTTCGCTTATCCAAGGTTTTATACTTGTAATTGATCACCAGGATGGTAGAGCTAAGCGGATTCTTCACATAGGATTCCAGGTCTTCAATTTTCTTGATGTTTTGTGCTTCCCTCACTACAATAACCTGGTAGTTGGACATCATGGGAAACCTTCTTGCATTGGCAATGATCTGGTGAGGCTCGGTATCTTTCCCGTAAAGTATGGTTTGATTAAAGCCTTTTTCTGCATCCGTGAGCACATTGTCCGAAATATAATCACTGATTTTATCAATGAAATAGGTTTCCTCACCCATTAAAAAGTAAATGGGATGGTATATCTTCTTTTGTAGGTTGCTGAGTATTTCCTCGAAAGTCATTCGTTTTGACAGTATTAAAATTTAAGGTGTTTGACCGATTCCCCATTGTTCTTGATTTCAAGCAAGGCATCAATCCCGGTTTCCAAATGTTCATTTACAAAGTTGTGTGTTACGAGTTGATCGCTGGCATCTGTTTTAACTCCTGTAGAGATCATCGGCTGATCGGATACGAGCAATAAGGCTCCAGAGGGAATCTGGTTGCTAAAGCCAACGGTAAAGATAGTGGCAGTTTCCATGTCGATGGCCATTGCTCTTGATTTTTCAAGGTATTTTTTGAAGCGTTCATCGTATTCCCAAACGCGCTTGTTGGTGGTATAGACAACCCCTGTATAGTAATCATGTTTGCGGTTGCGGATGGCTGTTGATACTGCACGCTGAAGATTAAAGGCAGGAAGTGCAGGAATCTCAGGAGGAAGATAATCGTTGGAAGTACCTTCGCTGCGGATGGCGGCAATTGGAAGGATGAAATCTCCCAGTTTGTTTTTGGCTTTTAATCCACCGCATTTGCCCAGGAACAGAACAGCCTTTGGATGGATTGCACTCAATAGATCCATCATGGTAGCTGCATTGGGACTCCCCATGCCAAAGTTGATGATTGTGATCCCTTCAGCACTGGCATTGGGCATGTTTTTATTTTCACCCAACACCGGTACCCCGAATTTCTTGGCAAACATATCCACATAGATGTGAAAATTGGTCAACAAGATTAAGTCGGTAAACTCTTCCAGTGGCCTGCCGGTATATCTTGGAAGCCAGTTTTGTACAATTTCTTCTTTTGTCTTCATAAAAAGTGAACTAAAGTGCCTAGAGTATTTATAGTGAACTAGAGTATTTAAAGTTTAACGCGGAACTTTAGGCAATTTAGGCACTTTAGTTCACTTTAGGCACTTTTATTGGTTATATTTATCGCCCGATGACAAAAATACAAACTTTGTTGGCTTGATGATGCAAAAATTGAATTTGCCCGAATATTCTTTCAGAATAAAAACTATAGAAGGTAAAGTCTTCCTTTTTGATGCACTGCGAAAGAAATATGTACGCCTTACCCCTGAGGAATGGGTGCGTCAGAATTTTGTTCAGTTTCTGATTGTTGAGAAGAAGTATTCCGTATCATTGATTGCAGTTGAGGCTGGGGTGAAAGTGAACAACAATCCACAAAGGGCTGATCTGGTCGTCTTCGATCGTTCTGGAAGCCCTATCCTGGTGGCTGAATTCAAAGCCCCGGAGATAAAAATCAGTCAGCAAGCTTTTGATCAGATTGTAAGGTACAATATGCAGCTGAGGGTGAAATATCTAATTGTCAGCAATGGCATGGATCATTTTTGCTGTCAAATCAATTATGCTGATAATTCATATGTCTTTCTTTCTGAAATACCTGGGTTTAGTGAACTCTTAGGGTAGGAGAAGGAGCAGTGAGAAAATGAGAATGGGAGAAATTGGGAATGAAGATTAACGATTAACGATTGAAGATTAACCGACAACCATCCAACCATCCAACCATCTAACTCACAAGGCGCCCAATTCGTGTAATTCGTTATAATTCGTGTAATTCGTTTTTTAATAGAACTTCGAAAGTACGATTAGATCCATGGGTTTTAAAAGTTTGATTGTTCTTCCATCTGTAGCGATTACCCCATCTTTTTTCAATTCAGCCAATAAACGTACAAGGGTTTCAACGGCAGTTCCCACCATGTTGGCCATATCTTCGCGCGATAGTTTGATTTCTATGCCTATGGTTTGTTCCTCTTTCTTGAACTTTTCGGCTAGAATAAGCAATGTCAATGCAAGCCTTTCCTTCACAGACATGTGGGCAAAGACCCTAACACTATTTACCAGCACCCCAAATTCGTGACTTAAACTGGATAAGATACCCATCATCAATTCAGCCGATTGGCTCAGTATTCGTAAAAAGGCTTCATTGGGAATAAATCCCAGTTTGCTGGGCTCAAGCGCTACAGCTGAATCGGGGTAAGTTTCATTGCACAAGAGGGCTGAATAACCCAGTAATTCACCCGTAGAACAAAGATACAGGATATGTTCCTTCCCATTGTGGTCGGTTTTGAATTTCTTGACCATTCCTGCCTTGATGTAAAAGATACCTGCAGGAAATGAACCTTCCGTAAAAATGCTTTGTCCTTTTTTAAAGGTCTTGTCAATCATGATTCTTTCAATGCTTTCGATGACCGATGGGGGAAGCCCTTTCAGAATAGAATCATTTTTGGACGTAAACTTATCAATGGGGAAATGGGTATTCTGGATCATTGAATTCAATTTTTGGAAGTCCAAAGATACTATATCCATCAATTATTTCGTTGACTAGAGTCAGATAATAAATTGATTCTACTCAAAATAATATCCATAATTTTGCTTTTACTTTGCATTTTATTTCTAGTCAGGATCAGACGACTTTATATAGTATGATGGGATTTGAAGGTTTGGAGAATACAGGTTTTCTTTTTGATACCTATATTGGTATTTTATTGGCAGGATTGATTGGAATCGTTGTTCTTTCTGAAAGATTAAAACCTTTCTTTTCGGCAGCAATTGTTCTTTTGGTATCGATTGTTACCAGCCTCATAGCCATAAGGGGCATAAGCCAAAATGGGCTGGAGCTTCACCTGTTCGGCGGTTCATTCATGGGAGATATTCCATTGAGAATTGATGCCCTTTCCGCCTGGTTTATGCTCATCATTAACCTGACCGTTACTACAGGGGTTTTGTATGGCATTGGTTATCTCAAGGCTTACAAGCCGGTAAAAACGATCATTACGCTTCACTGGGCACTTCTTGTCATCTTTCAGTCATCCATGTTGTGGGTTTGCATGGTTCAAAACGGCATTGCTTTTTTGATTGCATGGGAAGTCATGTCCTTGTCCTCCTTATTTTTGGTTGTATTCGATCATACTGATGCCAAGGTGATTAAAGCAGGGATCAATTATATGGTGCAAATGCACCTGAGCGTATTGTTCCTGACGGTTGCTTTTATCTGGGTTTATTTTAAAACAGGAACTTTCGACTTTAACGGGATCAATCTGTATTTTGGATTAAATTCAAATACCTGGTTGTTTATTGTTTTTTTCCTTGGATTTGGATTGAAGGCAGGATTTATGGGTTTGCATTCCTGGCTGCCTCATGCACATCCTGCAGCTCCCTCCCATGTTTCAGGAATCATGTCCGGGGTAATTGTTAAAATGGGCATCTACGGTATTTTCAGGATGATCACATACTTAAAAACAGACTATATATTACTAGGGGATATCATTTTAACCTTCTCTGTATTAACAGGCATATTCGGAATTATGAATGCTGCAGTACACCGTGATTTCAAGAAGATGCTGGCTTATTGTACCATTGAAAATATAGGATTGATCGGTATTGGCATCGGGGTTGGACTGATCGGACTTGGTAAAGGACAGAATGTGCTTGTTTTTCTTGGATTTGGAGGCGCTCTTTTGCATGTTCTGAATCATTCCTTGTTTAAATCGTTGTTATTCTATTCAGCGGGTTCCGTTTATCAGCAAACACACACCCGAGACATGAATCAATTGGGGGGATTGATCAAGAAAATGCCACAAACGGCTTTACTGTTTTTGATTGGGGCATTGGCAATTGGAGGCATTCCTCCTTTCAATGGTTTTATTTCAGAATTCCTCATTTATAGCGGATTGCTGGCCGGTATTCATTCAGTTGACATTGCCCAAACCACTCTGATGGTATTATCGGTTGCGGGGATGAGCATCATTGGTGGTATTTCCATCTTTGCATTCACCAAAACATTTGGAACCATTTTCTTAGGATCAGCAAGAACACAATTGCATCACGAACCAAAGGAAGTCTCCAGTATCATGTTGGTCCCGCAATACCTGATTGTGGGGATTATGCTTTGTGTAGCCCTCTTTTCAAATACCTTCCTCCATGTTATTATTGTCCTGTTGAATGGAGTCTTTCATGTCAATATGGAAATAGGCAATGCCGATTATTTGCGTTACTCGTCAGTTTTACAGCATATCAGTTTGTATTCATTGCTTTTCATGGCTGTAATCGGGTTACTCTTTTTTATCCGTAAATCCATTGCAGGGAAACGGGAAAGCACTTATCATTCAACCTGGGGATGTGGATATGTTGCCCCAACCAGCCGGATGCAGTACTCGGGCAAGTCGTTTACAAAACCATTGGGGAAACTATTTAATTTTGTGCTGATCGAAAAGAAGAATTACAACGAATTAAAATCCAATGAAATATTTCCTCAAAGCAGGAAGTATTCTTCTTCCTATCTTGACTTTTGGGAACATTGGCTGATCAATCCGGTGATTAAATATCTTAATTTACTGATTGACCAGTTTAAGTTTTTCCAGAACGGACGGATTCAAACCTATGTCCTTTATGGAATAGTGTTTATCATGATCGTGTTTATTGGTACAGTACTTAATTTACTGCATTGACATACCTCTATATCGCCATATTGATAGCTTCTATTACAGCCTTATTGTTCGTTCAGTCGACGACAAAAGGGATTGTAGCGCTTTTTATGGTTATTGTCACCGGTATTTTTAGCAGCATCATTGCCATTCCGGCATTAACGGGTCATGAAACCCAGATTCTATTGGAGGGAACCATTGCTTTTGGACCTGTTTCTATAAAAATTGACGCTTTATCGGCCTGGTTTATCATGGTTGTTAATTTCACCATGGTAACAGGTGCGTTATATGGGTTGAACTACATGAAGGTCTACAAGGATCAGAAAACCAACCTGGCGATGCACTGGCTTGCCTATATTTCACTTCAGATCTCCCTGGTGTTAATCTGTTCGGTTCAAAATGCAATGGTGTTTCTTCTGTGTTGGGAAATGATGGCCGTATCAGCTTTTATATTGGTTATTTTTGAACATTACAAGGCTGATACATTAAAAGCGGGTATCAATTACCTGATACAATCACATGTTTCCATTCTCTTTTTAATGCTCGGATTTATCTATGTGGCAGTTAAGACCCATAGTTATGATTTTAGTGCGATAGCTGATTTCTCCCACCGTCAATCACCAATGGCGGGGACAGTACTTTTCCTTTGTTTTTCTATTGGATTTGCCATTAAGGCAGGGTTCGTACCCTTTCATACCTGGCTGCCTCATGCACATCCGGTTGCCCCTTCCCATGTATCGGGAGTCATGTCGGGTGTTGTAATTAAGATTGGCATTTATGGTATTCTCAGGATGGTACTGTTGATCAATGCCGATTACTCAACCATTGGATATATAATTTTATTTGTCTCCATCTTTTCAGGCCTTTATGGAGTTGCTCTTGCCATTATACAGCATAACTTGAAAAAGTTACTCGCTTACCATAGCATTGAAAACATTGGCATCATCGGTATTGGAATTGGAATTGGATGTATCGGTCTTGGATCTGCCAATGAACTGATGGCCACCCTCGGATTTATGGGAGCGCTTTTGCATACGCTCAACCATTCCTTGTTCAAGTCCTTGCTTTTTTATAGTGCTGGGAATGTCTACCAGTCAGCACATACAGTGAGTATTGAACGATTGGGCGGTATCATCAAGCAAATGCCCCATACTGCCTTACTGTTTTTGATCGCTGCACTGGCTATCTGTGGTCTTCCTCCATTGAATGGTTTTATCTCTGAATTTTTAATCTATGG
>DMFR01000295.1:0-7436 GCA_003450125.1 Prolixibacteraceae bacterium | reverse complement strand
CCTCAGAAAGGAGTTTCTGGCAATTGTTTCCCATGTACATGGCTGCTGCATTGATGCTCCTAATTGGCTTGTTCCCATCAATATTCTTAAATCTGTTGAAACAGCCTGTCGGACTTTTTACCCGGGATATTGCCTTTAATCATAGTCTATCCCAAATGGGGACTATTGATTCCCTTCAAACAATCAATTGGGTAAGTGCAGGGTTTATGTTATTTATATTAGCCGTTTGGGTAACTCGGAAATTGGTGAACCGCACAAAAATAGTGACAGTGGCACCTACCTGGGGCTGCGGGTACAATGTCCCTTCCCCAAAGATTCAATACACCGCCAATTCATTTGTCAGATCTTACACCAAGCTTGCCAAACCTATACTTTTTATTGAGAAAGAGGAGACTGAGATCACAGGAATTTTCCCCTCTAAAAAGCGTTATGAGACCCATCCCTATGACAATATTGAACGCATTTTAATAGATCTTCCCTTGAAAAAGGTGGCAGAAATCAGGGAGTTATTTGTGTTTTTACAGAATGGCCATTTACAGCGATACATCCTTTATGGAATTGTGTTCATCGCTTCAGTAATTGTTATTCCGGTTTTGATCGATCATATTATGACATTTATACAATTCTTAAATCATTTATAGTATGCTAAGTTTGATACTCATACTTATCGCAAGCCTTTTCTTCACCGGAATTATATTTCGGGTAAAAAGTATTGCATCCGGGAGAAAAGGACCCGGCCTCTTCCAGCCTGTTAAAGACGTATGGAGGTTGTTTAAAAAAGGTTCAGTGTACAGTGAAACTACCAGTTTTGTCTTCCAAATTGCACCTGTTATTTATTTTTCATCGGTCATTATGGCTATCTTAGTGGTTCCATTCGGATCTACCAAAGGAATTATAAGTTTCGATGGGGATTTTATCTTTTTCGCCTATGTATTGGCACTGGGTAAATTCTTCAGCATTATCTCGGCAATGGATACCGGGAGTAGTTTTGAAGGGATGGGAGCGAGCCGTGAAGCATTGTATTCGATGTTTGCCGAACCTGCATTCTTTATCTTGATGGGTTCGTTTGCCTTGCTTACGGGATACACTTCATTCTTAGAAATCTTTTCAACCCTCCATTTGGGATCTTACATCACTTATGCCCTTGGAATTATGGCCACCTTTGTACTGGTAATGATTGCCATGATCGAAAATAGCCGTATGCCCATCGATGACCCTAAGACGCACCTTGAATTGACCATGGTCCATGAAGTGATGATTCTTGACAACAGCGGCTTCGATTTGGGATTGATCCTTTCTTCGGGTTACCTGAAATTTGCCATGTACGGAACCCTCATTGCAGACTTGTATATAGGGGGTTTATCCATGGCTTATGCTATTCCGGTATTCTTACTCACCCAAGTGGCTTTTGCTGTATCTGTCGGCTTGATTGAGTCCTTTATGGCCCGATTTAGGATGAGCCATAACCCACAGTTTATTTTTGCCCTCTCATCGGTCAGTCTGTTGATCTTTTTAGGAGTATTGCTGGTACTGGGAAAATTTGTTTAATATTTTAAGAAATGATAAACGTACTTTTAATTGTTTTCATCATCACCCTTTTGTATGTATCCATTGCCAACCGGATCATTACTTACGTGCGGGTATTGTCACTTCAGGGATTTATCCTCTTTGGGGTCACTTTTATGCAGCTACAGGAAATCAACACCGTCAACCTGGTGCTCATTCTTTTGGAGACCATCGTTTTTAAGGCTATTGCAGTCCCGGTATTTCTGGATTACCTGATCAAACGAAACAACATTACCCGTGAGGCGGAGCCCTACATACCCAATTTCCTTTCTTTGGTGATTACGACCGTTATTATTGTGGTAACGATCCTTCTGGCCAATTCGGTAAAAGATGATCATCTGGACAAGATATTTTTCATCGTTGCCCTTTCCACCTTGTTTACGGGCCTGTATTTTATTGCCACCCGAAAAAAGATTATCACCCATGTGATGGGATACCTGATCATTGAAAATGGGGTTTTTGTATTGTCTCTGGCAGTCGGGAATGAAATGCCCATGCTGGTGAACCTTGGAGTGATGCTTGATATCTTTGCCAGTGTTTTGATTTTGGGCATCTTTCTCAATAAGATCGGCGATATTTTTAATAACGTGGATGTTGACCAGTTAAGCAATTTGAAGGATTATTAATATAAGATTACATGACAGGAATTTATTTAACAGGAGGCATTCTCATAGCAGGTTTGTTATTCGCAAATCGGAATAAAATCATCAACAACGTATTGATCATCCTCTTTGGTGTCTTGCAATGCACTTTTACCATCTACCAATGTTCAAATTTTAGAGGTACTGATTTAGGGTATTTTACTTCAGATGCTTTGGGATTGTTATTTTTGATCACCTTAACGGTGGTCAGCCTTCCAGCTCTGTTTCACAGCTACTTATACATAAAACGCAGTCCCGAATCATCACGTCAATCAAGAAGTATTTATTTCGCGGCACTTGTTCTGCTGATAACATCCATTAGTGCTGCATACTTAGCCAATCACATTGCTGTTGTATGGATTTTTACTGAATTAACCACCCTAAGCGCTTCTGCGTTGATTTACCATCATCGTAACAAACTGGCGCTTGAAGGTACCTGGAAATATGTCTTTATTTGTGCCATCAGCATTACCTTTGTTTTTATCGGCATCTTGTTCCTTAGTCTTTCACTTCAGGGAACTGGTTCAAATGATTTGTCCTATGCCAATTTAATGGCAAAAAGTGATCAGTTAAACCCATTTTGGCTCAGGCTTGCTTTCCTGTTTATATTTACCGGATTTACCGCCAAGCTTGGGTTAGTCCCCATGTACACGGCCGGGGTAGATGCCAAGGACAAAGCTCCCGCACCTGCCGGCGCCATACTGTCAAGCGCTTTGATGAATATGGGTTTTATCGGCATTTTCAGGTTTTATACCCTCATTTCTCATACTCCACTGCATCACTGGGCCAATATTGTCATTTTTGTTTCGGCCTTACTCTCCATTTTTGTGGCCACAGTTTATATGACCAAGGTGATCAATATCAAGCGCATGTTTGCTTATTCAAGCATCGAGCACATGGGTCTGGTGATGTTGGGTGTCGCTTCCGGGGGAATAGGCTATTATGCAGCCATCCTGCACCTTGTTTTACATGCCCTGGTGAAGTCGAGTCTCTTTTTTCAATTCAACCAATTGTATAACGTTTTCCAAAGTAAAAGCGTAGCCTATGTGGGCAATTATTTTAAATACAATCCAACGGGTGCAATTGTACTGTTGATTGCATTTATCAGCGCCACCGCCATGCCGCCTTCAGGATTGTTTGTGAGCGAATTTATGATTTTCAGGGCTCTGTTCGAAGGTCAGTTTATTTTTGTACTCTTGATGGTACTTTTATTGCTGACCATCATTATATGGGCATTTGCGAAAAATATCTTTAAGATTCTGTTTACTCCAGTTATTGGGTTTGATGATAGCAATGTTCCGCGTATAAGTCCTTGGGAATCATTGACTCAATATATGCTTTTGTTTACTGCTGTTTGGTTGGGGTTAAATCCTCCGCAAATATTTGTAGACTTGATCAGGGAAAGTGTCCTATTGTTACAAAATTAGAACAAGATGAATTATACAACGATATTAAACAACCAAACCATCCCGGTAGCCGATATTCCTGAAGTGGAATACAAAGAATTCATGGACTTAAATACCGGCTTTACGCTTGGCTCTCCCGAAAGGCATTGCGTCAATTATTTCGGATACCCGGTTGGAAATCACATCAAACTGATTTGTTGCATTGCTGATGACAGTACTCACAACATCCATGTATCCTCCTGTCTGGTAAATTCATCCGATACCCTTGATTCATTTACTTTTCGACATTTTTGCTTTGAGAAGTTTGAACGTGAAATACATGAGAATTTTGGTATCGGCTACAAAGATCATCCCTGGTTAAAGCCCGTAAGGTATGCCAATAACCGGTTCGATCACTCAAAGACCATAGCCAATTACCCCTTCTATTCCATCGATAGTGATGAATTGCATGAGGTGGCTGTAGGGCCGATCCATGCAGGAGTGATTGAACCCGGTCACTTTCGCTTTATCTGCAACGGAGAGCAAATTCTGCATCTTGAAATTCAATTGGGATACCAGCACCGTGGAATTGAACAGCAATTTCTTGTCAGGAAAAAACTGCTTCAGCGCTCAACCCTTGCCGAATCTATTGCAGGGGATACTGTTGTGGGACATACCACTGCCTATTCACACCTCTGGGAAAGCCTGTGCGGAATTGAACCATCCAGGGATATTGAATTTGCCCGAACCCTTGCCCTTGAATGGGAACGCATGGCCAATCATACAGGCGATTTGAGCGCTGTTTGTACCGACATTGCCTATCAGTTGGGTAGTTCTGTCTTTGGTCGCTTACGCACCCCCCTCGTCAATTTTATGCAGGAATGGTGTGGGAACCGTTTGTCCAAAGGATTGATTAGACCTGGTGTTAACCAGTTCCCTCTTTCTCCTGAACTGGCAGAGCGGATTGGTCAACTATTTAAGGCCTTTGAACCCGATTTTGTGGAAATGAATCAGCAGTTGTTCCAGTTGCCAAGTGCCCTATCAAGGTTTGAAAGGACAGGCGTCGTTTCGTATGATGATGTGTTATCCATTGGAACCGTTGGCATGGCTGCCCGTATGAGCGGGTTAAACCGTGATATTCGTTCTTCGCATCCCTATAGCCTTTATCCTGAAATTGCCCATGATCCCATTGTGAAGCACCATGGTGATGTGTATTCACGCGTGCAGATACGCAGGCAGGAAGTCATGCAGTCCATGCGGTACATCAGGAGTTTGATTGAAGATGTTCCCCAGATCAGTGAACAGGAACCTATGATCGGCAGTCCTAAACCCAATTCTTTTGTCCTTTCACTGGTGGAAGGCTGGAGAGGTGAGATCTGCCATTGTGCGGTTACGGATAAGGATGGCGAGTTCGTTCTCTATAAAGTAAAGGATCCGTCCTTCCACAATTGGCTGGCTTTAGCGCTGGCTGTACGCAACAACGAGATCTCCGATTTCCCGATATGCAACAAGAGTTTTAACTTGTCCTATTCAGGCCACGATTTGTAATAAAAAGTGTCTAAAGTGAACTAAAGTATTTAAATTGAACTAAAGTTTAGGGTGCCCGAGTAATTTAGACACTTCGAACTTTGGACACTTAAAGTACTTTAAATACTTTAGACACTTTAAATACTTTAGACACTTATTAAACAGAAAGTATCATGTTCAATAACTTAAAAATAGTACTTCATCAGGGGAAACAATATATTCGGGATACTGCCAATGTCAAAGTTCCCGGTATTTTTAAGGGGCGTCCTATCATCAGTCTTGAAAAGGTGAATGAAGCCCAGCTGGTTGAGTTGTGTCCTGTTGATGCCATTTCCTCCAACCCTGTAAGCATTGATATGGGTAAATGTACTTTCTGCGGTGAATGTGCCAAACGGTTTCCCAACAAGATCCAGTTTACAAGCGATTACAAAATAGCTACCAATGAACGCGAACGTCTTATCGTTAAAGAAGGCGAGGATGGATTGGTTGAAGTAAACCCTGAAACAGTCAGGGAAGAAATTCATCGTGTCTTTGGAGGCTCTTTAAAATTAAGACAAATAAGTGCCGGTGGAGATAACAGTTGTGAATGGGAATTAAATGCCGCCAATAATGTCCAGTTTGATATGGGCCGTTATGGAATAGAATTTGTGGCTTCTCCCCGTCATGCCGATGGGATTGTCATTACCGGCCCCATTACCGAAAACATGGCTGAACCACTTCAGATTTGTTACGATGCAGTTCCTGAACCCAAAATAATTGTTTTGGTAGGAACCGATGCCATCAGCGGAGGAATCCATACCGGCAGTTCTGCCTTAGACCGCAGTTTCCTGGATAAATATCCTGTCGATCTATACATTCCCGGCAATCCTGCCCATCCGTTAACAATTATCAATGGGTTACTGGATTTAACCAGAAAGCAAAAGGGTTGAGACCTTTTAATGGATTATAATTCAAGGTTACAATACAAATCATTCTTACCGAAATGCTATTACAATAAAGATAGAATATAATTGCAGATAATACCTGTGGTATAATCGGGAATGTTTAGCCAGTTACTCAGGATTAATTAAAACATTTAATCGTAATGTCCTCTGAGAGAGGAAACATAGATTTTATCTTCAGCAATCATATAAACTAAACGATCAAATTTTGTAATCCTTCTTGACCATTTACCGGACAATTCATATTTCAAAGCTTCAGGATTACCTATTCCCGAACAAGGTGTTACAATAATGTTTTCCAAAAGAGCACGTATCCTTTTTAAGACAATGTTATTATGCGTTCTCTTCCAATAAATTAAATCTTCTTCTGCTTGTACAGAAAATTCTATTTCCATATATCGTCGAGTGAAATCTTCTTGGTCCTTCCGGCCTTAATATCTTCATCTCCTTGTTTGATCTTGGCTACAAAATCAGGGTTATACGGTGATTTAGAAGCTTCAAATGGAATTTTTAATGCTTTCATAAATGCTTTGATGGCATCTAATTTCTCTTTACTGTCAGGTTGTACGATTAATGTTTCCATAATTTATCAGCTAAAATAGTATTATTCACAAATTTAAGATTTTAATCAATCCACTTTACCAATCTCAAATAAAAAGATATTACGTCTTACATGTTTAATGAAATTAATGAATTCTAAATTCCATAATCGCCTCTTCATGTGTAACAAAATTTCCTTTTTCTATTTTGACAACAGCTTCTTCTGTTTCTTTATTATAGGTATCGAGTGAAATTTTCTTTGTCCTTACGGCCTTAATATCTTCATCTCCTTGCTTGATTTTGACTACAAGATTAGGGTCGTACGGTGATTTAGAAGCTTCAAATGGAATTTTTAAAGCTTTCATATTTGGATAAAAGATTGAAAGAGCTGTTTTTGTTCTTGAATCGAATACTCCTTAAATTTTACACCTTTTCCTTCGGAGCTGAACTGGTATCTCCTGCTACCTGGGAGTGGATTGCGTGCATCTATCCATACTGTTTCTGTTCTGTTTCTGTACTAAAATGATTAATTTAGTATAGGAACAGTACAGAAACAGTACGGATAGATGCACGCAATCCACTCCCAGGTAGCAGGAGATACCAGTTCAATAGAATAAAGAATAAAATGTCATTAAATATTTGCAGTTTTGTATGTAAACGGAGATAAAATATCCTTTCATTTAAAATATTTTTCTGGCTCATTCGTCTACCTCAATATAAGCTGCACAATTGGATTTGAAGCAATCAAAGGGTGGGTATACAAACCCTCTTATACACATCTCCGAGCCCACGAGACTAGGCATGATCTCGTATGCCGTCTTCTGCTTGAAAAAAAC
>DMFR01000246.1:2906-14881 GCA_003450125.1 Prolixibacteraceae bacterium | reverse complement strand
TCATTTTAAGAGTAGGTTTAGTTCGGATAAATGATAAATAATTTCTAATATTACGGTTAAAGATTAGGCTTGAAAATAAAATGTAAAAATAACACTTATCTTTACAACTCAAAATATATTGACCATTTCAATTGCTTTTTTTCTGATGGAATATTATTATTTGGTTTCCTTTACGTTAATATAAATGTCAATAAGAAAAATGAGAGCTGAAGATTAGGATTTTAAATGAATTGCAGAATTCATCGTGAGAACAATTGTTACCGATGCAGCAAACATTGGGCTTAATGAAACGTTAAATAAGTCACAAATCACATTTATAAATATTAATCGTACATGCCAGTAAATATACCGGAAACGCCAAAGAAGAGGATAGTCATTATCGGGGCAGGATTTGGCGGATTGAAATTAGCCACAAAACTTGTAGGATCAGGTTATCAGATTGTCCTAATCGATAAGAATAACTATCACCAGTTTCAGCCTTTATTTTACCAGGTTGCCAGTTCAGGAATCGAACCCAGCTCCATCCTTTTTCCCTTGCGCAAAATCTTCCAAAAGCGCAAAGATGTTTATATCCGAGTAGCCGATGTCTTTTCGGTCGATCCTATAAAAAAAGAACTATCCACCAGCCTTGATACCGTTTGGTATGATTACCTTGTTATTGCAACAGGGGTCAATTCCAATTTTTTTGGAATGAAAAACATGGAGACATATTCGATCCCCATGAAATCAGTCTCCGAGGCAATGGCCCTGCGGAATCGTATTCTTTTAAATTTAGAAAGAGCAGTTACCTTGTTCGACCATGACGAACAGGAGAAAATGGATTTACTGAACGTAGTCGTTGTCGGTGGAGGTCCAACAGGAGTAGAAGTTGCTGGAGCTATTGCTGAAATGAAAAAATTTGTACTTCCCAAAGATTATCCAGACCTGAACTTCGATTTAATGAAGATTAGTCTCATTGAAGGCTCCGATGAACTCCTTGCAAACATGTCTGATAACGCATCCAAAAAATCCAAAATTTACCTGGAGAAACTTGGAATAAATGTCATGCTAAAAACCAAGGTTATTGATTACGATGGACAGGTACTAAGCTTCTCGGATGGCTATCAGATAAAAACCAAACTGGTCATCTGGGCAGCGGGAATCAGTGGCGAGGTCCCTCAGGGAATTCCTGTTGAATCGGTTGGCCGCGGTAGACGCATGTTAGTGGATGAGTATAATAAACTAAAAGGGTTTCCCGATATTTATTCCATTGGCGATGTATCGTTGATGATAACCAATGAATGTCCCAATGGAAATCCCCAGGTTGCCCAGGTTGCCATCCAGCAGGGAGCCAACTTAGCCAGGAATTTTATTGCCATGAAGAAAAGTTCCAAATTGAAGCCATTCAAATATATTGATCGCGGCTCTATGGCAACTATTGGACGGAACAGGGCGGTAGCCGACCTTTCATTTATTAAGTTCAGCGGATTTATTGCCTGGCTCACCTGGATGTTTGTCCATTTAATGGCCATCCTGGGTGTAAAAAACCGATTATTAATCTTTATCAACTGGTTTTGGAGTTATGTCACTTATGACCAGTCGTTGCGATTGATTTTAAGAATTGCAGATAAAAAGAAAGAAGACCTTCCTTCTCCGGTTGAAAAATTGGTATAAAAAAGAAGAGCCGTAGTATTTAATCTACGACTCTTCTTTTTTATACCAATTAAAATTTGACTACCAAATCACTGCCCTGTCACTCTCATTGAGGAACATGGGATCGCCTTCTTTTACGTTGAAAGCCTGGTAGAACTCCGGTAAGTTGCGCAGTGGTCCTACTACCCTAAAATGCCCCAGGGAATGAACATCCTCTTTGGTGCGACGGATAATTTCTTTATCCCGAATATTTTGGGCCCAAATATGGGCATAGGATAGGAAGAATCGTTGATCTGGCGTAAAACCGTCAATCGGTTTTTCATTTCCTGTCAAAACCTTTTTTAAGGCATAATACGATACGTTCAATCCACCCAAATCGGCAATATTTTCACCCAGGCATAATTCGCCATTCGCTTTAATGGTGTCTAAAACGGTAAAATTACTGAACTGGTTGGCCAATATTTTTGTGCGTTCTCCGAATAATTTTGAATCTTCAGCAGTCCACCAATCAGACAGGTTACCCACTTTGTCGTACTGACGTCCCTGGTCGTCAAAGCCGTGGGTCATTTCATGACCAATGACTACCCCGATTCCTCCATAATTGACCGCATCATCTCCATTGACAAAAAAGAAAGGAGGTTGTAAGATAGCTGCCGGGAATACAATCTCGTTCATCGATGGATTGTAATACGCATTGACTGTCTGAGGCGACATTCCCCACTCTGTGCGGTCAACCGGTTTATTGATCTTGCTGACCATGAAATTAAAATCAAAGTTGCCAGCCCTTAAAACATTGGCCACATAGGAATCCGTTGACACTTCGAGCGATGAATAATCACGCCATTTGTCCGGGTAACCAATCTTTACGTTGATGGCATTCAGTTTTTCAATCGCCTTGGCTTTTGTTGAATCACCCATCCATTTCAACTGTTGAATCCGTTCTCCGAGTGATACTTTTAAGTTGCCTACCAATTCGAGCATCCGCTTTTTTGCTTCGGCAGGAAAATAGCGCTGTACATACATCTGCCCGATGGCTTCACGCAGGGCATTGTCGGTTTCACCCTGAACGCGTTTCCATCTGGGACGCTGGGCTACGCTGCCTGTCAAGGTCTTTCCGTAAAAATCAAAATTCTGATTTACAATAGCAGTGGGCAAATTGGTCGCCAAACTATTTACCACGTTCCATTTCAGATAAACTTTCCATTGGTCAACTGGAACATCCTTGATCATTTTACCAACTTCAGTCACAAAATTAGGTTGTCCTACAATGAAATCACCTGGATTCTGAAGACCGATCCCTTGGAAATAAGCTGTCCAGTTATAGTCTGGAGATATCTTCTGAATTCCTTCAAGGTTCATTTTATGGTAGATTTTATAAGGGTCTCTTTGTTCCAGCCTGGTCATGGAGACAGCAGCCAAACGTTTTTCAATCCCATAAACCACATCAGCATTTGCTTTTGCTGTTGCTTCATCCGAGCCAGACAGAACAAACATTTTCTGAAGATGCACCTGATAGGCGGTCTGAATATCTTTACTTCTCTGATCATCCTTCATATAGTAATCCCGGTCTGGCATTCCAAGCCCTCCCTGGTACACATAAGCTATCTCCATCGTAGAGTTTTTCTGATCTGCACGCGAGAAAAAATTGAACAGTGGAGAAATTCCCTTGGTATGTAAATCTACCACTTCTTTCATCACATCTTCTTTGTTCTGAATCGAATTGATCTGATCAAAAAGTGGCTGGATAGGAGCCAATCCATTGGCTTCAATCTTTGCCGAATCCATTCCCGTCTTGTAGAAATCAGCAATCTTTTGTCCAAGTGATCCCGGTTCCTGTTTCTTGGCAGCAATTTCCTTGAACAGTGTTTTCACCTGTGCTTCACTGGTATCGGCCAATAAATCAAATGACCCGAAGCGACTTTTTTCATCCGGGATAGGAAACCTCTTCTTCCAACCGCCATTGGCATAGTTATCAAAATCAGCAGCAGGATTCACCGTAGCGTCCAGATTGGCTAAATCAAGAGAATTGTTTTTGGACGCTTCCTGTTTGCAAGCCATACTACCCATCAGTATTGAAATTAAAAGTAAATGAGTAAATTGTTTCATAATTAATAGATCATATTTTGATTGCGTAAAAAAAATATTTTTTGAATGATAGGTATGCCAATTTTCAAATGATTACAAAATGAATGGATAATTTAATCCCTAAACGACAAGTTACTGGCCACTGGCTGCTGGCTAATGGCAAGTAGCCAGTAGCTAGCAGCAAGTAGCCACTGCTCTTGAAGCTGTTTGAAAATTATTTCATGATATCTTCAATCTGGTCGGGAGTAACCGGTATTCTATCACCAATAATTTCACTACCGGATTCAGTCACCAAGATATCATCTTCCAACCGGATTCCTCCAAAGCCAAGGTAACTTTCCAATCGGTCAAAATTGATAAAATCGGTATTGATCTTTTCAGCCTTCCACTTTTCAATCAAGGCTGGTATAAAGTATATACCCGGTTCATTGGTAATCACAAAGCCAGGCTGAAGTTTGCGTCCCATACGCACATAGGCTGTTCCGAACTGGTCAACAGGACGGGTTTCATCATCGTAGCCCACATAAATCTGTCCAAGGTCTTCCATATCATGCACATCCAACCCAAGCATATGGCCCAGTCCATGGGGCATAAACAAGGCATGGGCGCCACTTCTTACCGCCTCTTTTACATCGCCTTTCATCAGTCCAAGTGCTTTTAACCCGGAAGCAATCACTTCACAGGCAGCCAGATGAACAGATAGGTAAGTTGATCCCGGATGGGTCAATTCCCGGCCATGGTTATTAGCTGCCAATACGATTTCATAGATCTCACGCTGTTGTTGGGTAAATTTACCTCCAACCGGGACTGTCCGGGTATAATCTGAGGCATAATGCGAACCGATCTCTGCACCGGCGTCAACGAGCAATAGCCTACCCTGCTTTAGTGTTTCCGAGTGATCGTGATTGTGTAATGTTTCACCATGCTGAGAAAGAATGACCGGGAATGAAACCATGCCCCCTCCGGCATTGGCAATCCCTTCAATGGTTCCGGCAATGGACTGTTCCCAAACACCTGCCTTGGCCATTTTCATGGCTGCAACATGCATTTGGTAACCAACTGCACATGCTTTGCGGATTTCACTGATCTCCTGGTCTTCTTTCACCGAGCGCAAAGCAACAATCGCCTTGATTAATTCAACGGAAGCATAGGATTTCAATTTAGAAACCGAAATACCCAACAATTCATTCAGCAGCAATTTATTCTCTGCCCTGTAGGGAGGGATAAAATGAATTTTCCGACCCGATGAAATAGCCTTTTCAATTACAGCTTGCAGGTTCTTATACGGTTCTGTTTTGGCAATACCTACCTTGTCAGCCTTCTCTTTTAAAGCAATTTGGGGACCCATCCATATGATGTCTTCAATTTCAATATCGTTTCCAAAAATAATTTCCACGCCCGATTCAACGTCCATGACAAGGGCAAGATTCTGGAAATCAAGTCCTGCAAAATACAAAAAAGAACTATCCTGTCTGAAATAATAAGTGTTATCCGCATAATTCATGGGCGAATCAACATTTCCTAATAGTAAAATAATACCATCCGAAATTTTCTCTTTCAGCTTTTGGCGACGGGTAATATAGGTTTCACGGTTAAACATTTGATTTTGGTTTTAATTTATGCTGTGAAAGATAGATAAAAATAATCAATTTTAAAACTGCCTCTTACATCCATTCGGACTTTTCAGTTCAAGTCGGTTGAAAAAAGTCCCTGCCAATTAATAGGCTAAAGAAATTTCTAACCACATTTATTAAAAGTTCAAGATTTGAACTGTGAAAAGATTTTTTTCCAAACTTTCCCTTAGCTCCCAATCCATACCAAGGCAATACCCGGTTATCTCTTTCTGTAATGTATCTGTATTGTATCTGTAATGTATCTGTAATAAATATTACAGATACATTACAGATACAATACAGATACCTTACAGAAAGAGATAACCGGGTATTGCCTTGGTAAGGATTGGGAGCTAAGAATGTTTGGAAGATTTAAAATTGTAGACAGATCTGTTTAACAAAGAAAATGGCGCCGATTGGCCTTTAATATTTGAAGAAACGTAGGTCAGGGGGGAGACAAAGGTGCAGCGTACCGTTTTTATTTATAGAACATTGATAAATGGAAACCAGCGAGGTGCAGGGCACCGAAATATTTTACAACAGATTCGGGTAGGATGAACAACAGACCCAATAATTTGCCGTCGGGATAGATACAACGGTGCACTGCACCTTGGGTTGTACATTTTGGATTTCTTACTACACATATTTCTGGTGCGCTGCACCTCAGGTTTTTCCGTACTATCCTGATGTGAAGTGGAAATAAAGGCTGCTGGTTGCATGGCTTTAAACCCAAAAAAGCACTTCTGCGAGGTCATTTCACCGGTGAAGAATGAAATACTTAGGAATCAGGTGATGAAGATATTGTAATATTTCCATAATATCCCTTACAAGATGAAAATCTTCCGCCTAAAAGTCGAATAGAAAGAGAAAAAATTCGTAAATTTCAGGGACCAAAATAACTAAAGGCAATGAACAACACATTGATGGTTTATTTGAGCAAAAGGCTGCACCAAAGCAACAGTAACTATCATACCGAACAATATCAACCGGGGCCTGTTATTTGTATCTCGAGGGAAGTGGGATGCGGGGGTGTTAACATCGCCCGGTTGCTGGCCATTGAACTTGACAAACATGGCGGTTGTAAAAAATGGAAGGTATTGAGTAAGGAGATTCTGGAGGAAAGCGCCCGGGAATTGAATATGGAACCCAATAAACTCAGGCGCTACCTGAAGGAAGGGGACCGGGGAATCTTTGATGATATTTTGACGGCCTTTACCGAGAAAAGATTCAAAAGTGAACGGAAAATCAACAAAACCCTTATTGACCTGATTGCCAGTTTTGCAAGCGATGGACATTGCATCATTGTAGGAAGAGCTGGACATATTATTGCCCGGGATATTGAAAAATCACTGTTCATAAAACTCATCGCCCCCTATGACTGGCGAGTAAAACAGATCATGGAAAAGGACAATGTCAATATGCGGGAAGCCATGGATTTTATTGAAAAAACGGAGAAAGAACGCCTGAACTTTATAAAGCACATCGCGGGTGAAAATAATAATGACGTAAAATTTGACTTGATTATCAACCTGGCCAAACTGAACATCACCCAAATGGTTGAGATTATCAAGTTTGTGGCCCAAACCAAAGGTCTGTTGGAAGCTCATAAAAGCAAAGTGGAGGTTTTCTAAGCCTTTATGATTCATCGGTTCTCTTTTGAAATAAGGGCTTGGGAGTGAAAAAATGTGAATTATGTAATTTTTTTCCAAAATTGTGTAATTCATTTCCTGTCAAGTCAGTCATCTTTGCAAAATTAATAAGTAGGCCTTCATCTTATAATAAGAATGGACAGTGATCAATACGACGACAAAAAAACATCTGATTTCTAAAACTCTCGATGAGTTTTTCCTGAGCGTTAACAATGCGTTCCGATTCGTCATACAATATTTCAAGCAGGTCCTTATACCTCCTTTTCACTTTTCTGAAATCATTAACCAATGCTTTGAAATTGGTTTAAGAGCCTTGCCATTGATCACTCTGACGGGTTTTATTGTCGGGGTAGTATTTACCAAGCAATCGCGCCCTCCATTAGAAGATTTCGGGGCTACCTCATGGTTACCTTCTTTAATTGGGATAGCCGTTGTGAAAGCAATGGGACCACTGGTAACGGCTCTTATTTGTGCCGGTAAAGTAGGTTCAGGTATCGGAGCCGAATTGGGTTCGATGAAAGTGACCGAGCAGATTGACGCCATGGAGGTATCGGCCATTAATCCGTTCAAATACCTGGTGGTTACGCGGGTGACGGCTGCCATCATCACCATACCTATCCTTTCCTTTTATTGCATAGTTGTAGGGCTGATTGGGTCTTTCATCAATATTCATGCAGAGGAAGCCACCAGTTTTATAGCCTTTTATAAAAATGCATTTTCCACCCTTAACTTTCTGGATCTCTTTACTTCGGTCATAAAGTCCGTTGTTTTTGGTTTCACGATAGGTATTGTTGGAACATATAAAGGTTTTAATGCTTCCCAAGGAACGCGTGGGGTTGGCAAAGCCGCCAATGAGGCTGTAGTGATGGCCATGTTTTTAATTTTTATGGAAGAAATGCTAATTGTTCAGGTTTCTAACTGGATGCGCTCGATGTAATTGAATATGGAAAACCAAGATATACCACCAAAAATAGATAGCACGGTACCGGTGATCGACATCAGGGATTTATACAAATCGTTCGACGATCTGGAAGTTTTAAAAGGCGTTGACCTGACGGTTTATAAAGGCGAAAATGTGGTAGTGCTTGGAAGATCGGGTAGCGGCAAGTCTGTCCTGATTAAGATATTGGTGGGCTTACTGAAACCGGACAAAGGCGATGTAAGGGTATTGGGACAAAAGGTGGATATGCTTGAGGAAAAGGAATTAAATGCTTTGCGGCTTCGTATTGGGTTTTCGTTTCAAAGCAGTGCCTTGTATGACAGCATGAACATTCGTCAGAACCTGGAATTTCCCTTAAAGATGAATCGGAAAAACATTAGTAGAAAAGAAATTAACAGGGCCGTTGAAGAAGTCTTGAATGCAGTGGGCCTGGAAGACAAGGTGGATCAGATGCCTGCTGAACTTTCAGGAGGTCAACGTAAAAGAATTGGCATTGCCCGTACGCTGATTCTTAAACCTGAAATTATGCTGTATGATGAACCCACTGCCGGGTTAGATCCGATAACCAGTTTCGAAATCAATAATCTCATCAATCAAATGCAGCTTAAATACAATACCAGTTCGATCATTATCACCCACGACCTTACCTGCGCCAAAGAAACGGGAGACCGGGTAGGTATGTTTGTAGAAGGAAAGTTTACCAAAGTAGGAAAATTCGAAGACGTATTTGACACCAATGACGAGCATGTGAAAGGCTTTTACAATTACAATTTCATCCAATAAAACATGAAAAACACACCAAATAAGAAAGCAGTTATCGTGGGCGTATTTGTCCTGATCGGATTAATATTTCTCGTTCTGGGAATTCTGTTAATCGGCAACCTGAATGAGACTTTTAAAAGGAAAATAGAACTATCAACGCTTTTTGATGATGTAGGCGGCTTGCAGGTGGGCAATAATGTCTGGTTCTCGGGCGTAAAGGTAGGCTCAATTAGCCATCTTCAGTTTTATGCCGATTCAAAAGTAAAGGTGGGCATGAAAATAGAAGCAAAGTCGGTTCCTTTTATTCACAAAGATGCCCGTGTCAAGCTGGGCTCAGATGGATTCATCGGCAATAAGATCCTGGTCATCTATGGAGGGACTTCCGAATCGCCTCAAGTAGAACCGGGAGACACGTTGAGGGTTGAAAAAACATTTTCCTCCGAAGACATGATCAATACCTTACAGGAAAACAACAAAAATCTATTGGCAATCACCACTGATTTTAAAGTCATCAGCAACAAGATGGCCCATGGAGAAGGCTTAATGGGTAAGTTATTAAACGATGAGTCGGTATACTCACACCTGGATGCGGCCACTCTTTCACTTCAGAATGCGGCCAACAAAGCCAATCAATTAATCGGTTCGCTCAATACATTCAGTGAAGGACTCAATAAAAAAGGAACGTTGGCCAATGAACTTTCCACTGATACCCTGGTTTTCAATTCTCTCAGGGCATCGGTCAGGCACTTTCAGCAGATTGCTGACACAGCCGGTATCTTAATGAATAATCTAAAAGAAGCAAGCGGGAACCCACACTCTTCAGTGGGGGTCTTATTACATGATGAAGATGCCGGAGCACATTTGAAACAAACCATCATGAACCTGGAAACCAGCTCTCAGAAACTGGATGAAGATCTGGAAGCGGCTCAGCACAATTTCTTGCTAAGAGGTTTTTTTAAGAAAAAAGATAGGCAAAATAGGAAGCAGGCTGAATAACCCCTTCTGCCAGGAAAGACCATCACCGGAAATCGATAAGAAAGAGCTATTAATCTTTAAAATTATTTCGGTATGAAAATATTTAAAATGCTTAAGACTGCCCTTCTCAAGTGGTACGACCGCGATCCTTTTAGAGAAGGGGCCATTATTGCCTACTATGCAATTTTTTCACTTCCCGGCCTTATGGTATTGGTCATCACATTGGCTGGATATTTCTTTGGCGCCGATGCAGTGAGTGGACAGTTAAACAGTCAAATCTCAGATGCGGTAGGTGAAGACAGTGCCAAAATGATTCAAACAGTTGTAAAGTCTTCCATGGAAAGTAAGGACTCTTTATGGGCTACCCTACTGGGCATCGGAACTATTATATTGGGAGCTACAGCAGTATTTGCCCAATTTCAAAAATCCATCAACAATATCTGGGAAGTGGAAACCTCTACTGACAAGTCGGGCATCTGGCTATTTGTTAAAAGTAGATTATTTTCCTTTGGGTTAATTGTTACCATTGCCTTTTTACTGTTGGTATCACTTTTGATTTCATCATTGCTGACCGCATTTAGCGATTGGATGGAAAGATACATCTCCCATTCGCTGATGGTGATTTTTGTAGTGATTGATTTTGCCCTTTCATTGGGCATTACCACGGTGTTATTTGCAATGATGTTCAAAATATTGCCTGATGCTAAAATCAAATGGAAATCGGTTTGGATAGGTGCTCTCATTACCGCTATATTATTCGAGATCGGAAAATTTGCATTGGGCTTATACTTCGGAAATGCCGACCCCGCTTCGGGATATGGGGCTGCAGGTTCAATTATTCTGATCTTGTTGTGGACTTCTTATTCCTCCATGATTGTATTCTATGGAGCTGAATTCACCAAAGTTTATTCCGATGAGCATTTTGGAGAAGCACCTCCTTCAGAACATGCTGTTAAATTCAAAGTTGACAAGCGGATTCTTGAAAGAAGTCACAATTAATGATTTAAAAAAGAATGAGGTGCATGAAACTTTACCTGTTTTCATACACCTCATTTTTAAATATTTAGAACATTGACTGTCTTTTTCCTTTACTGGCAGTTATGATCCATCTGAAGTTCTCATTCCCCAACGTATCCATGTGTAGATTCAGAAGGAGAAGGATTTGCTGTGGGGGGTTGATAAACATGTTCATGGCCAGGATCCTCATATTCTCTTCGGGGGGTGGTTGGAATTGCAGGTTCCTCCGGGTTTTCGGCTACTGATACATCTTCATGCTTCCTGGCTCCTTTTGATAAATCCGCCTTCCCTTGATTTTTCTTTTCACCAGTCTTGGCATTTTTACCTTGCTGGCCTTTTTTATTCTGTTTCATTTTATTTATTTTTAGGTGTGAATACTTGTCAATTCTCTGACAAACTTATCACCGTGCACCTTGAATGCTGTTACACTTTTTCATCAAAATATTACATGATTATAACAGGCGAAAACTGTTTTTAGGCCGGAAGATAGAAACTGATGGTCGTACCCACGTTGGGTATACTTTCAGCCTTGATAAAGCCTTTATGGTTTTCCACAATTACCTTGCAGATGGCAAGGCCTACGCCAGTGCCCGAATAGTCGGTTTTGTTATGAAGGCGGTAGAAGAGCTTGAAAATGTCTTCTGCATATTGGGGATCGAATCCAATTCCATTGTCAGACAAGGAAATTTTATAATATCTGCTCTTGTGGTTTCCCATCAAAACAGGCAAAGCTTTCGAGGAAATCATCCTTGTGTTAATGGAGATCATCGGGGAAATATCGGGCTTGCTATACTTGATTGAATTAGATAATAGATTGGTGAATAGCTGCTGTATCTGAAAGGGAATTACATTGAGCGTGGGAAGATAACCAGAAGTTACTATCCTTACATTTTTCTCCTCAATGCGTTGCGAAAGTTCCTGCTTTGCATTTTCCAGGATGACATTCAAATCGGTCAGTTCAAAGATTTTCTCCACATTGCTGGCCCTGGAATACAAAAGCAGGTCCTCTATGAACATCTGCATACGGGTGGTTGCCCGCTCAATGCCTGAGAAGTATTCCTTTACGTTTTCGGGGAAAGTATCAAAATTCCTTTCCCTGATCCGGGAAATAAAGATCTGCACTTTTCGAAGCGGCTCCTGTAGATCATGGCTGGCAATATGGTTAAAGGCCGAGAGCTCCTTATTTGATTTTTCCAGGTCCGCGATCTTGTCCTCAATCATTTTGTCCTTGTTGTACTGCTCGGTGATGTCAGCATTCACGCCAATGATAAAGGTTTTTCCGTAGTTATCGGTAATCACTTT
>DMFR01000246.1:803-2803 GCA_003450125.1 Prolixibacteraceae bacterium | reverse complement strand
GTTGTACTGTTCAGTGATATCGGCATTCACACCAATGATAAAATTCTTTCCGTAGTTGTCGGTAATCATCTTCCAACTGGACTTGAAATACCTCAATGCCCCGTCTTTGCGATTGACCCGATAAAAGATGACTGATCCCAATCTATCATTGGATGCACCCTGGCTCGACTCAAAGACAAACTGACGATCGTCCGGATGGACAAATTCTATGAAATTTCCAGTCGCTTCAACTTCTTCGGGTTGGCAACCCAATAAATGATACAGGTTGTTTGAATAGGTGAGTTTATTGTCATCCTTATTCCAGCACCAATTACTGATATTTGCAATTTGTTCTGAATGCTCGAATATTTCCTTGTTAATGAGCAGTTGATTGTTGGTTCTTGTAAGGTTTTTCAGGTCACGGTTAATCTTACTATAGGCAATTATAAATACACATAAGGCCAAGATAACGACAAACAATATAGAAAACGGAGAGAATCGGATATACCTGTCATGATCCATTTGTCGTATTCGTAGTGTCTCCAGTTCATCGTAAATCATTTTATTCACCTGACTATCGGCGCGCATCATCACATAACTTCCCTTTATCAGCATGTCTTTAGTACTATCCGAGGTATAGACATTATACCGATCTGACTTTAATACCCTTGCCAGGAAATCAAATCTTTGGTGAATTAAATCATTTACCCTTTCCAGACTTTTACTTTGCTGGGAATTAGTAGAAGTCAAGGTTCTTAATTTGACCAGTGATTCATCGGCTTTACGCAATGCCTCCTGATAGGATTGAAGGAAAGTGGGATCTTTGGTTAATAGAAATCCCCGCTGTCCGGACTCAGCATCTTTAGCGTAAGTTTTTAATTGTTCTAATTCAAGGTTAATTTTGTAAGATTCAAGAACCCCTTTACCTGAATCGTTAAGTGATTGTATTTGCTTGTAAGAAATACTTGCGGCAAAAAAAAGTGTAAATATGGAAACAACCAAAATACTTATCAAAAAGATAGAGGCCAAGGTATGCTTTCTAATTTTCACTTTCTTTTGCTTATTAAAACTTAACTCAACTATTGCTTGATTTTCCGTTTACCCTAAAGTATCGTTTGGGCAGACCGATTGATCACCTTTGCCAAACTGGCTTTCAGGTCAGTAAAATTATTCGGCTTTTTAATGTAAACATCGGCTCCAAAGGCGAATGCTTCCTGAATGTCATTTTCTGAACCTGAAGTAGAATAAATGGCAATCATCATATCTTTGAACCTGTCATTGGCCCTGATTTCCTTCAGGCAATCCATCCCGTTTTTAACAGGCATATTAAGGTCGAGGAAAATAATATTGGGTAGCCTGATTCCAGGTTGATTAAGAAAGTACATGAGTTGAGACCCGTCATTTACGAAGGAAACAAAGGTATCCGCGTTAATTTCCTCCATTGCTTCTTTAAAGAAAAGGCGGTCATCTGCATCGTCATCAGCAAGCAGAATGTATAGTACGTCATTTTCCATGATAGTTTTTTTAGTCGATTAGGTAAAAACCAAGTTATTCCTTTTCTGGACTATTCTCTGAAATTGGGTGGGTGTTAATCCCGTTGTCTTTTTGAACTGGTTGGATAAATGGGCTGTACTGCTATAATTCAATTTCCAGGCCACTTCTGTAAGTGTTAGGTTTTCTTCAATGATTAATTGTTTGGCCCGTTCGATTCTTTGTAAGATAATAAAGTTTTCAATGGAGGAATAAGTCAACTCCGAAAATATTTTAGACAAATAACTATGACTGAGGTTCAATTTATCGGAAATATAAGCCGATATCTTGGATTCGGGAAGTTTGTCTTCCTTAAATACCATTTCTACAATCACTTCCTTGATCTTCTGGACAATGGCATTTTTTGGATTATCAATGATTTCAATTCCGTACTTCACAATTGATGCTTCCAATTCCTTAAATTGATCAGGGGAAAGGGTTCCATTCAGTTGGATTTCATTCATGCCTGATATTTCATAAGGAATACCAAG
>DMFR01000246.1:0-780 GCA_003450125.1 Prolixibacteraceae bacterium | reverse complement strand
AAAATGACTTTACAGGCAACATTGATGTCGTATTTAATATTTAGTTTCATCGTTTATGAGTATTTCAATTTTAATAAAAAAACGAACATTTAAGAAAATTTGTTCATTTTGTGTTTAAACATTTATCCATTGTTTCACAGTTAAATATAAGGAAAATTGAGGAGATAAATGCATTAATTTTGAAATACATGTATGATTATTTTACTTGACAGTAAAAAATAAGCCGTCTTACTGTGAAGTAAGACGGCTTGATAATCTGAAACACCCATATGCTAAAATGAAACACTACTTCAGTGCAGTTTCTGATTTTAATCCCCAAATTTCAATCTTGGCTTTTGAGTTTTGTGTTCCCATCGTACCTTTTGAACTTTGGGAGGTACCTGTAGATTCCTTGCTGGTTGAACTGCTCACTGTACCTTTGGACGTTGTCCCTTTGGTGCTGGAAGAAGTTCCCTTTGTCCCGGACATTGTTCCTGTTGAAGTTGAACCAGTGGATTCTTTAGCCTCATAGGCGAAACTGATACTCTTCACATTCTTATCCGAGGAATTTAATTCGATTACTTTGCCCTCTCCAACGGAAGAAGTAGTTGTTTTTGTCATATCAACCTTCTGTTTGGTTCCGCCTTCATATTCTACCTGTACATCCTTTAAGTCAACCATGGCATCTTCCGGAACCTTGATTCGGATGGATGAAAACTTTTCAGATCCGGGAACCGTAATTTCCTCATGTCCTTTTGAGGTATTAACGGTCTTTTCTCCGATTTTAGTCCATCCTTTTTC
>DMFR01000155.1:14077-14200 GCA_003450125.1 Prolixibacteraceae bacterium | reverse complement strand
GGTTATTAAGGTGAAGGAACTGGGGCTTATTGTCTTGTATACTACGTTGAAAGATAGCAAGATAATGTTTTATATACTCATTTGTTTATAAACACTACTGTTTTTTGCAACAATCAGATCGTA
>DMFR01000155.1:0-13952 GCA_003450125.1 Prolixibacteraceae bacterium | reverse complement strand
AGCATCCCAAAAAGCTTAAATTGTTTTTTTTACTAAATCTGTTACAGTAGAATTAGTTATATCGAATTTATTTTGATTACCTTTATTTTACATTTACAATGTTCGTGTTAAAGGTTTTCTAAAACTTAAAAATATGAAGCCAGACAATGAAATTTATCCGGTAGTTGTTTATGAAGGCAATGAATGGGAAGCGGCGATGGTAAAAAGTTTATTGGCCAATGCTGAAATTGAGGTTTTCACCAGAGATGAAAGAATGGGCGCAATTGCACCCTGGTATTCAAGTCCTGGTGGTGCTGGTTCTGTGAAGTTGATCGTTTCCAATGTTGATTTGGAAAAGGCCCGGGAAGTGGTTGCAGAGTTTGAAAAGGCTGAACGAAAAAGTTAGACAATGGAGAATTTTGATTTATCTGTACAGCGGTTTGACGAATATGCCGCGGAATATGCCCAAAGGTATATGGACCTTGATGCCTATTCGGATTCAATTGACGCGTTTTGTAATTTGATCCCTAATAAAAAGCCAAAAATATTGGAGCTTGGATGCGGACCGGGAAATGTAACCCGGTTATTGAAAACTCAGTTTCCTGAAGCGCAGATCACGGCTCTTGATCTGGCCCCAAGGATGATTGCCATTGCACGAAAGCAATTGCCTGAGGTAGACTTCAGGGTAATGGATGTTCGCGATATCTTAGTTCTGAAGGGGAAATTTGATGCCGTGATGTGTTCCTTTTGCCTGCCCTTTTTGTCGAAAGCAGATGCTCAGAAATTGATTGCAGACTGTGGTGAAAAGCTGAATCGGGGAGGAGTGATCTACATCAGTACCATGGAAGGCAATGAATCGGATGCAGGGTTTGAAAAAACAAGTTTTTCAAAATGTTCGGAAATCTATTTCAATTACCATACAAAAGAAGATTTACAGCAGGCATTGATAGCATCGGGTTTTGAGATCAACCGCTTAAAGCTTCAGGAATACCCAGAACCCGATGGAAGGAAGACCATAGATATAATTTTTGTGGGGAAGAAGTAGATTACACGGATTGAAACGGATTACGCGGATTAGGATTACAAGGATTCAGATCGGTACAAGGAGTGCAGGGCACCAAAATATTTGTAGCAAGGTGATTGATGTAGAAGGGGAGATGCAGCGCACCGAAACCCATGTTTTATTGATTTGGGAATTTCAATATCCGCGTACAAGGTAAAATCCTTGAACAGAAACTTAAATTGGAATCTGAATTAGTCAGGAAGGATTCAATGTCAATATTAAAAGACTTTGAAATGATTGATGACCCAATTGATAACTCAAAAGCTATCATTTAAGTAACAACTATAAACTGAATACTGTGACTGTAAACTGAAACGGAACACTGTCCCCTATTCCCCTATCACATTCACTTCCAGTTCAAGATATACGCCAAATTTGTCTAATACCGATAGCTTGATTTCTTCTGAAAGATCATAGATCTCACGGCCTGTAGCATTCCCATAGTTGATGAGTACAAGGGCCTGCTTGTCATGTACCCCTGCATCGCCTCTGCGGAAGCCTTTCCATCCACATTGTTCGATGAGCCAGCCTGCTGCCAGTTTGATCTTACCATCATCAGCGGGATAATGCGACATGGCTGGATAGTTGTCCAACAAGTCTTCAGCCAGTGAAGCATCTACGATAGGATTCTTAAAGAAGCTTCCGGCATTGCCAACGACTGCAGGATCTGGTAATTTTGATTCCCGGATACGGATCACCGTTTGACGGATATTTCTTAGGTTGACTTCACCCAGCTTCTGTACTTCTGCTTTTAAATCGCCATAATGCAGTATGAATTCAGGAAACTTATCGAGCTTATAAACCACGCTAGTAATGATAAAACGGTTCTTGAACAGTTTCTTGAAGATGCTGTCGCGATAGGCAAACTGACATTCGTAACCTTCAATCGTATATTCAAACTCGGTATCGAGATCGTAACCTTTAACCGATTCAATACGGTCCTGGATTTCCATGCCGTAGGCACCAATGTTCTGTACTGCCGAAGCTCCTACCTTACCGGGAATCAGAGAAAGGTTCTCAATTCCTCCCCAATTGTGAAAGACAGCAAATTCAACCAGTTGATCCCATACAACTCCAGCGCCCACTTGGAGCCATATATTATTGCGGTCTTCACGCACAATTTCAATTCCGGGGATATTGGGATTGATGATCAGGCCTGGAAAATCATCTACAAACAACAGGTTGCTGCCTTCTCCCATAATTAAGAGCTTCAGGTCATGCCATTCCTTGTTGGTTGACAGAAAAAGGGGAAGATCTTCGGGTTCGGTAAATTCAAAATAGTATTTGGCAGAGACTTCATTGCCAAATGTATGGTGTTTTTTGAGCGGGTAATCAGTATAAGAGCGGATCATTGGAATTATTTTTGGGCAAATATAACAGAAGAACGGGCTTATTCGCTTAATTTGTAAAGGAAGTAATGAATACGGTTTTCATTAATTAAATAGGGTTGGTGGAATGACCTTATTTTCATGGTTTTAACCTTAGTAACTTAGGTGACCTCCTTGGGTTCAAACCTTATTTACCTTATTTGTCATTTCTATGTTTTGATCAGGGAAAGCAGTCATAAGGTAAATAAGGTTGGCCTTTGGGTGTAGTTGACGAGTTACTAAGGTTCAAAAAGGGAAATAAGGTTTTTTTGAAACAACGGAAGAAAAGTTTATAATGACAGTAAAGAAAGTTTCGCTCAGTGTAATCAATGACCTGGTGACCGATAATCGGGTGCACAAGGTGGCCCTCAGCCTGCAGAAGATGGGTTTTGAGCCTATGCTGATTGGACGGATATTGCCCGGGAGCCAAGCTGTTGAAAGGGTTTACCCTACGCACAGGATGAAATTGATCTTTAGCAAAGGGCCACTGTTTTACCTTGAATACAATCTTCGCCTCTTATTCTTTCTTCTAAATACAAAAGTAGATGTATTGGTGTCCAATGACCTCGATACTTTGGCTGCCAATTACCTTGCCAGCAAGATCAAAGGTAAACCTTTGGTGTATGACAGCCACGAGTATTTTACTGAGGTGCCAGAGTTAATTGGTAGGCCGGTAGTAAGGAGTATATGGAGATGGCTGGAACGGAAATTGGTTCCAAAAGTAGATGCTGCTTATACGGTTTGTGACTCCATTGCAGATATATATGAAGAATTGTATGGAATTGATTTCAAAGTAGTGCGCAATCTTCCGGTTTGCAGTGAGCTTGAAAATATTCCTATAGAGACTACCCCAATCCCAGGGGCAGCAAAGATAATACTTTACCAAGGTGCCCTTAACATGGGTCGGGGTATCGAAGCAACCATCAGGGCCATGCAGTTTGTAGAGAAGGCAGAACTTTGGCTGGTAGGAGATGGTGATCTTACAGCCCAATTGAAACAACTGGTGGAAGAACTTCATTTGGAAGGGAAAGTTAAGTTCCTGGGCAAATTACCTCTTGCCCGCCTAAGCGAGGTGACCCGACAGGCCAATTTGGGGTTGTCGCTCGAAGAAGACCTTGGATTGAATTACCGGTTTACCTTACCCAATAAATTGTTCGATTACATCCAGGCAGGAGTTCCGGTGCTGGTTTCAAACCTTCCTGAGATGAGGCACATTGTGGAGCAGTATGAGATTGGGGCCATTGCAGAAACGCATCAACGCAAAGACTTGGCTGAAAAGATCACCTCCGTATTGTTTGATTCCGAAATGAATGCACTTTGGAAGAAAAACCTTCCACAGGCTGCCAAAGAGCTATGCTGGGAAAATGAGGAAAAAGTACTTCTGGGAATTTATAGGCCATTTGTTCAGACACTTTAGTTAACTCTAAGCCACCGTCAGCTAAAGCAGACGGCAAAGGACACCGCTCTGAAGATCATTATCGCTTTTCTTTAACTTTAGGCACTTTAGTTCACTCTAAATACTCCAGGCACTTCCTTACGCTTTATTTTCCTTCTTGGTAATGACCGTTTCAAAGATTTTCTGCTCATCCACGGTAATGATGCGGGCAGGGAAACGTCTGATCAGTGGGTAATCATGGGTAGCAATTACAACGGTTTTACCCTGCTCATTGAGGTCTTTTAAAATCTGCAAAAGGTCAATCGAGGTTTGAGGGTCGAGGTTTCCGGTAGGCTCATCCGCAAGGATAATCTCAGGGTTGTTTAGTAAAGCCCTAGCTATAACCACCCTTTGTTGTTCTCCGCCCGATAGTTGATGGGGCATTGATTTTATTTTGTGGTACATGGAGACTTTTTCAAGCACAATCAATACCCGTTCTCCAATTTCCTTTTCGTCTTTCCAATCGGTGGCTCTCAATACAAAAGCAAGGTTGTCGTAGACATTGCGGTCGTTCAGGAGTCTGAAGTCCTGAAATACTACCCCTAACTTACGCCTAAGTAAGGCGATGTCGCGGTGCTTAAGGTCTGAAAGGTTGAACCCGGCTACTTTTCCTTCTCCCTTGGTCAGTGGCAATTCAGCATTGAGGGTTTTGATCAGGCTGGTTTTACCGCTTCCTACTTTACCAATCAGATAAACAAATTCACCTGTTTTTATTTCCAGGCTGATGTCTGACAGGACCAAATGGTCGCGTTGAACGATATCTGCATTAACGAGTTCTATGATGATTTCTTCTGACATGGAGGATTCGAATTGGTAACTATGCAAAACTAATTTATTTTCTTTCACCATGAAGAATCTAATTACACGAATTTTTACGAATTACACGAATTGCTTCGCATTTAGCAGATTAACTAAAAGAGCTTATTGGATTGTCCTTTCTGCTTGATATAAAGTCAAAACAGCATTAACGTGAGTAAAATTAAAAAGCACTATTATTCTTTATTTCAGTATATTAACAAAGTCATCAACTCACATTTTCCTAATGTTATTAAGATTAAAAGATTGGCTATCGACTTGGTTATTAATCTGATTTCGATATAAGTAACCAGATCACTTCATTGTCTTTAGGCTGTTATCCCAAAGTGTTTACCGAAGTTATTGTAGTTATTGCAGCTGTTGCAGTTATTGCAAGCTGCATATTTTAATTCACATCAAATGTAAGGGGATGTTTAATCCTCTATTAAGCCAACGTTTTGGGATGGGGCAAACAAGTGTGGAGTAAGGGGCGTGAAAAGTAAAATTGAGTCCTTGCAATAGCAGCAATAACTTCAATAACTTTGCAAACGACCTTGTATTTCCATTTGATTTGAAATTGATAAAGATTGATAAAGCCAGGTTTTCCTGCCTGGCAATGGTACATACCGTTTAGATGTTTTCCGACAATCCGACAATCCGACAGCTGCCCCAATTCATGTAATTGTCAATCCTAAAGGGGGCATGGGGCGAGATAGAGGAACGGGTATTGTTGATCACCAGGCATTTAACTGCTATCCTCAAAATAGGGGTATACAATTGCAAATTGTCGGTTGTGTCGGTTGTGCCGGATTGTCGGAATGTCGGAATGTCGGAAATGGAGCAGGGGTGTGCAGGAAATTCATGGCTGAAGGTTTTTTGCACAATAGCCATGGTAAAGCATATTGCCCAGCCCTATTTTAGAAAATGGGCTTCTTTTTCAACGTATTGCTTGTATCGAACTCAGATTTTTAAGATTAAAGGCTGTTGAAAGGTTCTTGTTAACTTCATTTTTTAATGACCTTTCTGTTTTAAAAATTGATAAAGACTAAAATTAACAACAGAAACGCAATTCGTGTAATTCGTAATAATTCGTGAAATTCGTAAGATAATAAATACTAATTTATCCCCATTGTCAGTTTTGAATTAGAAATGGCGCAATTTATGCTATAATCTAAGTATTGATTTTTACTTTTGATATAATTTTGATTCTTAAATATCCGAATATACAATGAAGTCTAACCGGTTTATTATCATCCTGATCTGGATGGCCCTTATGCCAAGCCTGATCCATGCCCAACAAACGGTATATTATCAGTCGATTAGCCAGGATATACAGAAGGCCAAAGAGCTATACCTTGCCAGGAATTATATCTCGGCCATTAATCAATTTGATCAGATTGCCCAACAGGCTGCCCCTAATTCAGAAGTGAGGGCAGAAGCCATGTTCTATAAAGCCTTGTGCGGGTTAAAATTGGACAATGGCAATGCAGAAGTTCAGATCAATGAGTTCATGACTCAGTTTCCTGAAAGCTCATTTAGGAACAAGGCACTCTTTGAACTGGCCGTTTACCAGTTTGACAAGAAAAAGTATTCTCCCGTTATTAAAACGCTCGAAGGATTCGACAAATCAAAGCTGAGTGATGAAGAGCTGGCCCATTACTATTACCTGAGAGGATATTCGTATTTTCAGCTGGAGAAAATGGATTCGGCTGAAGCTGATTTTAAACAAATTAAAGGAGGAAACTCCTTGTATGCAGCCCCGGCACAATACTATTACGGGCATATCCACTACCTGAAAAACGATTTCGATACGGCTCTTGCAGAGTTTACCAAGCTGAAGACCAATCCTGTATTTGCAAAAGTAATCCCTTTCTATATCAGCCAGATTTATTACAAACAGGGCAAATACAAAGAGGTAATTGCCTACACAGCTCCCCTGATCAACACCGTTTCCTCAGATCAGCAATCGGAACTGTCAAGGATTTTAGGGGATTCCTACTTTCATCTGGGACAGTTTAAAGATGCTATTCAGTTCCTGGAGTACTATCTTTCGGATAAAAACAACCGTGGCAGGCAGGAGAATTACATGCTTGGTTATTGCTATTACCTGAACAATGAAGAGGCCAAAGCCATTAAATACCTCGAAATTGCCTCCAAGGGGAAAGATGAGCTGGCTCAGAATGCCTATTACCATTTGGCGGATTGTTATGTGGTTACCAATGATAAAAACAAGGCCAGGCAGGCCTTTGAAGCAGCATCAGGATTTGATTTTGATCCAAAAATAAAGGAGGATGCCTTGTTTAATTATGCCAAAATCACTTATGAATTGTCCTACTCTCCGTTTAATGAAACCATCAAGGCGTTCGATAAATACATATCGCTTTATCCAAATGCGGAACGCAATGATGTGGCTTACGATTACCTGGTGAAGGTTTATATGAGCACCAGCAACTACCGCGATGCCATGACTTCGATTGAAAATATCAAAGTGAAGAGTCCTTCGGTCAAGAAGGCCTACCAGCGGGTGTCTTATTACCGGGCACTGGAATGCTTTAACAACCTGGACTATAATGGAGCCATCGAGAACTTTGAAAAGTCGATGGAGGCAGGTGATTTTGACAAGAGCTACAAGCCATTGTCACTCTACTGGAAAGCCGAGGCCTATTACCGAATCCATGATTTCAACAAAGCGGTGTCAGGATACAATTCATTCTTGAAAACTAACGGGGCATCAAACCTTCCAGAATATAGATCAGCGCATTACAACCTGGCTTATGCCTACTTTCAGCTGAAGGATTATGCCAGTGCAGCGGATTATTTCAGGAAATACCTGAACCTGGATGCTGATTCCAGAAGTGAGAAAGTGGCCGATGCCTACAACCGACTGGGAGATTGTTCATTCCTGGATCGTGAGTACACAGCAGCTATTTCAAATTACGACAAGTCGTTTAAGATGAACCTTTACGATGCGGATTACGCCCTCTTCCAAAAGGCCTTTTGTTTAGGTTTGCAGCGTGACAATCAGCAAAAAATAAACAACCTTCAATTACTGATTAAGTCATATCCCAAATCCTCCTACCAAGACGAGGCGCTATATGAACTGGGACGCACCTTTGAGCGGATCAATCAACCCCAGGTATCCATTGGCTACTACAAAGATCTGATCAGCAAATATCCCCAAAGCAGTTATCTGAACAAGACACTGGTTCAGCTTGGCTTGGCTTATTACAATGTGAATGATTATCAAACTTCTATCACCTATTATAAACAGGTGGTCGACCGCTCTCCCAATAGTCCTGAAACTCAGGCAGCATTGATGGGCATCAAAAATGATTACGTCGAGATGAATGATGTGGATGCTTACTTTGCCTATACTGGCAAACTGGGTTCCAAGGTTCAGGTTTCGGTAAATGATCAGGATTCATTGACCTATCGTGCGGCTGAAAAGATGTACATGACGCATGACCAAAAAGCACGTCAGCAGTTAGAGCGCTACCTCAACCAGTTTCCCAACGGCAGCTTTGCACTTAATTCCCATTTCTACCTGGCTGAAATCCTGTACAATGATGGAGAAGTAGCCAGTGCGTTGACGCATTATGAGTATGTCATCTCTCAACCCAACAATTTCTTTTCTGAAATTGCATTCTCAAAAGCTGGCGGCTTGTATTACAACGCAGGAAATTACCAGCAGGCACTTACTTGTTTTGAGCGGTCTTTAAAAATTTCAGGTTCGGGAAACAATGCACAAAATGCCAATACGGGAATTATGCGTTGCCAATACAAACTGGGCAACTATCCCGCCTGTATTGATGCAGCCCAGCTGGTACTTGCATCGGATAAGGTGTCAGATATCCTGAAGCGGGAAACAAACTATCTATTGGCATCCTCCTATTACAAAACAGGCAATAAAGACAAGGCTTTCCCCATTTTAAGCAAGCTTTCAACCGACACCAATTCAGCCGAAGGTGCTGAGTCTAAATTCTTGGTGGCCGATATATTGTTTGAAAGGCAGCGGTTAAAAGAAGCGGAAGCGGAGGTGATGGATTTCATCGATAAAAACTCCCCACATCAGTTCTGGCTGGCCAAAAGCTTCCTGTTGTTGTCGGATATCTATTTGAAAAAAGGAGATGAATTCGAGGCAAAACATACCCTGCAAAGCATCCTGGAAAATTACCCTGAGAAGAATGACGGTATCATGGATACCACCCGTCAAAAGCTCCAGGTGATTGAAGCCAATGAAGCCAGTCAGACCAAGAACCAGAGCAAGCCCCTTGAAATAAATATTAAAGGCACAAAATAAGCGCATCTATTATCCTGAAATAAAACGACTGATCTCATGAAGATAAAACGCATATACAGAATAACCCTCCTGGTTGGAGCCCTGATTTTTGGATCATTGCTTGGTATGGCCCAAAAAGATACCACAAAACTGAAACAGGAAGTCGAGGTATCGAAAAACTTCCAACCAAGCATTTTGGATGTTGACAAGATCAATGATATTCCTAAAATCAAGGCTGAACAAACCGAGCCCCCGACTTTCCAATATTCCATATTCAGCAAACCCGTTTATGCCACTTTTGACCTCACCCCTGTTGCAGCAGCGAAAATGGTAGGGGAGGCAAAACCAGAGATGGAAAACGGCTTGTTGAAGCTTGGATTGGGCAATTATATGACCCCTTATGGCGAGTTATTCTATAATGTACAGCCGGATAAGAATTCAAATTTTGGAATGCATTTCATGCACCTTTCTTCCAACGATAAGTTAAAATTGTTGAATGGTGACAATGTGAAAGCTCCGCAATCGGACAATGAAGGCGAGTTATTTGGGCAGAAGTTCTTCAAACGGTCAACATTATCGGGTCGTTTGTCCTTCAATCGCAAGGCATTTAATTATTATGGGTATGCAGGAGGATTCCTGACCGATTTGGAAAAGGATCAGATGATTCCCTATTTTGAGGATAAACAGCATTTTACACAGGGCACTGGAGATGTGCATTTTAAAAGCGGGAAAACTTCCGCTGACAATATCAATTTTGATTTAGGAATCAATTATCATTATTTTGTAAGTAAAACTGAACAAAAGGAACATCAAACCGTATTTTCAGCTATCCTGAGCAAAAAATTCAACCATACATTTGGCTTGCTTGATGTTTCGGTTACCTATTACGGGGCTAATGGCATGAGAAACCGTTTTACCAATGCAATTGGGCAAAAACAGCAAACACTTTTGAAATTAAATCCTTCCGTGATGTGGAAGGCCGAAAATGCCCTGTTGCAACTGGGACTCAATACCACCATGTTTTTTGACAGGGATGCGAATGCGAATTTGTTTTTTTATCCGAAGGTAAAAGCAGAATGGTCACCGGTGAAGAATATTCTTACCCTATTTGCAGATGTAGACGGTTATTTGCAACACAATACCTATTCAACAATTGCGGCAGAAAATCCTTATGTCGATCCTTATCATGATATTAAAAATACCAAATATTCCTACATTGTATCGGGAGGGTTAAAAGGGAAACTGACTTCCAGGACAAATTATGTCACTCAAGCTTCTTATTCATTGGTGAAAGATCAGCATTTTTACTATATTGAAGCAATTCCTTCCCAGGTTTTGAACAATACTTTCAGTGTAAAGTATGATGATCTCAAGGTATTGAAGCTATCGGCTGAAGTGCTGCATTCGGTTTCAGATAATTTTTCGCTTCATTTATCTGGAAATTATTATGCCTATGAATTGCAAAAATTGCCAAAGCCTTGGCAGATGCCTAATTTCGATCTTGTATTCTCAGGCATATACAAGGCAACCGATCAGTTAATATTCAATGCCGATCTTTATTTCATCGGAAGTAGGACAGGCCTCATCAGTGGACCCGAATCCTCATCAGTTCCCTCCAAAGAGGTGGTGATGGATCCGATCATCGACCTGAATGTAGGGGGATCATACCAGCTATCGGAGAAGCTGAATCTGTTTGTAAAACTCAACAATTTTGGATTCCAGAAGTATGAACAATGGCTGGGATACACCAATAAGGGATTCAACTGGCTTGCAGGAATCAGTTATTCTTTCTGATCTGAAAGCACGTACGGAGGCGTTTTTTTACCTGTTTAAAAGAGGAACGAAAGTAGGCTGTAATATACTGTAAATCAGGATGCCTTAAATTGTTGAAATGTTAAAAAGTTTAACCTTTCTAATGCCGTTTTTACTGTCGGCTGTAACTACATTTTTAGTATATTTGTGACCTATTTTATGGAAGGAAAATTAAAAGTGGAGAAATTAAAGCAAATCACAGATCCGGTTTTATTATCCCATCAGGAAATTTTTGAAACACAAGAAAAATAAATCATTTTCTGTAACTAAGTTTAATCTCCCTTTGAGGGGTTAAACAGTTCGGGTTATGGAATAATTTAAATATTTTGATCGATGAGAGAAGTTGAAGAAACCCAGAATTGGGGAATACAGAACGACAATGGCGGTTATGATGCTGACAGTATTCAGGTACTTGAAGGTTTGGAAGCCGTTCGTAAACGTCCTGCCATGTATATTGGCGATGTGAATGAAAAAGGATTGCATCATTTGGTCTATGAAGTTGTTGATAACTCCATTGACGAAGCCTTGGCCGGGTATTGCAAAAATATTGATGTCTTCATTAACGAGGACAATTCGATTACCGTTATTGACGACGGCCGTGGTATCCCAACCGAGTTACACACCAAGGAAAATAAATCCGCGCTCGAAGTCGTAATGACCATGTTGCATGCAGGTGGAAAATTTGACAAGGGTAGTTACAAGGTGTCCGGTGGATTGCATGGGGTAGGGGTTTCCTGCGTCAATGCACTTTCGATCTTGCTAACTGTCCAGGTTCACCGCGATGGTAAAATCTGGCAACAGGAATATAGTAAAGGTAAGCCGCTGTATGATGTAAAAGTAGTGGGGGAAACGGATCGTACCGGTACTACAACCACGTTTAAACCGGATGATTCGATTTTCCTGGTCACAGAATATAAATTTGAAATTTTAGCAGCCCGGTTGCGTGAACTGGCCTTCCTGAATGCAGGATTGAAGTTGAATATCGTGGATAAGAGGGTTAAATTAGAGGATGCGGAATACAACTACAAACATGAGGAATTCTTCTCCAAGGAGGGCTTAAAGGAATTTGTCGAATACCTGGACAATACCCGTGAGCGGCTTATTGAGGAAACCATTCATATTTCCGCTGAAAAAGCAGGTGTGCCTGTTGAAATTGCCCTTCATTACAACACCTCCTTTACCGAAAATATTCATTCCTACGTCAACAATATCAATACCATTGAAGGGGGTACCCACCTTACTGGTTTTCGTCGCGGATTGACCCGTACCTTGAAGTCTTATGCTGACAGCAGCGGTATGCTTGCCAAGATGAAGTTTGAGATCTCCGGCGACGACTTTAGGGAAGGATTGACGGCTGTGGTATCGGTAAAAGTAGCCGAACCTCAGTTTGAAGGACAGACCAAAACGAAACTGGGAAACTCAGATATCAGTCTTCCGGTGGATCAGGCCGTGAGTGAAATGCTGAGCAATTACCTGGAAGAAAATCCCCG
Organism: Prolixibacteraceae bacterium; assembly: GCA_003450125.1. Taxonomy (GTDB): domain Bacteria; phylum Bacteroidota; class Bacteroidia; order Bacteroidales; family Prolixibacteraceae; genus Aquipluma. The sequence goes on along the minus strand of DMFR01000155.1, from coordinate 1,732 downwards.
CTCTGCACGTGCCATTGTGAACAAGGTTATCCTGGCCGCACAGGCCCGTCATGCGGCCCGTAAGGCAAGGGAACTGATCCAGCGCAAGAATGTACTCTCGGGAGCAGGACTTCCCGGAAAACTATCCGATTGCTCTGAAAAGGATGCCGCTCAATGCGAGATATTCCTGGTCGAGGGAGACTCGGCAGGTGGAACGGCCAAACAAGGCCGGGATCGTCGCTTTCAGGCCATTTTACCACTAAGGGGTAAAATCCTCAATGTGGAAAAAGCCATGGCTCACAGGGTCTATGACAATGAAGAAATCCGCAATATTTATACCGCCCTTGGAATTACAATTGGAACCGAGGATGATAACCTGGCTTTGAACCTCGATAAGCTGAGATACCACAAGGTCGTAATCATGACCGATGCCGACGTCGACGGTAGCCATATCGCGACTTTAATCATGACTTTCTTCTTTCGTTTCATGCAGGAACTCATCCAGCGTGGACATGTTTACATTGCCACACCGCCACTGTACCTGGTCAAAAAGGGAAAACGGGAAGAGTATTGCTGGACTGAACAACAGCGCCTTCGGATCATTGAAGATTGGGGCGAAGGAAAAGATACCGGAATCCATGTACAGCGTTACAAAGGTCTTGGAGAAATGAACGCTGAACAATTGTGGACAACAACCATGAATCCTGAAATGCGTACTTTAAGGCAGGTCACCATTGAGAACGCTGCTGAAGCTGACCATATCTTCAGTATGCTCATGGGCGATGAAGTTCCGCCGCGCCGCCAGTTCATTGAAGATCATGCCGTGTATGCAAACATAGACGTCTAAAAAATAAAAAGAATCCCGGTTAGAACCGGGATTTTTTATTCCCAATTGTTTTTACCTTTACGGTAAAATAAATATCCAGGACACAATCAGTGTCGTCATTGCAATGATGCTCCGATGAAGTTTCCTGCAAGCAATACTGCAATTTCTCTGTAGTATGCTAAATCGTAAATCGTAAATTGTCAAATAGTAAATAAACCGGATGAATATTTGTGTTTTCTCTTCTTCGAGCAATGCCATTTCAGAGGTATACGTGAGTGAGGCCATCGACTTGGCAAGAATGATTGGCAAGGCCAGGTTTTGCTTGATCAACGGAGGTTCAAACGTGGGATTGATGGATATCGTTACCCGCGAGGCGGGACTGCATGGAGCCAAGACCATCGGGATCATTCCTGAAAAGTTACGTGATTTTAACCTGGCATCACTTCATGCCCATGAAATCATTGTTTCAGGCGATATGATGGAGCGAAAGGCGAAGATGAGAGAATTGTCCGATTCCTTTATTGCCCTGGCAGGGGGATTCGGTACACTGGAAGAAATCCTGGAAGTAATTACCTTGAAACAATTGGGCTACCATCATAAGGCCATTGTTTTTATCAATACCAATGGTTTTTATGATGACCTTTTCCGCCAGTTTGAGAAGTCGTATGATGAAAAATTTGCCAAAGAAAGCTACCGTAAATTATACTTTATTGCTGAAAATGCCCTGGAAGCCATGAGTTATCTCCAGAATTACCTTCCCGAGGAAGGTGAGAATAAATGGTTCGAAGTTCCCAAACGTCAGGATTGATAATGCATTGAATATACTCCTATATTGCCTGTTTGTGTGTAGCTTGTGTATACCTTGTGTGTAGCTTGTGTATACCTTGTGTGTGAGCCAACACACAAGGTATACACAAGCCTGTCTCT
>DMFR01000016.1:7507-7648 GCA_003450125.1 Prolixibacteraceae bacterium | reverse complement strand
CCTATACACTCATTTTGTTTTTATTACCTTCCAAAGGGAATTGATGATTCCAGAGAAAAGCCGAGATAGGATAGAAAAATATATAACCGGCATTGTCAGTAAGTATTCTTCAAAACTGTATGCCATTTATGCCAACCCTGA
>DMFR01000016.1:7016-7362 GCA_003450125.1 Prolixibacteraceae bacterium | reverse complement strand
TATGCCATTTATGCCAACCCTGAACACGTACATATCCTAATATCACGGTCACCAACTCACTCCGAGGAGGAACTAGCTTCAATCATTGCCAAAAGTTCAGAAAAATTCATCAATGAAAATAGGCTTGCCTCTGGTGCATTCAGTTGGCAGCAATCGGGAGCTGCTTTTTCTGTATCAAAAAAAGGAGTTGACTGGGTATGCAAATACATTTTGAACCAGGCGAAACATCATAAACAGGAAAGTTTTGCTCAGGAGTATGATCGCTACCTGAAGTTTTATAAGCAATAGTAAGGTTACTAAGGTTGGGTATTGGAGGGTGATTTCGGTTACTAAGGTTATTAAGGTT
>DMFR01000016.1:6522-6730 GCA_003450125.1 Prolixibacteraceae bacterium | reverse complement strand
TTATCACTTGCGCCATTCCATCCTATTATCGACCCTGTAGGAGATCTTTTCATTCTCAAGGAGCCAACGAACGATTTTTACAACATTGTCTGTGTTTCCACCAATCTGTGTGAGCAATTCTTCATAGAAGCAAGGTACTTCTAATACGTTCTGGATTTGTTCGCTAATGGCATCAAACTCGTAAGAACTTATATTCAATTCGTTCATG
>DMFR01000016.1:5826-6331 GCA_003450125.1 Prolixibacteraceae bacterium | reverse complement strand
CTTATATTCAATTCGTTCATGTGTAGACAGACATCGCATTTACCGCAACGCACAGATTCAGTTTCACCAAAATATTCAAGCAACAACTGGCTTCTGCATTTGTGTCCTGAAGAAGCATAATGGATCATGGCTTCTATCCTGTTCAGGTAATCGCGTTTGCGGTCATCATAGTTTTCCTTGCTGATTTTGATTCGTTCCATATCAATTCGCTCTTTGGAGAAAATGATAAAGGGCGTTTTCTTCTGAGGAATGAAGTCGATGATATGATGGGTCCTCAATCTGCACAAAAACTCATACACCAGATCAGGGCTCACATTGGCCCTTTTGGCAAGCAGTTTCTCGTCTATCTGGACATAATTGGTAAACAATCCGGTATAGGAACGCAACAGCAGTTTAACGAAACCGTCAAAATCGGCATTGGCCACCTGGAATTTGTAAAGGTCGTCACGGTCAACCTTGAAATAGACTTTAGATGGATTGTCCAGATCGTCAGTCAGTTCCAGGT
>DMFR01000016.1:0-5690 GCA_003450125.1 Prolixibacteraceae bacterium | reverse complement strand
CGTTCCAGGTAGCCTTCACGCTGCAATATCTTAAGGCTATTGTATACTTCTGTGATCTGAAGGGAGAACCTGGAGGCAAAAAGCGCCATGCTGAATTCAAGTACCTGGTCCTTGCCGAATCCAACAGCCACCTGGTAGAAATTACATACGGCCTCATAGATGCGTTTGATCACATCAGGCTCTGGAAATGACTTGGCTACATTCCTCTGCAATTTCACTTTATCACTGTTGTTGAATAGCAGAACAGAATAGGCTCTTTTCCCATCACGTCCTCCCCTACCCGCTTCCTGAAAATAAGCTTCCACAGAATCAGGGGTCTCAAGGTGAATTACAAACCGAACATCGGCTTTATCAATGCCCATCCCAAAAGCATTGGTAGAGACAATCACCCGACACTTGCCGCTCTTCCAGTTTTCCTGTCTCTCCGACCTTGTTTTGGAACTAAGACCAGCATGGTAATAGTCAGCCGATATGTTGTTTTTACGAAAAAAGTCACTGATTTCACGGGTTTGCTTGCGGCTCCTTACATATACGATGCCTGTTCCCTTGGCCTTTTGGACAGCCTTCAACAGGTAATTCACCTTATCTTCTTCATTTCTCACGAGGTAAATCAGGTTGCTGCGGTAATAGCTTGTACGGAGGACATTTTTAGCTTTGAATTTCAGTTGCAGTTGGATGTCTTCAATCACCTGGGTAGTAGCCGTAGCCGTAACTGCCAGAACAGGAACATCGGGCAGTAGGTCGCGCAGTTCGGCAATCTTGAGATAGGAAGGCCTGAAATCATAACCCCACTGCGAAATACAATGCGCCTCATCCACAGCAATCAGATTGACATCCAGTTGCTTGATGCGCTCCTTAAAGCGCTCGGTGGATATACGCTCGGGAGAAAGGTACAAAAACTTGTAATTGCCCCAGGCCGCATTGTCGAAGGCAATCTTTATTTCAGGTAAAGTCATCCCTGAATAAATGGCCAGGGCTTTAATTCCACGCGCATTGAGGTTCTCCACCTGATCTTTCATCAGCGCAATAAGTGGGGTGATAACCAAACAGATACCTGGTCTTGAAAGTGAGTATACCTGGTAAGTGACAGACTTGCCACCACCAGTAGGCATCAGTCCAAGGGTGTCCTTCCCGCAGGCGACCGATTCAATGATTTCCTCCTGCAAGGGTCGAAAGGCTGCATACCCCCAGTATTTGGTCAATATTTGTTGAAATTCGCTCAATGTTGTATTATATTTTGAACCTATTATCAATGATGTGTTGTTGCTCTTCACTTGTTGTGTTTAACATGGGGTTGCCACATTCCCATTATTCCCTATTCTGCTTAACAAATTTTAATGAACATTAAACTTTAATGTTATGAGTACCTTTAAAAAATCAAGACATTTGTACCTGATTTTTTAGTAGTTTTGTCTTTCAACCAAAATATAAAAATACACATAAATGTCGTTTTTTGCCGATAAAGTTGTATCCGAAGGTTTAACTTTTGACGATGTATTACTAATACCCTCGTATTCAGAGGTTTTACCACGTGAAGTTGAACTCTCTTCATGGTTCACCCGTAACATCAGGCTCAATACTCCTGTTGTAACGGCGGCTATGGATACGGTGACCGACTCCCGAATGGCCATTGCCATTGCCCGTGAAGGCGGCATTGGAGTGATTCATAAAAATATGAGCATTGCCGAACAAGCCAAACAGGTAATGAGTGTAAAGAGGGCTGAAAACGGAATGATCTATGATCCGGTAACCATTTCAAAAGAAAAGACCGTACGTGAAGCCATTGGATTGATGAAAACCTTCAAAATTGGCGGTATCCCCGTTATTGACGACCAAGGATACCTCATGGGTATTGTCACCAACCGTGATTTGAGGTTTGAATATGACATGAATAAACTGGTTTCTGAAGTAATGACCAAGGACAAGCTGATAACTACCAACGTTTCCACTTCACTTGAAATGGCTTCAGAAATACTTCAGAAATACAAAATTGAAAAGCTGCCCGTTGTCGATAAAAATAACAAGCTGATCGCCCTTGTCACCTATAAAGACATCACTAAAGCAAAGGACAAGCCATTGGCTTCCAAGGATCAGAAAGGGAGACTCAGGGTGGCGGCGGCGGTGGGAATCACCGTTGACACCATGGACCGGATTGATGAATTGGTCAAAGCACAGGTGGATGCCATTGTCATTGATACAGCCCACGGTCATTCAAAATATGTTCTGGAAATGCTAAAAAAGGCAAAGAACAAATATCCTGAAATTGATTTTGTGGCCGGGAACATCGCTACTGCAGAAGCCGCTTCTGACCTTGTACTTGCTGGAGCAGATGCCGTGAAAGTGGGAATTGGCCCGGGATCGATTTGCACCACCCGTATTATTGCAGGAGTTGGGATTCCCCAGCTATCGGCCATTTACAATGTGAGCAAATCCATAAAAAAGAGCGGCGTTCCTGTTATTGCCGATGGCGGAATCAGATATTCAGGAGATATTGTAAAGGCTATTGCAGCAGGAGCGAATTCCATTATGGCAGGTTCACTGTTTGCAGGAGTAGAGGAATCACCTGGGGATACGATTATATTCCAGGGACGTAAATTTAAGACCTACCGCGGAATGGGCTCTGTGGAAGCTATGCAATCAGGTTCCAAAGACCGGTACTTCCAGGATGTTGAGGATGATGTCAAAAAACTGGTGCCAGAGGGAATCGTAGCGCGTGTTCCATACAAAGGCACCCTGGATGAGGTGCTTCTCCAGCTGATTGGCGGCATTAGGGCCGGTATGGGATACTGTGGGGCTAAAAACATAGAAACGCTTCAACATGCCAAATTTACCCGGATAACCAACTCAGGGATTCAGGAAAGCCATCCGCATGATGTGACCATTACCAGCGAATCACCCAATTACAGTTCCAGGCCCATCAACTTAAATGTTCAAAGTTAAATACTGTAATCATCAATATGTCTAATTTACAACCATCCTATAAAATTCAGCAATCACTTTCAAAAATAGTTAACCCATGAATAAATTAGTCACTTTCATTCTATTTTCCCTTTTAACGATTTCCCTTTCTGCCAAGAAAAAAGATCGGGTCCTCATGACCATTGGCAATCTTCCCGTTACTGTAGAAGAGTTTACGGCCAATTACCAGAAAAACAATACCAATGTTCTGGATGAAAAGGACAAAAAGACACCAACCGAATACCTGGATCTGTATGTCAACTTCAAGCTAAAGGTACTGGAGGCACAAAAATTGGGCTATGATACGGCTCGCTCGTTCATCGATGAATTAAAGGGCTATCGCAAGGAGCTGACCCGACCCTACCTTACTGATGTTTCCTTTAATGAAGAAATGGTAAAAACAGCCTATTACAGGACACAACATGAGCGAAAAGCCAGCCACCTGCTGATCCTTTGTACGCCTGAAGCCAGCCCAGCTGATACTCTGGCTGCATGGAACAAGATTGCCGGTTTGCGTAAACAAATTACTGATGGAGCTGACTTTAATGACATTGCCGAAAAGAATTCAGAAGATCCTTCAGCAAAAACAAACAAGGGGTTACTGGGCTATTTCAGCGCCTTCCAAATGGTTTATCCCTTTGAGGATGCAGCTTACCGTACGCCTGTAGGACAGGTTTCCCAAATTATAAGAACCCGGTTTGGATACCATATTATCCAAGTCCAGGACGAACGGATCACACCCGGGGAAATCAGAGTTGCCCATATCATGAAGATGTTTCCACAGCAGGCTTCTGATGAGACTATTGCCAATCTTAAATTAAAGATCGACAGCATTTACCAGAAAGCCATCAACGGTGCTGACTTTGCAGAACTGGCAAAGGCCAATTCTGACGACAAACAGTCGGCAGTAAAAGGTGGTGAGATGAACTGGTTTACGCCAACCAATATGGTTCCCTCCTTTGCAGAGGCAGCTTTTGCCCTGAAAAACGATGGTGACATTTCACCCGTCATCCGCACTCCCTATGGATGGCATATCATTAAACGTCTCGAACTTCGTACTACCCAACCACTGGAAAAAATACGGGCAGACCTGGAATCCAAAATCAAACAGAATCCTGCCATCAGCAAATACAGCGACGAGTCCTTCGACCGCAAGCTCAGGGCAGAATACCAACTGAAAATTGATGAAGATAATTTAAAGAAGTTAAGTGCAATTGTTGCTGATACGGTTAAGGCTAAAGATCTGGCGACTTCTACCAGTTCATTGAAAGGCAATACTTTGTTTTCATTTCAGGATCAAGTCTATACAATAGGACAATTTGCCGCTTATCTCCAGGCACAGAAGTTTCCGGGGAAGGCTAAAAATACGGATATGGAATTAAAGGTGATGCTCAATAAATTCATCAACCAGGAACTTCTCAGCTATGAGGACGCCCATCTTGAAACCAAGCATCCTGACTTTGGACGCATCATCAAGGAATACCATGACGGTATTCTGCTGTTCAATATTTCGAAGGATAAAATCTGGGATGTCGCTTCATCGGATAGTGCGCGTTTGCAAAAATTCTACGACGGCACCAGTAAAAAATACTTCTATGGCGATCGTTATAAAGGTTGGATCATCCAGGCAAAAGACAATGCCACCCGCACCAAGATAGAAACGATGCTGGACCAAAAAGAAGCCACCAAACAGGAACTGACAGACCTTTTTAACACCCCAACCGAAAATAATGTACAGATAACGGAGGTGGCTGTTGAAAAAGGAGACAATCCAATCGTGGATTATTTCATTTGGAGCGGTCCAAAACCTACAGGTTTTGATGAAACTACTACCTTTGTGCACGGAAAAATGACGCACAATGAACAAAAGACCCTGAAAGAGGCTTGGGGATTATACTCATCCGACTTCCAGGATCAGGTGGAAAAAGAATGGATGGCTTCTTTGAAAGAGAAGTATCCAGTTAAAATAAATAAAAAAGTGCTCAGTAAAATCCCGGCTGTTCAATGAGAAAACCAGTTATCCATAGCGTTGTTCTTGCATTGATTTTATCATCTTGCAGCTTGTCTATGGATAAAGGTGAGCCTATTGCAAAAGTTGGTGCCCGGGTATTGACCATGGAGGAATTGAAAAAAAATGTTCCCAATTACCTGGATGATGCTGACAGTGCCCTTTGGGCTGATGATTATATCAAAAAATGGATCCAGCGGGAACTATTTCTGATGAAGGCCGAAGAAAGCCTGGGAGCTGAAATGAAAGACGTGAGCAAGGAACTGGAAGATTACAGGAGCTCGTTGATCGTTTATCGTTACAAAAATGAGTTGATGAAGCAAAAAATGGATACCACGGTCAAAGAAACCGACATCCAGAAATACTTCAGCGACAACAAAGAGAGCTTCATTTTGAACCGAAACATCGTAAAGGCCATTTACATCAAAGTTCCATTGAAGGTTTCCAGTCCAGAAAACATCAAAGATCTTTGTTCTAGCAACGATCCGGGAAAGCTGGCCAAGCTGAATGAATATTGCCTGAGTTATGCAAAGGCTTACGATCGCTTTAATGATCAATGGGTAGCAGCCGATATGGTGCTGAAAAATACACCCATGGAGATCAAGGATCAGCAAGGTTTTCTGGAACGAAACCGCTATGCAGAAAGTAGTGACAGAGATTATTACTATATTGTATGCATCCGCGACTATAGACTCGCCGGGCAGGTTTCACCCAATGAATATGT
>DMFR01000021.1:9486-9813 GCA_003450125.1 Prolixibacteraceae bacterium | reverse complement strand
AGACGCAGGTAGGGCGCAGGTATTCCCTTGGTAGCACTTGGGTAGGTAAATAAAGGGTGCTGGTAGTTTTGCCGTTAATAGGGTAATAGGACTGGAGGAAGGACATTTCCTTTAGCCATCTATTCCCTGGATGCACGGGGATATTTGTAAAGATACTTAAATTTTAGTTCACTTGTACAACCCAGGATCAGGGAAATTTAAGATAAAAAAAAGTATACATCTGCCCGGGCAGGCAGAGGTATACTTTTCAAAAGGAGAATAGAACGAGTGTTGTGTTACGCTTATTTGGCGCTTATGGCTTCCCACTCGCAATGACGCTCCGATCAA
>DMFR01000021.1:0-9339 GCA_003450125.1 Prolixibacteraceae bacterium | reverse complement strand
TGACGCTCCGATCAAGGTTCTGGGAAACTACAAGATGGTAAGTCAAATTAGCTGAGCCATGACACTAGAAATCAGAATAATCCGTTGGGTGGAGCAATAAGATGACTGCTTTTGAAACGGTATTCTTATATTCATCCATTGAGGAGAGTTTTTTCCAATCGGGATGTGACCCGAAGGTTTTCCAATGGGCATCATGAGAGGCCATGTCGGAAAAAGAAGTCATGTACATCAGGTTGGGCATTGTGCTTCCTGAAATGACCTCGGCATTAAATACGGTGTTAAAGCCCAGGCTGTTAAACAGCTTGATCTCGCCTCCTTCGTTAAACATCTTTGCTTTTTGACGGAATAGGTTATCTGTTGGACCTTCATAAGACCGTAATTCATAGATTCTTTCAGAAGGAGAAGTACTGTAAGTTGGGATGAAGAAGTTGGGTGCATCCGGAAAGGCTTTGAGCAGAATCGATTCCTTGCGCACGAAGGGTTTTTGATCAACTGGGGCACCCAGGAAGTCAATGCCCTTGGCCTGAAAATCCTTGTCCTTTAGAAGCACATCCTGTATCTTGGAGAATTGGTCCAGTGATTTAAATGACATCCAGACATAAACGCGTTTGCCTGAAGTAGTATCGCTTTCGACGGGTTTAAATACACCCACCTTTGGAATTCCGGCACGGTGGATGGCAGGTAAATAAGCGTTTTTCAGATAATTGTCCAGCTTTGCTTCCTGAGCTTTGCCTGTTAAGCGGAAAACCTGGATCTGGTAATAGTCACGCGATCCAGCCATGGCTGAAACTGAAAATAAGGCAAGAAAGGCCATCAGGATAAATGAACGGCTGAAACTGTTGATACGCATTGGTTGGTTCATAGTATTTGGGTGATTTGGTTTATAATAATCAGTAAAGGTAATCAATTACACTGTTTATTTTTAAATACAAATTGGAATTAAGAGTTCTTATTTAAAAATTCTTCTAGTACTTCCATAAATAGCTGAGGTTGTTCAGCGTGAAGCCAGTGGCCTGAATGGGGGATTACCCGGATAATGGCCTCAGGATAGATGCGTCGGATGGATGGATAGTCTTCTGGGAGGATATAATTGGAGTTTTCACCTTTGATAAATAGAACAGGGTAATTAAAAATAGGCAGACGGTCTTCAAACCACTTGGCATTTACTCCACTGATGATTTCATCAAGGTTGTCATACAACACCTTTGCATTGAGCCTCCATTCAAATAGTTGGCTTTCTTTATTGCGGTGTACACTTTTGAGCAAAAACTGCACGATGGATATACTGTCAACGCGTTCAATCAGGTAATTCTCTATGTCTTTCCTGGATTCCATCCGGCCAAAGTCTATATCCAGCATGGCCTGCAGGATGTTTTTGTGCAGATAGTACTGGCTTTCGTCATTGAGTAAAAAGTAATCTTTGGGAGCGATATCTACCACGACAAGTTTTTCAACTCTTTCAGGATAGTCGGCGGCAAAATACATCGCTGTTTTTCCGCCCATACTGTGGCCTATGACAATGGCCTTATCAATTTTCTGCTGATCAAAAAAAGCAGCAAGGTCCTCTTTCAGGAGTTCATAAGTATGTTCCCCGGAATTGGGTGAGCGGCCATGATTACGCTGGTCGATCATATACACTTTATAACGGACACTTAACTTCTTGGCAACAGTCAGCCAGTTGTCAGATGAACCATAGAGCCCATGCACAATGACCAGGGGGAACCCTTCGCCTTCTTCTCTGAAAAAAAGGTTCATCCGGCAGCTATTTCAAACAGGAAAGATATTCCTGAATGGTGTTTTTTAAGCCCAGGTAAAGAGCATCAGCAATCAAGGCATGGCCGATGGAAACTTCATCGAGAAAAGGCACATGGTCACTGAAAAAACGAAGGTTCTTCATGTTTAAATCATGCCCTGCATTAATGCCAAGGCCCAGCTGATGGGCCAGTAGGGCAGATTCTTTAAAAGGAGCCACAGCCCTGAGGGGGTCAACCGGGTATAGTTTTGCAAAAGATTCGGTATACAGTTCAATGCGGTTAGTTCCGGTTTCCTTTGCGCCATTGATCATGGCTGCAACAGGGTCCACAAAGATGGACGTACGGATACCTGCAGCCTTGAATCGGGCGACGACCTCTTTCAGAAAGGCATGATGTTTGATGGTATCCCAACCATGGTCGGAAGTAAGCTGGCTGGCATCGTCAGGAACCAAGGTGACTTGATGGGCTTTTACGGCAATGACCAGGTCGATGAATTCGGGGCTTGGATAGCCCTCAATGTTTAATTCTGTGTTAATATGGGGCCTTAAGTCAAAAACATCTTGTTTGCGGATATGGCGTTCATCGGGTCTTGGATGTACGGTAATTCCCTGAGCCCCAAATTTTTGACAGTTGATTGCAACTTCCAAAACATTTGGTGTATTTCCGCCCCTGGAATTTCTTAATGTTGCTATTTTGTTTATATTTACACTAAGTGTAGTCATGATTTAAATTTTATGGGCGCAAGTTACGATTTTAGATTTGATTACCTTTGAATTGAAAACGGAAAACTATGATAGCACAAAACCTTATCTCGGAAGTTGTTCCACCCCTGCGACTGACTGATAGTGGTCAGAAAGCGCTGAACTGGATGGAAGTGTTCAGGATTTCACATTTACCCGTGGTTGATGGAAAAAGATTGGTGGGTGTCATCTCTGATAAGATCATTTATGATTTGAATATCATTGATAAGCCAATGGGGGATTATGTGGGTCAAATGCTTACGCCCCATGTTCGGGCCAATCAGCATATCTATGAAGTGTTTTCGCTCATTTCCATGCTTAAGCTGAGCGCCGTACCTGTCCTTAACCTTTACCATGAATACATGGGAGTGATAACGGTGTTCGATTTGGCGCAGAAGTTTTCAGATCTGGTGGCCGTTAAGGAGCCCGGGGGTGTAATCGTATTGGAACTCAATTCAGTGGATTATTCTTTGTCTCAGATTGCACAGATTGTTGAAGGCAATGATGCCAAGATCCTTAGTTTTTACATTTACCAGGAAAAAGAATCAAATGTAATGAATGTAACGCTGAAAATAAATAGTGTTGATTTGTCATCAATAATTCAGACATTTGTCCGCTATGATTACAATATCAAAGCGGTTTACATGGATGAATCCAATATACAGAATTTATATGATGACCGTTTTGATCAATTGATGAAATTTATGAATGTCTGATTAAAAAAAATAAATTGCCACAAAGTCACTAAGATACCAAGTTACACGAAAGAATACATTTTTTTGTGTCCAGATTAATCGGTATGTGTCTTGGGGCCGAAGTGGCAGTAATAAATTATAACACACGAATTCTGACGCCAAGACTCTAAGATACCAAGTTAGTAATCACTTTTTTTGTAAAGTATAGTATCTTAGTACCTCGGTGGCAGAATAAAAATCAACAGATGAAAATAGCGTTATACGGACTTACTGTTCATCCTGATTTTATAGATGAATTGGCAGGGCTTCTGAAACTCTTGAAGGAAAGAAAGATTAAGAATTACATTTACCGGCCTTTTTTAGAGTATATTCAGCAGGATTGCGGTTTACAGCCTGAAGTGGCCGGGGTATTTGAAAGTACGGATGATCTGCCGGAAGATGTATCGTTTATTTTTAGTCTGGGAGGGGATGGTACCCTGCTGAAATCATTTCTGGTGGCTCAAAAGAGTTCGATTCCCCTGGTTGGGATCAATTCGGGGCGATTGGGATTTCTCTCCGATATTTCACGCGATGAAATTGAAAAGGCATTGGATAACATCCTTGCCGGAAATATTATCATCGATGAGCGGACTGTGCTGGAACTGGAGATCGTGAATGAGGATCATTCTGAATTTCATTATGCACTGAATGAAATTACTGTGACCAAGCTGGATTCTTCTTCCATGATCAGCATTCATACATACGTTAATGATGAATTTCTGAATACCTATTGGGCCGATGGTCTGATTGTTTCCACACCTACCGGATCAACGGCCTATTCGCTCAGTGTAGGGGGGCCCATTCTTACACCCGATTCACAGAATTTTGTGATCAGTCCGATTGCACCCCATCACCTGACTGTGCGTCCAATTGTAGTACCTGACCATCATTCCATCACTTTAAGGGTGGAAGGACGAGGGCTTCATTTTCTGACTTCCGTAGATTCACAATCAGAAGCAATATACTTTTCGGTTTTGTTAAAGATACGGAAGGCTTCTTTTAACGTGAAGACTATCAGGTTAAAAGACCATAGTTTTTTCTCCACCTTGAGGAATAAACTCATGTGGGGGGCTGATAAAAGAAATTAATTTCAAGCCATGCTTAACAATTTTTAACCTCTATTTGGGTTTTATAATATGCACCAGGCATGGATATAGCAGAATTGTATTACTTTTGTAGCACTTGAAAGGTGTTATGTTCAGAATGTAAATGCTACTGCCTGAATGATTTATAGGTATAAAAACCCTTTCAAATTTGAAATTCAATGAAACGATTATTAACGGTTTTTTTGATAGGATTTATGGTTTTTAAAGCGTTGGGACAGCCCAGCGTTGATGTGGGAGTATTTGGCGGAGCGGGGACTTATTTTGGCGATATGACGAAGATCAATTTGCCAAAGTCAATTCACCCGGCCTACGGCGCTTTTATGCGCTATAACTTTAACCCCAGATATGCTTTAAGGTTTAATGTCATCAATGGAACGATTGGTGCCCAGGGTGAATTTGATTCCCAGTTCTGGAAGACCAATCAACTGGATAACAACTGGGAATTCAAGAAAAACGTACTGGATATTTCGCTTCAATTTGAATTTAATTTTTTTAAGTATATAGTGGGCGATAAGGAAACTCCATATTCAACTTATGTATTTGCCGGGGTTGGAATGCAAACTTATTCATATGCATATCAATCTGTTATCACTCAAAGCGATGGCTCTGAGGTTACGCCTACCATTCCATTTGGCCTTGGATTTAAATTTAATATAAGCAAAAGAATTGGTTTGGGAATCGAAGGTGGATTGCGGAAAACCTTCTCAGATAAATTGGATAACCTGGACGATCCTTTAAGTTATACCGTTACAAATGGAGATCAGGTCACCCCGGTAAATTATACCGACCAATATCACAACAACGATTGGACGGCTTATGCAGGGATTCATTTGGTTTATAAATTGATTTACGGTAATAAAGAATGGGAACTGAATACCAAAAAGGAAAAGATCCTGGATTGGGGCATTCATAATAACGAGAAAAACAGGTAAACTGGAAAATAGATTGATGACCGGATCGGATTCGGTCAACTAATAAAAAGAATAAACGGATAGAATGTTTAAAGATAAACTGATAAAAGCAAGAATCCCCAGGCATATCGCCATTATCATGGACGGTAATGGAAGATGGGCTGCACAATTTGGAAATGAACGCAGCTTTGGCCATGAACATGGAGTAGAGGCCGTTCGCTCTGTTGTTGAAGGAGCAGGTGAAATTGGGATTGATTTTCTTACGCTTTATGCATTTTCAACCGAAAACTGGTCGCGTCCAAAAGAAGAAGTCGATGCCCTGATGGGCCTTCTGGTTCATGCCATTTCTGAAGAGACCGATGAATTGAAAAAAAACAATGTTCGTCTTCGGGTCATAGGCGATGTAAAAAGCCTTCCCCAAAATGTTCAGGATAAATTGAACTGGTCGATTGATAAACTCCAATCATGCAATGGATTGACCCTTGTTTTAGCCCTGAGTTACAGTTCAAAATGGGAGATTGTTGAAGCCGTTAAACGGATCGCTGAGCAGGTTAAACTTGGAAAGCTTGAACCGGCAGAGATTGATTACGATTTGATGAATTGCTTTCTGAATACCAATGAAATGCCTGATCCTGAACTTCTTATTCGTACAAGCGGCGAATGTAGGATCAGTAATTTTTTATTGTGGCAGATTGCATACACGGAATTATATTTTACCCCTAAATTGTGGCCCGATTTTAGGAAGGAAGATTTATTTGAGGCTATCTACGATTTTCAGAATCGGGAAAGAAGGTTTGGTAAAACGAGTCAACAAAAGCAAATTCAATAACGAATCGAATGCAAAGATTAAAACTGTTTCTAATATTGCTGTTAATCAGTGCGAAGGTCTTTTCTCAGGAAGCTGATAGCACAAACTTCTCCATTGATTATTTAACGCCCAAGGAATATATCATCGCAAAACTGGATGTTCAGGGAATTAAATATCTGGATACGCAAGTGCTTTTACAGATTTCAGGATTGAATGTAGGTGATAAAATATTGGTTCCGGGCGATGCCATCACCAATTCGATTAAAAAACTATGGAATCATGGTTTGTTTTCGGATGTAAAAATAACGGCCGATAAAATCATGGGGGACAGTATATGGCTAAGGGTAGATCTCCAGGAACGACCAAGATTGGCGGAGGTGAATTTTAGCGGAGTCTCCAAATCCGAGAAAGATGATATCACCGAAAAGGTTCTGCTGTTGAAAGGCAGCCAGGTTACCGATAATCAGATCATTACAGCCAGTAAAAAAATAAAGGGCATTTTCCTGGATAAGGGCTTTTTAAATACCGAAGTAAACATTATTCAACGCGATGACACCACCCAAAGTAACAGTGTAATCCTGGATGTAAAGGTGGATAAAAAGGAAAAGGTTAAAATCTCCGATATCGTTTATCATGGGAATAAGAACCTTAAATCCAGTATTCTTGACCATTCAATGAAAAAAACCAAGGCCAAGAAGTTGAGGAATTTTTTCAGTTCCAAGAAATTTTTGGGAGAAAAATATGCAGAAGATAAAATCAACCTGATTAAAAAATACAATGAAAAAGGTTACCGTGATGCCACGATTTTAAAAGATTCGATCACCAAGCTTCCCAATAGTCGTGTGCGGCTTGATATTTGGGTTGAAGAAGGCAACAAGTACTTTTTCCGGGACATCAAATGGGTTGGAAATACGGTTTATCCCAGTGAATATTTAACAGCCCGACTGGGCATCAAAAAGGGCGATGTCTTTGATCAGAAACTACTGGATAAACGAACCAAAGATGATGAGGATGCGGTAAGCAGCGATTACCTGGATCACGGTTATTTATTCTTTAGCCTAACGCCCCTTGAAACCCGTGTAGAATCAGATTCTATTGACCTTGAAATGCGCATTCAGGAAGGCCGGCAGGCAACTGTTGATAAAATTATTATCTCGGGCAACACCAAGACCAACGAACATGTGGCCCGACGGGAAATCAGAACCCTTCCAGGCGACCTTTTCAGTAAAGAAGCCATTATTCGTACCGTAAGGGAATTATCCCAACTGGGTCACTTCGATCCTGAAGCCATCAACCCGGATGTAAAACCTCATCCTGAAAACGGGACAGTGGATATCAACTACGAATTGGTCGAAAAGGCCAATGACCAGATTGAACTTTCCGGAGGATGGGGAGCGAACATGTTTGTAGGAACCATTGGGCTGAAGTTTTCCAATTTCTCGGTGCGAAATATTTTCAACAAGGAGGCCTGGAAGCCACTGCCTACCGGAGACGGACAAGCATTGAGCCTTAGGGCACAAACGAGCGGTAAGTTCTACAAATCATACAGCCTTACCTTTACTGAACCTTGGTTAGGGGGTAAAAGACCCAATTCGTTTACCCTTTCCCTGTCCCACTCGATAGTCAATTATTCTGCCAATAATGCATACAGCAGCTACAGCGATCCATATTCGCAATATGGAAGCGGTTCTTCTCTTGGCGGTTTAGGATATGGATCAGGCTATGGTTATGGACAATATGGCTATGGAGGCAGTTATGGTTATGACCCTGCACAAAATTATACCTACAGCAACCAATCCTCAGCAAGCGATCAGATACAGGTCACCTCACAAGTGGCCTTGGGATATGGTTACCGCTTGTCGTGGCCGGATGATTATTTTACCATGTATCATGAACTTTCATTTGAGCATTACAAACTGCAGAACATGGCCGGATATTATTATTTCCTCAATGATGGAACCGGTAGTGGAAATGGTGGATTCAATAACTTTAGCTTTAAAACGGCTTTTGGACGGAACTCGATGGATAATCCATTATACACAAGAAGTGGATCGAGTTTTACCCTTTCACTTCAGTTAACCCCGCCCTATTCATTATTGAATGGCAAGGATTATAGTAAGGCCAACATCACCAATGAGGAAAGATATCGGTGGATTGAATATCATAAATGGATGTTCAAGGGCGACTGGTATTCCCCGATTTCAAAAAACAGGAATTTAGTCTTGCACACCAAATTTGAATATGGCTTTTTGGGCTACTATAATCAATACCGCAAATCGCCCTTTGAAGGGTTCCGTGTGGGAGGTTCAGGGATGTCGGGCTACAATTTATACGGAAGTGATATTATTGCCCTTCGCGGGTACAAAGATTACAGCCTGAGTACCGGTTATGGCTCAAACCTTTACAATAAACTGTCAATGGAAATGAGATATCCGGTCATTCTGAAACCTTCTTCGACTATTTATGTATTAGGATTCATGGAAGCCGGTAATGCCTGGAATAATTTCAGTGATTACAATCCTTTTCAACTTCATCGATCGGCAGGAGCGGGAGTTCGCATCTTTTTGCCCATGTTTGGTTTAATGGGTATTGATTGGGGGTATGGATTTGATCCTGTCCCTGGCCAAAGCGATGCAGCGGGAAGTCAGTTCCATTTTGTAATAGGACAACAATTCTAAAAAGATATGATTTGGTCTGGTATTTGCAGAGCTGACAAAATAAACCATTAAATAAAAATATCATGAGAAAACTGTTTATTATTACCGGGATTCTGTTATTCTGTGGGGCAACAACATTTGCACAGAAATTTGCTTACGTTGATACGGAATATATTCTTGATAATATCCCTTCCTATAAGGCAGCTCAGGAACAATTGGACCAGCTTTCAGCCCAATACCAAAAAGAACTTGAATCGATGCACGCTGAAATCGAACAGATGTACAAGGATTTTCAATCTGAGAGTGTTTTGCTTTCCGATGAAATGAAAAAGAAACGCGAAGATGTAATCGTTACAAAAGAGAAGGAATACAAGGAATTGCAGCGTAAATATTTTGGCCGGGATGGCGATTTATTCAAAAAGCGCCAGGGATTGGTAAAACCTATTCAGGACGATGTTTTTAATGCCATCCAGACAATTTCAAACGAAGGAAGTTATGCTGTTATCTTCGATAAAGCAAACGGAGTCACCTTAATTTACACCAATCCGAAGTTTGATCTTTCAGATCAGGTGCTGGCTAAACTTGGTTATAAAAAATAATATTATAAATTTGTCAAAAAAATTAATCTC
>DMFR01000201.1 GCA_003450125.1 Prolixibacteraceae bacterium | reverse complement strand
TTATATTTTTGTCATGTACTAAGGTGAAAATGTGATGATGCTTTTCATGGCAATTTAATTTTACGGTTAATAATTGAATCCAATGTTTTAAAGCTCAATGGCGTGGTATAGGAATCACGAAAATTCTTTCCATAAATCATGGTAAAGGGTATTTCACCCGACCATTCCTTATCCACCTTATCAATCCAACGATTCTGGTTAGGGTCATCGAGCAAAATAACTTCAGAGGTAATTTGATTGGTCCGTACAAAGGGAATCAGCCTGGATTTAAGCTGAGCAGGCAGATCAAGGCTCACTAAAATAACTTTAATTTTTTTATGGGAATACTTCTTTTCAACGGCCTTAATGGCAGGCAGTTCTGCCACACAGGGAGCACACCAGGTGGCCCAAAAGTTGACCAGATACACCGTATCATTACTCAAGTGAAGAGATGGCTCGAGTTGGTCAAAATTGAGAACCCGAATCTCTTTTCCTTCCGGATTCCCGGAACTCAATACAGGAATGGTCAACACAAAGGAAATCACCAGGTAAATTATCCTTGCCATTGTTTTCATGGTTAATGTTTTGGAAACAACCAAAGACGAAGAAATGTTTGAAAGTGGAATCATTGCAGTTTAAAACAATCACCTGTCATTTATATACAGGAATCATTTATATTTGACAGGACAATGCAGCACAGTAAAAATTGGTAGGTTGAAATTGAGAATTATGCCTTTATTTTTAGGATTTGTCCTCAATAAATTATAACTTAACAGAACAAAAAACAAAACAATATCAACATAAAAGCCACTAAGCCAAAACCTATGAACTTAAAAAAAGCAATTGCCGGAATTAGTCTTTCTCTTCTCTTATGCGGAAGTATCATGGCACAAAAAGATTATCAGCCAACAGAAAAAAACCTTCAGAACCGTGAATGGTATCAGAACGCCAAATTCGGATTGTTTATCCATTGGGGTATGTACTGCCAGCTGGCCGGAGGCGGTGACCAGGGGATTGCGGAATGGATTATGAACCAGAAGAAAATTCCTATTGTCCAGTATGAAAAGCTTCCCAATTTCTTTAATCCCACTGCATTTAACCCCGCGGAATGGGTAGGGATGGTCAAAAAGGCCGGCATGAAATACATCACCATTACCAGCAAGCACCATGAAGGGTTTGCCATGTTCAACTCTAAGGTAAGCGATTACAATGTCGTAAAACGCACTCCCTACGGCAAGGACATCATCAAGATGCTCAAAGATGAATGCGACAGGCAGGGCATCAAACTCTTTTTCTATTATTCACAGCTGGACTGGCATCATCCCGATTACTTTCCACGAGGCAGTACTGGTCAGGGATTTACCGGAAGACCTGAAAGCGGCGACTGGAACAAGTACATTGATTACATGAATGCCCAGTTATCGGAGCTTTTGACCAACTATGGCGAAGTGGGTGGTATCTGGTTCGACGGCATGTGGGACAAACCGGATGCTCCCTGGCGTTTGGATGAAACTTATGCCTTGATTCATAAACTACAACCCGGAGCAATGGTGGGAAGCAACCACCACAAGGCTCCATTCCCGGGTGAAGACTTCCAGATGTTTGAACGTGATCTTCCGGGTGAAAACTCTATGGGATTCAATCAGACAGGTACATTGTCGGATTTACCACTTGAGATGTGTGAAACGATGAATGGCTCCTGGGGATTTAACCTTGTGGACAACAATTACAAATCGACCACACAACTCTTGCAGACTTTAATCAGGGCATCAGGATACGGGGCCAACTTTCTATTGAATACCGGTCCTATGCCCAATGGTAAAATACAGCCTGAAAATGTAGATACCCTGATGGTGATGGGCAAATGGCTTGAAAAATATGGAGAAACCATTTATGGGACACGAAAAGGGCCTATCAGTCCCAGCAAATGGGGTTCAAGTACCCAGAAAGCGGGAAAGGTCTGGATTCACGTTCTCGATTGCAAAGAGGAAACCCTTTCAATCGGTAAATTACCCAGGAAATTAAAATCAGCCAGGTTCTTCGACGATCAATCCGTGGTTAAATTCCATGAAACTGCCTCCGGAATCACCCTGGAATTGCCAAATTCGAAGAAAAAACCAATAGATACGATCATTCAACTGGAGATGTAAATTCACCCTATTTATTGAAATAACATATGCTGTCTTTAGGCATTCAGCTTTTATTATTTCACTGTAAAAATTAAGTAGTTAACAAATTGAAGCCGGGTTTGAATGAGCGTGCATAGGGATAAAAACAACCACGGACATGGATTTTCGGATGGACCATTCAGCTGTGGATCTAATTATTTTTAATATATTCGAATCCTTTGAAAAAACAAATCGTCAAAGGCTTTGTTAAACATTGCGAATTAATGAATTTAGTATACTGACAATTATAAAAAACCAATCATATGTTTGATCTTGATTTAATTACGAAAACCTACAATGAATTAAATGCTAAAATAGAAGCAGTTAAAAAGCATTTAAACAGACCATTAACCCTTTCCGAGAAGATACTCTATTCCCATTTATACAAGGATCAGGCACTACGTGATTTTAAGCGTGGCGTTGATTATGTGGATTTTGCTCCAGACCGGGTAGCCATGCAGGATGCAACTGCCCAAATGGCTTTGCTGCAATTCATGAATTCAGGCAAGAACAAAACAGCAGTACCTACCACTGTTCATTGTGATCACCTGATTCAGGCCAGTAAGAACGGTTTGGCGGATCTGAACGACGCCATAAAAATCAACAAGGAAGTATATGATTTCCTGGAATCTGTTTCCAACAAATACGGAATAGGCTTCTGGAAACCGGGTGCTGGAATTATCCACCAGGTAGTCCTGGAAAACTATGCCTTCCCCGGTGGTATGATGATTGGGACAGACTCCCACACGGTGAATGCCGGCGGATTGGGAATGGTAGCCATTGGCGTTGGCGGTGCTGATGCCGTTGATGTAATGGCAGGAATGGCCTGGGAATTGAAATTCCCCAAACTAATTGGGGTAAAATTGACCGGAAAACTGAGTGGATGGACCGCTCCCAAAGATATCATTCTTAAAGTTGCCGGCATCCTTACTGTTAAAGGGGGAACAGGCGCCATCATTGAATATTTCGGCGAAGGGGCTCAATCCATTTCGTGTACGGGCAAGGGTACGATCTGCAACATGGGGGCTGAAGTAGGTGCCACCACCTCTACTTTTGGCTATGATGAATCGATGGAGCGTTACCTTCGGGCAACTGGACGTGCTGAAGTGGCAGATCTGGCCAATACCGTCAGGATGCACTTAACTGCCGATCCTGAAGTATATGTCCATCCTGAACAATACTTTGATCAGCTGATTGAAATTAACCTCGATGAACTGGAACCCTATATCAATGGTCCATTTACACCCGACCGCGCCACTCCTATTTCAGAAATGGCACAAGCAGCCAAGGAAAACGGCTGGCCTACCAAAATTGAAGTTGGCTTAATTGGTTCATGCACCAATTCCTCCTACGAAGATATTTCAAGGGCGGCTTCACTGGCCCAGCAGGCGGTAGATAAGAAACTGAAATCGAAATCTGAATTTACCATTACCCCTGGATCTGAATTGGTGCGTTTTACCATTGAACGTGACGGTTTTATCGATACCTTCCATAAGATTGGTGCCAGTGTATTCGCCAATGCCTGTGGCCCCTGTATCGGTCAGTGGTCACGTCCGGGAGCCGAAAAAGGGGAAAAGAATACCATCATACACTCCTTCAACCGTAACTTTTCAAAGCGGGCAGATGGAAACCCCAATACCCATGCTTTTGTGGCATCTCCTGAGATTGTAACGGCCATGGCTATCGCAGGCGATCTGACTTTCAATCCGCTGACTGATTACCTGATCAATGAAAAGGGAGAAAAGGTAAAACTGGACATTCCCACCGGACAGGAGCTTCCTTCCAGAGGTTTTGATGTGGAAGATGCAGGTTATCAGGCCCCAGCTGAAAACAGTTCAGAAGTGGTGGTAAAGGTGGAACCCGATTCCCAACGCTTGCAGCTGCTCTACCCTTTTGCACCCTGGAACGGTGAAAATATCACAGGCGCCAAACTATTGATCAAGGCCAAAGGCAAGTGTACGACCGATCATATCTCTATGGCGGGTCCCTGGCTTCGCTTTCGTGGACATCTTGACAATATATCGAACAACATGCTCATTGGTGCAGTCAATGCATTCAACAATGCCACCAATAAAGTAAAAAACCAGATGACCGGTCAGTATGGTGAAGTGCCCACTGTGCAACGCTATTATAAAGCGTCAGGCATTCCGACTGTTGTTGTGGGAGACCATAACTACGGGGAGGGATCATCCCGTGAACATGCTGCAATGGAACCCAGGCACCTGGGCGTAAAAGCCATCATTGTCAAATCCTTTGCCCGCATCCATGAGACCAACCTGAAAAAGCAGGGAATGCTTGCCCTTACCTTTGCCAATGAAGCGGAGTACGATTTAATCCAGGAAGACGACACCTTCAATTTCATAGACCTGAAAGAATTCGCACCCGGCAAACCGTTAACCCTTGAAGTGGTTCATTCTGATGGGTCAAAGGACACGATCGTACTTAATCACACATACAATCAACAACAAATAGACTGGTTTAAAGCCGGTTCGGCTTTGGATTTAATTCGCAAACAAAACTTGTAACAACAGTTCCATCTGGAGATAAATAAATTATAAACAAATAAAAAAGTAAACACATAGACACATAGGGCA
>DMFR01000372.1:6799-10288 GCA_003450125.1 Prolixibacteraceae bacterium | reverse complement strand
GAATTCGCGTTAACTGATAAAAGTTCTCCCATACTTCCTTGGGAGTCAATTTTGAGATTTCGTTGCTCATATAGTTGTTTTAAAATGAAATTCGATAGGGGAAAATAATTATATAAAAGTACAATTAATACGTTAAAGTAAGAAGAAGTGAACTAAAGTATTTCAAGTGAACTAGAGTGCCTAAAGTTAATGATTGCACTACTCAAAGTATTTTAGGCACTCTAGTTCACTTTAAATACTTTAGGCACTAAAAAAAGGCCTGCATCCTTAGATCAGAATGCAGGCCTTTTAATTTTTAAATCCAGGTGTCTATTGAGATATGCTGATTACACCTCAGCCAATTCAATAATATTTGGTTTTTCCAATCCATATCCCATTTTGCGGTCCTCAGCCCTTAAGAGATAGGCGAATACGATGGCCAATACACCAAAACAGGCAAAGATCAACATGGGGATCATATAATTGTATTGTGTGATCACCTGGTCTTTACCGTCAACTACTTTATTGATCGTACCGGTGATGCAATATTTATCAAGCACCACACCTATCAGTAAAGGCACACCCATCAAGCCCCAGTTTTGAACCCAGAAGGTCATTGCATAAGCAGTTCCCAATTTGTTCTCTGGAATAATCTTTGCAATTGAAGGCCACATGGCTGAAGGGACCATTGAAAAGGCAACACCCAATACCATGACCAAACCGATGGCAATGGGGAAGCTGTTTAATGAAGGTATGGCGAATAACAAATGTACACATACCAAAAGGATAGAACCAACGATCATGATGGTGGCACCTTTCCCTTTTTTATCGAATAAACTTCCGAAAACAGGAGTTAAAAGCAGCGCGCTGAAAGGCAACAGGGCAGGGATATAACCTGCAAAAGAGTCGGTAATTCCAAACTTCTGCACAATCATGTTGGTGGCGTATTTGATGAAAGGAAACACGGCAGAATAAAACAGTACGCAAAGGATGGTGATGTACCAGAAAGCACGGTTCTTGGCAATATCAATAACGTTGGTAAAGTTAAAATCTTCTTTGGTGACCAATCCTGAATCAGCCTCCTCTTTATCTAACTTAAGATCCATAAATATAAACAAGATGAAAACAAGCAATCCAAGTCCCAGCAAGAACAGGGAAAGCAGAACGGGAGCCCCAATATTGCCGGTCAGTTTTACCAAGGGTATTGGTGTAAACATGGCCAAGGCAGTACCGATACGTCCGGTTGAAGTGTTTAACCCGATGGCCAATGCCATTTCTTTTCCACGGAACCATCTCACTACAGCTTTATTGGCAGCAATACCAAACATTTCGCATCCTACGCCGAAGATGGCAAATCCAAGTCCTGCCACCAATGCTGATTTTGTAGTAGGTTCAATCATTTGCCATGAACCGATAGTTAATTCATACATTCCAGTTACATGACCTGATATGGCCCAGTATTTAATAAGTCCGCCCAGCAACATGATGCCAATTGAAAGGACTCCAGTGAAACGCACTCCCATCTTGTCGAGAATCATCCCACTGAACACGAGCATTAAAAGGAAAACGTTGAACCAGCCGTAACCACTGGTAAACAAACCGTAGTCGGAGGCAGTCCATGATAAGTTGGCTTGTAACCGCTCTTGTAAAGGAGCCATGGCGTCAGTCAGATAGTACATGCACATCATGGTAAAAGATACCAAAATGAGTACAAACCAACGCGCTGATTTTGATTCTCTAAGTGAATTGATCGAATTCATATTAACGGATTAAATTGATTTTTTTTGAAGCCCCTAAATTAAGAAAATATCCTTCCCTCAAACGATGATTTATATGGGGTAAAAAAATGTTCAATTCTTATGCTTAAGCGAAGAAATACACTCTTTAAAAGGACATGTCGTGTCTTATCAATAGACGTTTCCTCTTGTTCGTTTACCAGAACCTTGATCGGACACTGATTGAGCTTCCAACATGCCATGAGCTTTAAAATGCTTATGCACAAAAAAGGGAAAGGATAAGATTGAAACATCCCAGTATTTCAATCCAATCCTTTCCCATGATCGAAGCGTCATGCTGAACTTGTTTCAGCACCCCCTCGAATTAATAGAAGATCCTGAAACAAGTTCAGGATGACCTTTCAATTATTTTTCAGTGATACTTTTAACAGCGCCTGTATTGGGGAAAAATTCAAGCTTAAAATTGCCGTCTAGTATATCTTCCGGGATAGGTGCTGTGGTTCCAAACTGTGCAATGGCAGTGCGTGAGGTGGCCAATTGATTGCTTCCATCCATAATACGGATTTCAGCCATTCCTGGCATACGGTAATACAACCCGCTTTTGCCTGCAAATGGATTATCTGAAGCACTTAATGCGCCTTGTTTGGTAGACAGGCCCTCTGACTTAACCACATCAATCACGATAGGACGGCCTGATAAATCAGTTTTGGGCAACACTCCCCTATCCTCACTGAACCGGAAGAACACTTCTCCTTTGACGCTCTTCTGTCCGGGCACAAAGTCAAAACTGAATTCATAGGACTGCTTATCAGATTTCCCAATGAATAAGGCCAGATAGTTGTCTTCCATCCGTCCCAGTTCCTCGGTCATTATCTCAAAGGACTTCCCA
The DNA here is from genome assembly GCA_003450125.1 of Prolixibacteraceae bacterium. GTDB lineage: Bacteria > Bacteroidota > Bacteroidia > Bacteroidales > Prolixibacteraceae > Aquipluma. The sequence continues at coordinate 7,684 of DMFR01000372.1, read as the reverse complement.
TCAGGAAGAGGTTCGTCATCTGCATTGGTAAGCAAGGCAAAACGGCTGTTGCGAAGGTTAAAGATCGTTTCGGCAGCTTCAGCAGCCTTCTGTTCCTGGTTCTTGGACACCATCTTGAACTTCTTGGTTGAATCTGCAGGAGAATAATAACTCCAGATGGATAAATCAGTGAATTTGCTCTGTTGGTCGAGGTTCTTCAACAGGAATGAGCTGGTCTGAAGTATTGACTTATCAATATTCATATCGGTGTTAATGCCTGCCAGAATACCTGATTCGGTCAGGCTAACCATCTGGGCAGCCTTTCCAAGAGCCTTGTGTACCTGATCTGGATCGGGTTCACTAAACACTTCCAATTGCATTTCATCCATGTTCCAACGATCAGCATCAGCCTGGGGAACATTGTCTATTCCCAGCATTTTCTGTGCATACTGAGAAAAAGGACCATGTACAAAGCGTTCACGGGTAGCTTTCACGTGAACGCGGATACCTGTTTCTGGCAAAGAATACACCACCCCTTCAACAGGTCCTGTTATTGCCCCTGAGGCAGCTTTCTTCTTGTCTTCCTTCTGAGCCGAAACAATTGAAACGGCAAAGAGCATCAGCATTAAGGTCAATATCGATAGCTTCATTGTTCTGAAATTTGATTATTTTGGTAAATTTGAATTCCGCCTGTGCATTAAAAACCCAAAAATAGCCAAAATATTATTCAAGCTGCAAGAAAGCTGCTCCCAAGTGTTCGATTATATCTCCGGCAATCATAGCTTCCTGTCCCAACCGTTCGGAAGCAAGGTCACCAGCCAACCCATGAAGGTAGACACCGATGAGGGTAGCATCCTCCGGAGAATAGCTTTGAGCAAGTAGCCCCAGGATGATACCAGTCAATAC
>DMFR01000372.1:1527-6701 GCA_003450125.1 Prolixibacteraceae bacterium | reverse complement strand
GGATGATACCAGTCAATACATCGCCACTTCCGCCAGTGGCCATACCGGCATTTCCAGAGCCGTTAAAATACACTTGCCCGTTGGGAAAGGTAATACAGGTATGAGCTCCTTTACACAGCACTATCACCTTGTATTGCGCCGAGAATTGCAATTGTATCTGCAGACGCTCGTAAGAATTGGCCGACGGCCCAACCAATCTTTCCAACTCCTTGGGATGGGGAGTCAGGATAGTGTTTGGGGGCAAAAGGCGATACCATTGTTGGTTTTCAGACAGAATATTCAGTGCATCGGCATCAATGACCATCTTGATTGGTTTGGCATACAGCAGCTCTTGCAAGGCTTGTTGAGTATCTGTTTTTTTATCGATCCCAGGGCCAATTCCTATAGCGGAATAAAGCTTAAGATCAGGAAAGGCGGTAAATACTCTATCAGAAGCATCAATGGAAGCCATTGCTTCAGGGATAGAACTTTGAAGTATCTGGTACCCAAGCCTTGGAATATGGGTAGTGAGCAAACCCACTCCTGAACGCAGACAAGCTCTTGAGGCAAGAATTGCTGCTCCCATTTTGCCATAGCTTCCGGCAATGAGCAAGGCATGGCCAAAAGTGCCCTTGTGAGAAAACTTGTCCCTCTTTTGTATTTTTGATGAGATAAACTCCCCGGTAAGATAACCATACTTACTTTCTGTTTGTAGGATCGCTTCCTCAGCCCATCCAATAGGCAACACTTCCCAATTACCCACAAACCTTTGGGTTTCCGGGAAAAGGAAACTGATCTTTGGAACCTCAAAAGTGAGTGTATGCCTGGCATTAATGATATTTGACAAGTCAAGGTGCGAATTGTCCTCACCCATCAGACCACTTGGAATATCGATTGAAATAACCATTGCCCCCGATTGGTTGATCTTCCTGACAATTTCAGCCGCCAATCCATTCAAAGGGCGTGTTAATCCAGAGCCAAACAAGCCGTCGATAATGACTATCTTGGAAGGAATTTCTGGAATTGTAGCTTCCGAGTCAATACTTTTGAGAAGCACCTTATTTTGCTCCTTCAACCGTTCCATATTGATTGCAGGATCACCTGAGAGTTCCTTTCCAAAGCTTACAATAAAGACAGTGCAGTTGAAATTGGCATAAGCCAGCATACGGGCAACGGCCAAGGCATCTCCTCCATTGTTTCCAGGACCGGCAAAGAACCAAAAGGGAAGGTTGTTTCCAATATGGTTGATGATCCAGTCTGCCACCTGCATCGATGCTCTTTCCATCAGGTCAATGGAAGAGATCGGTTCAAGTTTCATGGTCAACTGATCGATTTCAGCAATTTGTTTACAGGTAAAAAGTTTCATGGATTGAAATTTGTCTTAAAGATACTAAGTAATACTGAGAGTCTCACTTAAAGTGAGACTCTCAGTATTACTTAGTATAAACTATATTCTTTTGCCTTCTCTTTATTGATCAACTTACCTTTTCGCTTTGCAAAATAATCAGGAGCAGAGCTAAATTCCCACCCCACTATTGAATTGCACAAGTATGATTTAACAGGATTTTCATGTATGTACCCAAAGCAAATGGTAGGATAATCTTGCTTATTAAGCACATAATTGTTCTGAAACTCATATTCCTCGTAAAACCAATTAAAATCATTCTCATTTGGATTAGTCAGACAACTGGCCTTGGTATGCTCCTGAAACAGTGAACCATTCATCTTTTCCTGCTTTTGGATGGCACGGGCATAGGTACGAAGCATAATGCCTATGGAGTCGTTGAAAGAACGCAATTTGGGATCCTTATTGATACTGAGAGTCTCACTCAAAGTGATACTCTCAGTATCAATATCAATAGTGTTCACATATACCATTAAATGAAAATGGTTAGGCATGAGTACCCATGCCAAAATATCGGCATAAGGAATCACATACAGTCTTAACTTTCTAAGGAAGAATAAATAATTCTCCCTATTGTAAAATATCTTTTGTGAATTGTTCCCCCTGTTGTAAATATGATAAAGATGGCCAGTCTCGAAATGCATTTTTCATAAAAGATACAAATAATATCTGAGACCTCACAAATAATAGGGAAGAAAATTGGAAAATAATAGGATTTACTGAGAGTCTCACTTAAAGTGAGACTCTCAGTAAATCCCCAGTCTAATTTAGTCAATCATCTCAAACCCGCAATAGGGGATCAACACCTTGGGGATACGAATACCTTCAGGGGTCTGATTGTTCTCAAGCAATGCAGCCAGAATACGTGGCAATGCAAGAGCACTTCCATTGAGTGTATGGGCTATGACCGGTTTCTTGGTCGCTTCATCACGGTAACGCAACTTTAGCCTGTTGGCCTGAAAGGACTCGAAGTTAGAGACTGAACTTACTTCCAGCCATTTCTCTTGGGCAGCTGAGAACACTTCAAAATCGTAGGTAAGGGCAGATGTGAAACTCATATCCCCACCACATAAACGAAGAATACGGTAAGGCAATTCAAGCTTTTCAACCAATCCGGCTACATGTGCCACCATTCCATCGAGTAATTCATACGAATTGTCAGGATGGGCAATCTGTACAATTTCTACTTTATCAAACTGGTGCAGCCGGTTCAAACCCCGTACATCTTTGCCATACGAACCTGCTTCACGTCGAAAACAAGCACTGTAAGCCGTATTTTTAATGGGCAAGTCCTTGGCATCTACAATCACATCACGATATAGATTGGTCACCGGAACTTCGGCTGTAGGGATAAGGTAAAGGTTGTCCTCGGTGGCATGATACATCTGTCCTTCCTTGTCGGGTAACTGGCCAGTTCCAAATCCTGAATCTTCATTCACCATTAAAGGGGGCTGAATTTCAAGGTATCCTGAAGCACGTGCCTCATCGAGGAAGAAACTGATCAGTGCACGTTGAATGCGTGCCCCTTTGCCCTTGTACACAGGGAATCCGGCTCCTGTAATCTTAACACCCAGTTCAAAGTCAATAATATCGTATTTCTTTGCCAATTCCCAATGAGGCACACTGCCAGCAGGCAATACAGGGATCTGACCATGGCTTTTAACCACCAGGTTATCTTCCGGAGTCTTTCCTGCAGGAACCAAATCGGAAGGCAGATTGGGAAGCAACACTTGAATATTGAATACTTCCAATTCAATCCTTGCAAAATCATCGTCCAGTTGTTTGATTGCATCCTTCAGTTCACCGGTGCGGGTTTTGGCAGCCTGCGCTTCATCAGTTTTGCCTTCACGCATCAGGATACCAATCTCCTTGGATATTTTATTCATCTCGGCCTTGCACTGATCAGCCTGGTTCTGCAGTTCATTTTTCTTACCTGACAATTCAGTAATTTGCTGAACGATTGCTGTAGCATCAAAGTTTTTCTTCTTCAACTTTGCAATGATCAATTCAGGATTCTCCTGTATGAATTTTAAATTTAGCATCTCGTATATGTTTCTATTTTGATCATCAAATGTAAAACAAAAAAATCTCCTGCCTTCGGAAAAGCAGGAGATTATTAACGAATATTTTTAATCGTATTAGATTGCTTCTGCAGCCACTACTGGCTCAACAGTAACCCACGATCTGTTGTCTCTTCTTTTCTTGAAAACAACTGTTCCTGTCACCAACGCAAATAAAGTATGGTCTCTTCCCATACCTACATTTAACCCCGGGTGGTGTGAAGTACCTCTCTGGCGAACAATAATGTTACCAGCTGTTGCAGCTTGACCTCCGAATATTTTAACGCCAAGTCTTTTGCTTTCCGATTCGCGGCCGTTTCTCGAACTACCCGCACCTTTCTTATGAGCCATGGTAAATTTTTTTTAATGTTATCCTATTACTTCTTCAATTTGAATTTTGGTCATGTATTGGCGGTGACCATTCATTTTCTGGTAGCCTTTTCTTCTTTTCTTTTTGAAGACCAATACTTTTTCTCCTTTGACGTGTTCCAGAACGGTCACCTTAACACTGGCGCCTTCTACCACTGGAGCTCCAACTTTCACTGCACCATCGTTATCAACCAAAAGAACTTTGTCAAAAACTACAGTTTCGCCTTCTGCATTTACAAGACGATGAACATAAATTTTCCGGCCTTGCTCAACTTTCATCTGCTGACCGGCAATCTCTACAATTGCGTACATTTCAATTTGCTTTAATATTTCTTCCGGCAGGCGGGAATGCTTTGAATTACCGCTTATAGGGCCTGCACGAAAACTTTCGGATGGCAAAAGTAGATAATTTTAAGTGATCACCAAAGCTTTACACGCTTTTTTCTGAAATATTTCTGTCCTTCACCATTTTTCAAATCAGACACTTGCAATTAATCCTTTCCCGGTACCCAAAGTTAAATGATAAAAAGACAATCGGAATGCAAAACTATTCTTATATTTGTTACCCGTAGGTGATTCTATTTTATAATCAATGCTGAAAATAAAACTCAATATATTGGGGCTGTCCGTCAGCCAATCACAGTCAGGAGCCTACGCATTGGTGTTGGCCGAAGAAACTGGTGAGCGCAGGATTCCAATCATTATAGGCCCGATTGAAGCGCAGTCGATTGCCATCCAACTGGAAGGGCTCAAACCTCCCCGACCCCTTACGCACGATTTGTTTAAGAATATGGCTTCGGCTTTTGATATTTATATCTCGGAAATTATCATTTACAAACTCGAAGAAGGCATCTTCTATTCGGAACTGGTCTGCATGAAAGACGGCAAGCAGATCATCATTGATTCCCGTACTTCCGATGCCGTTGCACTCGCCCTTCGTTTCGGCTGTCCGATTTACACCACTGAAGATATTCTTGAACGTGCGGGTATCGTCATTGAATTTGAAACTGAACGCCCCCAGGAGGAATGGCATCAACCCGTCAGTGAGGAAACCAACAAAGGCAAATATGAATACGGCAAATATACCTCTGCTGAGCTTTCTGATATGCTCACCAATGCCGTTAAGGATGAAGATTACGAAAAAGCTTCTGCCATCCGTGATGAAATCAACCGTCGCCGGAAAGATTAAGGCCCCATCAACAGTATACTTTACGGGTTCATTCAAGTAATATAGACTAAATAATGTCGCATTTTTAGTTTTTCTTATTCAAATATTCTTCCTCCAAACCAGCTATTTTCTATTTTTCATTTTTCCCCTTTTCCTATTGACTTCACTCCGGTAGTTTTTATTAGTTTTATAC
>DMFR01000372.1:0-1342 GCA_003450125.1 Prolixibacteraceae bacterium | reverse complement strand
TTATTAGTTTTATACCCGCTAAAAAACTACTCAAATCAAGGACCTAAATCATGGGGATAAAGAACCGTTTAATCATAATGAACTTCCTCCAGTATTTTGTCTGGGGAACATGGCTAATCTCTCTTGGGGGATACATGATCGTGTCGCTCAAATTTACCGGAGGACAAGTTGGAAGTATCTACTCCACAATGGGTCTGGCCTCATTGATCATGCCCGGGATATTGGGTATTGTTGCCGACCGCTGGATCAATGCAGAACGTCTGTTCGGACTTTGTCATATCGCCGGAGCGCTTCTGCTGTTTTGGGCTTCAACCATACAGGATCCGGCGCTCATGTACTGGGTGATGTTGTTGAACGCCATGGTGTACATGCCTACCATTGCCCTCAACAATACAGTGGCCTATGGTATTCTGTCATCCAAAGGATATGACATTGTCAAGGTCTTCCCCCCTATCAGGGTATGGGGAACGGTAGGATTTGTTGTTGCCATGTGGGTGATTGACCTCAACGGCTGGTCTGTAAGTCCCCTGCAATTGTACATCAGTTCCCTCTCTGCTTTGGCATTGGGCCTCTATTCCTTCACTTTGCCTGCATGCCCTCCCGGCAACACAAAAAAGGATGGCTCTTTCCTTTCTGCCATGGGACTTGATGCCTTTGTCCTATTCAAAAACAGCAAGATGGCTGTGTTTTTCATCTTTGCCGTTTTTATTGGTGCCGCCCTGCAGATTACCAATACCTTTGGTGAACCCTTTATTCATGATTTCAGGGCCCTCTACCCCACCTCGTTTGCCGTATTGCATCCCGGCCTGCTGATGTCAGTCTCACAAATTTCTGAAACATTGTTTATCTTGACCATTCCTTTCTTTTTAAACAGGTATGGCATCAAGAAAGTAATGATGATCAGCATCATAGCCTGGGTATTCCGGTTTGCCCTTTTCGGCCTTGGAAATCCTGACAGCAGATTGTTCCTATTGGTTCTATCGATGATCATTTATGGTATGGCCTTCGATTTTTTCAACATTTCAGGCTCTTTATTCGTTGAAACAGAAGCAGAGCCACGTATCAGGGCAAGTGCACAAGGTCTTTTCATGGTGATGACCAATGGTCTTGGAGCCTTTATCGGCGGCGTGTCCAGCGGCTGGGTAGTCGATTATTTCACCGTTGACGGTATCAAAAACTGGCCGTATATCTGGTTTGTTTTCGCAGGATATACCCTTATCCTTGGCTTGATTTTCCCTTTTGTTTTCAAATACAATCACAAGGCAAAAACAACCCTCCTTGAGGTAGAATCTGCTTCCGTCACCGGATAGACTTTTAATTGATTTTATAAAAAGAGATATTA
>DMFR01000054.1 GCA_003450125.1 Prolixibacteraceae bacterium | reverse complement strand
CCTTAGAATCTAAGACGATGACAACTGAATACTGACCACTTCCTCATTTAACCATCCAACCATTTAACCATCCAACCATTTAACCATTTAACCATCCAACCATTCAACCATCCAACCACTTATCCCATTAATTTTGTACCTTTGACTTTCAACTTTTAACCTGACCTAAAATGAAAAACCAGCTATTGGTGCTTGTTGATATTCAAAATGATTATTTCACCGGAGGGAAAATGGAGCTATACCACATGGAAGAGGCTTCAGCGAATGCGGCTCTTCTACTTTCACTTTTCAGGGAAAGAAACTGGCCCCTTGTTCATATTCAACACATTTCACTGAAGGCTAATGCCAGCTTTTTTGTTTCTGGCAGCAGGGGTGTCGAGATTCACTCCTCGGTTCTTCCCCTCGAAGGTGAACACATTGTTGAGAAGCATTTCCCCAACAGCTTCCGGCAAACCAATCTGCTTGAAATACTGAGTGCACAGAATATCGATGAATTGGTTATTTGCGGGGCCATGAGCCACATGTGTATTGATACCACCACCCGTGCTGCCTGTGATCTGGGATACCCGGTCACTTTGATTCACGATGCCTGTGCTACACGCAATTTGACATTTAACAATCAAGTCGTTGAAGCTACAGATGTTCAGACCGCCTATATGGCTGCTCTCAATGGTTCGTTTGCCAAAGTTATCAGCGCTTCAGAATATGTCTTCTCTTTGAACGATTATCCTGAATAATCGTCGTTTTTACAAATAAAATTCCAAATTTTGTATATTGTATCAAACTAAAACCAATAAAACATGAAACATTCCATTTACAAGGCAGCCCTTGCCTTTACTCTACTTTGGTCGGCTGTAATTCCTTCAGAGGCCAACGTAAAGCCGGCCCGTATTTTCAGCTCCAACATGGTGTTGCAGCAGGGGCAGGAAAACCCCATCTGGGGATGGGCTGATAAAGGCGAAAAAATAACTATCAGCTTTGCCGGAAAAAACATTGCATTGAAAGCAAGTAAAACAGGCAAGTGGTCTGCAAAATTACCTTCACTCGATTACGGGGGGCCTTATGAAATGACCATAAAGGGTAAAAATTCAATCCATTTTGATAATATCCTGATTGGTGAAGTATGGGTTTGCTCCGGACAATCGAACATGGAATTCGGTATGAATGGTACCAAAAATTCAAAAACTGAAATAGCAGCAGCCAACTTTCCCACTATCCGCTTATTTACGGTTGCAAAAAAGGTAGCCAAGACTCCCGTTGAAGATCTGGACAATGGAGAATGGCTGGCATGTACACCCGAGAATGTATCCTCCTTTTCTGCTGTTGGCTTTTTCTTTGGCCGCTACCTGAACCAGGAATTAAAAGTTCCCGTTGGATTGATCCATACTTCATGGGGAGGTACAGTGGCTGAAACCTGGTCAAGTAAGCAGACCATTGAAAATGATCCTGATTTTAAGGGCAAATTGCAAGAGCTGGCCGGTTTTGACATGGCCAAGTACCGCGAACAGAAAATAGCTGCCTTAAAAGCTGTTTTAAAGGATATCCCGACAAAAGATGCTGGTTTGGTCAATGGTGTAGCTGTTTACGCTGATCAGGCTATGAATGACGGCGATTGGGCTGAAATTACCCCTGCAAAAACATGGGAAGAAAGCGGATATCCATCCATTGACGGAATTGGCTGGTACCGCAAAACGATTGAACTGACTGCTGCTCAGGCAAAGATGGCCAATGAAATCCACCTGGGGACTATCGACGATAATGAAATTACCTGGATTAACGGGGTGAAAGTTGGATTTACTAAAAGTTATAATGAAAAGAGAGTATATGCAATTCCTGCCAATACTTTAAAGGCAGGTAAAAATGTGATTGCCATCCGGGTAGAAGATACGGGCGGCGGCGGCGGTTTGTATGGCAGCGCCGATGACCAGTACCTTCTGGTAGGCGATAAACCCTTGAGCTTGTCGGATAAATGGAAGTTTAAAATTACCGAAGCACAGGTGGGCTCCATGGAAATTGGTCCAAACGACTACCCTACCCTGCTTTTCAACGGCATGTTAAACCCTATTATTCCTTACGGGATTAAAGGTGCTATTTGGTACCAGGGTGAATCGAATGCCGACCGTGCCAAACAATACCAACGTGTATTTCCTGAAATGATCAATGACTGGAGAACCCATTGGGGCCAGAAGGACCTTGCCTTCTACTTTGTTTCCCTGGCCAACTATATGGATCCGACCGCCCAACCAAGCGAAAGTGCATGGGCCGAACTTCGTGAAGCGCAAACCAAGACCCTCGCTTTGCCAAAAACCGGAATGGCATTGGCCATTGACCTGGGCGTTGCAGATAACATCCACCCGACCAACAAACAAGATGTGGGAAAGAGATTGGCTTTATCGGCTTTGAAAACCTCCTACGGAAAGAATATTGTTTATTCAGGCCCTATGTACCAGTCGGTTAAGTTTGAAGGAAACAAAGCCATGATCAACTTCACTGAAACAGGTAGCGGTTTGGTTTCCAAAAACAAATACGGCTATGTCAATTGTTTTTCTGTCGCAGGTGCCGATCATAAATTCGTATGGGCAAAAGCATCCATCACCGGTGACCATACCGTAGTGGTTTATTCAGATGAAGTTAAAAATCCTGTTGCCGTTCGATTCGGCTGGGCCAATAACCCCGATGACCTGAATCTTTACAACAAGGAAGGACTTCCTGCAAATCCATTCCGGACAGATGATTGGCCGGGTGTAACGAAATAAGTTTAAAGTTACAGGTTCAACATTTAAGGTTTGAACCCAATCTTTAAAGTCCATAAAATAAGAAAGACGCCGTTGAATAACGAGCGTCTTTCTTTATTTAGAACATTATACGACTTATGGATAATTTCTGGTAAGGGAACATGAAAATTAAACTTTCGACATTGTTTATTATATGCAGAGATGCTTAATAGCTAACTTTTACAATTATTTTTTTCTAGGATCACATGACCCCGAGTCCTTGGGGTTGTAGGGGAAAGTAAAGTCAATGGTCCCGATGGCTATCGGGAAAAATCTTACTTTTTTAATTCAATATTAGTAACCATGCAATGACCCCCAAAGCCCTAGCTTATCTATCTTCTTTTTCAACATAGAAGATAGATAAGATTTAGGTTGTGGAGGTTGATCTAAGTTACTAATATTGAATTAATAAAAGTAAGATTTTTCAAAAAAGAAAATCTTAATATTGGTTTTGAAAACACTTGCCCACAACAATATCATGTAATCCGTTTCAATGCTAACAGGTTGCCTGTTTGTGTATAC
>DMFR01000317.1:6296-6761 GCA_003450125.1 Prolixibacteraceae bacterium | reverse complement strand
ACGAGATCATGCCTAGTCTCGTGGGCTCGGAGATGTGTATAAGAGACAGTATTATATGCTACTCAGTGAATTTGTAAAATTAAAAAGGAAGGCTGTAAAGCTTACTCAACCGGAATTGGCTGAAAAGGCTGGTGTAGGACTCCGATTTGTACGTGATCTGGAACAAGGGAAAGAAACCATCCGGCTAGATAAAGTAAATCAGGTTTTACAACTTTTTGGATACCAGGTTGGACCTATTCCTATGAACCGTTGATCTCAAAAATTCCGATTCTCTTTCCCCATTATAAAATTTCGTAAGGCTTATTGGTTAGTTATTGCAATAAGCATTACTGTAATGGCCATTGCAATAATACAAATTACAGTATTTATAGAATCTTAGGCCAATAAACATCAACTATTATTCAGCTGTAGAAACTTTAATCCTACTTTAACACTTGAACTACAAGGATGCGCTATGCTCAATAA
>DMFR01000317.1:0-6215 GCA_003450125.1 Prolixibacteraceae bacterium | reverse complement strand
CAAGGATGCGCTATGCTCAATAATTTATTGCAGGCGATTATCTATCAAGTTATATTAAAAGTGAGAGAGAGATAGAAACCTTTGCAAACGACTGAACGTCTTATTGGCTATACCGCTTCTTCCAGGCTGGGATTTTTTATATCAATCCCGTTTGATTGAGTTTCTTAATCCTTTTTTCTCTTTTCCTCTGGTAATCACAAATCTCCCGATATAGTATACATTTTGGTGAAAAAATCAAATGGGTCAAGGCGCAAACTATCGCCTTTTCATTAATGTTTTGAACTGTACATATGATCCCTGAAATGTCGCCACTATTATATACCCCGATGATGGTCAATTCTGTTTTTAATGTAATCGGATTCCCATTTTCACGACAAATCTGCACCAATTCTCTTATGGGCAGTGCTGTCAATGGAAGATTTTGCTTCATTTTTTCTGTCAAGTCTCTATATTGTTCTGATGCATCCATTTTAATTCATTTTACCAAAGTTCAAATTTACGTTGATTCATTGGGATCAATCTCACCTTGTCAATATTTGACAACATTTTATCAAGAATCTTTTTCATCTCCTTAATAGACGGTGGATTATCATAGAAAATATCCATTATTGCTTCATCTAAATCCCAATTAGTCAGCCACTCTCTAACCAATGTTTCAGACTTAGTAAGAAATTCATCATCCGATTTACATCCGTAAGCCAATACTCCAAATGGCAATGCAAAATCATGGTGAAACCTTTCTGATGTTTCAATAATGGCTCTATAAGTTTCTCTTGATAAATCATCTGTATCCATAAATGCTGTGTTTTATTGTCTTGCCTATGTCATTGAAAGCTATACGCTAAGTCTATTTGCGGGCGATTTCCTGTCAGTCCGATATGTTGTATGATTGGAAAGATACACCCATAAACCGATACTGCCAATTTTGCATGTAACTGAGGTTATAGCCTGTCTTTAATCAACATAGGTTTCTTTTAATACAGATTTTAGCCCAATGATCTCTAATTTGATATTTCGGTGTAATTGTGCCACTTGTTTCGGTGATGTTGTGCCACAAAAAAAGGATGATTTCCTTGCCAAATTTATTAATTAATCTGAGTTTTTTTCATCTTGTTTTTTCGCAATGATTCTCCCGTTAATTCTATCCGGTGGGAAGAGTGCACCATCCGATCCAGGATAGCATCTGCAATGGTTCCTTCCCCGATTGTTTCATGCCAGTTCTTGACCGGTATCTGGGCGGCAATGATAATGGAAGACTTGTCATATTTGAGTTCAACGATATCCATCAGTGCATTTCTTGCATGATCATCAAAGGCCATTAATCCAAAATCATCCAGTATCAGCAAGTCTGTTTTTTCAATTCTGCTGAGAAGCCTGATGTAGGTTCCTTCTATCTTTGATAGTTTAATCCGGTCCATCAAACGGGCAAAGTTGTAATACATGGTTTTGTATTGCATGGTGCAGGCGTTGTGTCCCAGTGCCTGTGCCAGGTAACTTTTACCCGTACCTGTGGCACCGGTAAAAATTACATTTTCCCCTCTTTTGATAAAATCGAGCAGTGCCAGGCGTTCAAAGGTGTTTTTATCCAGTGAACGGTTTGCCGTATAATTGACATCCTGAACGGATGCCGGATACCTGAACCCTGCCTTGGTGATCAGGCCATGGATGCGCTTGTTATAGCGGGATTCCCATTCCTGATCAATCAGAAGGGCCAGGTAATCATCCAGTGTGTAATCACGGTGCATGTTGTTCTGCACGCTGTTGTAATAGGTTTCAGCCATGGCACTGAGCCGCATTTGTTTCATCTTTTCAATGGTTGCTTGATTGTTCATCTTTTTTCTTAATTGTGTTAGTGTTTAATTATAGGCTTTGGGGCCCCGTATATTCATGTGTATAGGAATAAAAATCTGTTTTGTTTTGGGTGGTTCTATGGCTTTGTCCATGTTGTTTTCCAAAATGCGTTTGATGGTGCGGTAACTGCACCTGTCATGGGTCAGGGCAATGGCACAGGCTTTCTCTATCCGGTGTTTCTCGAAGGCTTTTTTTAGGCTCAAAATGCCAAGTGCCTGCTTATAACCTGTTTCCGGATAGTCCTGCTGTGCGATCAAAAGGGTGATGTACTCAACTGTTTTTGAGCCGATGTTTTCTGCCAGCCGGGCAAAGTACTCAGGGCTCCAGTCGTTGTAAAACTGATGGCTGCTGCTCATGTGTTCTTTAACGGTTACATACTGGCCTGGCAGGGAAACCCTCTTATGGCTGGCAATACGATCCGACTGGAAGTAAATCTCGATGGTTTCCCTGTTATATTGCAATTCTACCCGTTTGCCAATGTAACGGTAAGGTACGCTGTAGTAGTTCTTCGTGTCTGAGAGATAGATATATCCCATTTTCTGCACCTTGGCCCGCTTGTAATGCTTGATCTGGTACGCAGATGATGGTAATGGTTGAAGGTGGGGCTGCTCCAGTTCGATAAACAGCTTGCGGCGGCTTGCCTGGTAGGTTTCCATCAAAAAATCATTGTACTTCACAAGTTCCTTTTGAAGCTGACAGTTGAGCTCATCCAGGCTAAAGAAGGTCATGTTCCGGATCGAGAAGTAGATGCGCTGATACACCAGCCTTACAGCACCTTCAACCATCGCTTTGTCCGAACGGGTAGGATTGATCACGCACCCGTAATGAAGGGCCAGGTCCTTGAGCGTTTTGTTCAGAACCGGTTCGTACTTGCTGGCCTTGGAAACTGCTGACTTCAGATTGTCCGGTACAATGGCCTTGGTGCTGCCTCCTAGAAACTGGAAACAGTGGTTGATGGATCCGATAAAATCTTCCATTTGCTGGCTGCGGCTGGCTTCTATAAAGGTAAAACAACTGCAGGGCAGCAAGCCAACGAACACTTCCATGTACTGAACCTCGCCGGTCTGTTTATCCACCACAGGAAGCTTTTTGCCAGCATAATCGACCAGAAGACTGTCCCCAGCCTTATGTGTCAGCTTACCGCTGGCCTTGGTCTGACCCAGCCAGTTGTTATAATGCTCGTTAAACTGGGTATAGCCATAACCTTCCGGATGTTTGAAAAGATATTCTTTCCACAACGCTTCGCGTGTGCCACCCGGACTAAGCAATTGCTTCTTAAAATACGAAAACTCTGATGCCAGCTCTTCGTAACGGTCACTGTCCGAGGCACACCGGCAAGGGAAAAGCTCTTTCAGTTGTGCATCACTTAGGCTCAGCAGATCAGCATATCCGCTTCCTGTTGCCTTCAACTGTCGGACATAGTAATTGACCGTATTGCGGTGAATGGATAAACTGGTGGAACAACTACGGTTGCTCTCGCCCCTGATTTTTAACTGAATTAATTGTCGAACATCCATGATATCTATCTTTTTTGCGGCCATATCCCTGATTTTAAGTTTTCCGGGATAAGATAGAAATCATTCCTTTTTTTAGCACTCTTTCTGGCACAACTTGAACCGAAACAGGTGGCACAACTTCGACCGAAACAAAATCCTAAATGCTACATTTAAAGTGGCACAGGTTCGACCGAAATACCTGGCACAACTTGAATCGAAATGGGTGGCACAACTTCGACCGTTTTATCTGACGAGTTCCCGAAGATATATAAATTAGTTCCTGAGAGCCGGGCACCCCAGGCCCGTGGTATCAATACAGTGTCAGATATTCTTTCCCGGTTCCGCACCTTTTGTCTGTGGCTGGTTGAAGAGGGAAAAACGACAAACAATCCCTTCAAAGGATATTCAATTGATGGCCAGATCTACGGTACTCCCTTTTATCTTACCATCAAGGAGAGAAATGATCTGCACAAATTCGATCTTTCATACTGCCCGGAACTGGCAGTACAAAGAGATATCTTCGTCTTTCATTGTCTTATTGGTTGCAGGATCGGGGACTTGTACAATTTGACCACAGATAGTGTAATCAATGAAGCAATTGAATATATTGCGTCCAAGTCAAAGGATGACAAACCACATACTGTAAGGGTTCCATTGAATGCTACGGCAAAGGAAATATTAAGCAAATATCCACTTACCGATGGAAAACAATTATTCCCATTTATATCAGAAGTAAATTACAATCTTGCAATAAAAGAAATGTTCAAAGCTGCCAGCCTGACACGAATGGTAACGATTTTGGAATCCGCAACACGCAAAGAAAAAAAGCGACCTTTAAACGAAGTAGCCACTTCCCATCTAGCCCGTCGAACCTTTATTGGCAACCTTTACAAAAAGGTCAAAGATCCTTCATTAGTGGGGTCCCTATCTGGCCATTCTGAAGGAAGCAAGGCATTTGCCAGGTACCGCACCATCGATGACCAAATGAAGCAGGAGCTCGTTAACTTATTGGATTAATTATTTTGCAAAGAATGAGAAAGATTTAAGAAGTGTACGAAAGGCCTAATTTTCGCAGAGTCCATTATTCCTAGAGAAACAAATCTCTGGAATGTGAATTACTTCCCGATCAATTTCTAATCAATAAAGAAACCAATTGGCATATCTATAAGTGACACCCTTACAGCTAATCCCGTTTAATTTGTTCACATTTGTTCTATTGAGTAAAACGAATAGCAACTATTAAAAATGAGCAAAAAAAAGAAGAATTACCCCGTTGAGCCTGTTGAAGAATTAACCGATGCGATGCATGCGACCTTTACAATTAGTGAGGAGCAAGATCGAGAGCACCGGGTATGGTCGGCTGTTAGTGTTATGGAAAAGACCGGATGGTCTTTGGAGCGAGTCCTGAATGCTATGGATATCACAGCCAAGGATTTTGAAAAATACAAGAACTCCCAACCTAAAGGATGGAACAGGATAAATGGTTTCACTTATTAAGGGATTTTTCAAAAATATCCATCTGTTGGATACCGGCAACTATTCCAGCAAAGAGGTTGACGTTCAACTTATTCAAAAATAAACAAGCGAAAAAATGATAGGAGCAATAATTGGAGACATTGTAGGGTCCAGGTTTGAATTCAACAACTACAGGGGAACTGACTTTGAATTATTCCACCCCGATAGCCGATTTACAGACGATACCGTTTGTACGATGGCTGTGGTAGACTGGATCGTTAATGTCAACGAGTGGGGACCTGGGTCCGGTGCTAAGTTTGCCCTTGTGCTTCAATCATGGTGCAAGCGTTATCCCATGGGTGATTACGGCACAATGTTCAGAAGGTGGATCGAAAACCCAATCCCGTATAATAGTTTTGGAAATGGGGCAGCGATGAGGGTGTCTCCTGTTGCGGATTACTTCACTACCATTGACCATTTGCTGTCAGGCGTTGAAGTTGTCACTGCCGTGTCCCACAATCATCCAGAAGGGCTAAAAGGGGCCAAGGCAATTGCAATGGCTGTCTGGCTTGCCCGGAATGGATCAGGGAAGGAGGAAATCCGCAAAACGGTGGAAGAGCAGTTTAAATACAGCTTGAACTTAACATGTGATCAGATTAGGAAAACCAACCAGTTCAATGAAACATGCCAGGTAACCGTTCCTCAGGCACTGGTGGCTTTCCTGGAGAGTGAGGATTTCGAGTCTGCCATCCGGCTGGCTGTCTCCATTGGTGGGGACAGTGACACTATTGCTGCCATCACAGGCTCAGTTGCTGAGGCATTCTATGGTGTTCCTAAATGGATGAAGGAGGCGGCAATAGAGCGGCTCCCTCCTGAAATGAGCGAATTAGTTGTTGAATTTTATAAAAAGGTGAGCCAATAAAAGGTAAACTGCGTGAAACACCTTGATTCAAAAATGGCATGAGAATAGATATGATCGCATTAGTATATGAAAACAGGGTGCCTGAATATCGCAAATAAATTCATGATCGGTCTCGAGTATTTTTTTCATCTTTCTGCTTTCTCTATTGAATTCGTAAAAGTTAGGATTATACTTTGACTTGGCATTGTCTAAACTGTTTATTATAGCAATGTATTAGATATCTGATCTTTATAAATTATATAAATCTCAATAAATGTCTAATCTGGATGCAGATCAATAAAAATATTGTCGCATTTCAATTCTTGTACCGATGTATTTCACCCAATGAAATTTTATTCTCATTAATCTTTGAAGTAGTTTTGAGACAATACATTTTAAACCAAGAGCATCATGTTGTACACTAATTTAAATCACATCATCAACATCGAAGAATTTTCAGAAATTATTGGTGAAAATGAAAGTGTAGTGGTCATATGCGAACGTATGGGGCC
>DMFR01000132.1 GCA_003450125.1 Prolixibacteraceae bacterium | reverse complement strand
CCGTCTTTTGCATTTGATCCCAATTCTTAAAGAAATTCAGTAACTTAATCTATTGGTTTTCAAATCCGTCAATTCCTTTAAAATGTCTCACTCTATTTATCTCCTATACAGTTCTATCCGTGACCGTTATTCCATTGGGATCAAATGATCTAGAAGGATCAGGACAAGTGGGCCCTTAACATCCAAGCCATTTTTTCATGGGCTTCCATTAGCCCGGTAATAAAATCACTGGAGCCGATGTCATGCCACTCTTCCGCAAAACGGTCAATATTTTCTCGAATGTGAATAATGATCGACTGATGGTCCTCCAATAAATTCTTGATAAAACTTAGGCTGTCATTCTTTTCCCTTGATTGCTCGTTCAGGTGAGTCAGTTTTAGGAAGTCTTGCATGGTTGCTTCGGAAAAATGGCCAATCGAACGGATGCGTTCTGCGACCTGATCAATCATCTCCTCAAGTTGACCATACTGCTCTTCAAAAAATTTATGCTGCATATAAAAATCGTGTCCTTCCACATTCCAGTGTGCATTTCTGGTTTTAATGTAAAGGACATGTTCATCAGCTAAAAGTCGGTTAAGCGAATCAGCCACCTGAACTGAATCCCCGGGTTTAATGCCAATTTGTGCTTTCATTGTGATTTTTCTCCTTGAACTTTAGTGATTAATTTTCCGAACAATGTCAATATATAGAAAGGATTAACGAACAAATGAGAATCCAATTGAGGTCCCATGTCCCAAACCATAACCAAGGGAAATATTTAAAAGGGCCATTGGTTCTAAATTCCGGGCAGCTTTTAATGGACCGGCATCCACGGCGTCGAATCCCATTTTGGTGATCATATCCGCAACTTTCGCTTTCGCCTCATAATCATCTCCGGCATAAAAAACAGAAATTGGTTGCCCTTTTATTTTAGGGTTTTGCGAGGCATAAACACTGGCAAATACGGTGTTGAAAGCCTTTACTACTTTTGCTTCGGGAAGCAGTTTTGCAATTTCTTCAGCAGCCGAAGTTGTAAATCCAAGTGCCAAACCGCTAAAATCAGCAGTCAATGCATTGGTGGCATCAATCAATACCTTGCCTTTGAGCAGAGGCCCTACCTCTGATACAACTTCTTTCACTGCTCCATAAGGGACTGCCAGAAGAATGATGTCAGCCATTTCCACGGCTGATTTAACTGTGGCAGACTTGGCATGATTACCTGCAGCCTTGGCCACTTCCTGTGCATGTTGTTCATTTTTTGCGGAGAAAATAACTTCATAATTTACCTTTGAGGCCCATTCTCCAATGGATTTTCCTATATTTCCTGATCCAATTACCGCTAGTTTCATAAAATGTTCCTTTCTTTTGATAATAGTATTAAAACACTGAATTTAATCTAGTTAAGTTACGGAAATATCTGTTCAATTACAATGTAAAAGCCAAGTATTTTTACCTTCAATACGCTAATGGTTCACCTTTCTCGTTGACCTGTTGTCCACCAACCCTACTCCAACCCTACTCCAAGCCTACTCCAAACCTACTTAAACCCTACTCCAGATATAGATAAACGTAGTCTTGGTTTAGGGTATGAATAGAGTTCAAATAGGTCTTTTTTTCTTATAAACTTTTCGAATTCATACAATTCCTAAAAATACCCATTACATTTACGTCGTATTTATTGAAAGTCGGAGAAGGTTAAAAAAATATAATTTCCTTTGTATTTGGTGGAAAATTCTCAACACATAAATATCCGGTTAAAAGAGGGCAATGCTACTGCCTACGAGGAATTGTTTAAACAAACCTTTCCCCGAATGCTGGGCTATTGCTGTCTCTTCATTCACGATCAGAGCCAGGCGAACGATCTGGTACAGGAGTGCTTTATCAAGTTATGGGAAAAACATTCAACCATTAATATTAACCAGTCTATTGAAAGTTTGCTCTTTGTCATGCTCCGTAACAGATGCCTCAATTATTTACGGGATCAGAAAATTCATTCGGTCGATAAAAAGATTCACAAATTGGAGGAAAATGAGCTTCAGCATCTTTTTCAACTGGATTTCATGGGCCGGGAAGAAATAACACTTGAAGAAGAACTCATCATGGCCATCCGTGAGTCGGTTGACAAATTGCCTGAGAAACGCAAAATGGTCTTCTTTAAGGCAAAAATTGAAGGCAAAAAAAATAAAGAGGTCGCTGAAGAATTGGAAATATCAGTCAAGGCGGTAGAAAAACACCTGCACCAGGCCAAAGAGCAAATCCGTCAGGAAATGTTATTGAAGTTTCCACTTTTATCCGTTCTGATTGCTCTTTTACTCAAGTAAATTTCAACTTTAGAACCTATAAAATAAAGGTTTGAAGATGAAACCCATTGACTCGAATTAAAACGACTAACCCCCAACTTTAAACTTTGAACCTGGAACTTGAAACTTTATCTTCCCGGAGGTAGGGTTTTTAATCCTTTCAGTGTACTACATACGAAAGAATATAATCAATGAGATCGACCATCAATAACTACTTGTCCGGAAACAGTTCAGAAAAAGAACAAAAAATATTGTTGGATTGGATTCGGCAAGACAATCATCTGTCAGAATTTCAATCCATTAAAGAGGAATGGAAAGAGAAAACCAATCTTGAAGCCATTCCCATGGCCCACGAGCAAAGTTGGAATAAAATTCAAAACAGCCTTTTTGGACGTATGCAATCTGATTTACAGCGGGCCCAACGAAGATTGACTTATTTCAGGTATGCCGCCATACTGGTAGTACTGATTTCAATTCCCTCATTGCTGTACTTCTACTCACACACAGGATATGAGAGTCCCCTCACCTACACAACCGTATCAGCCGATTATGGTCAGATTTCAAAGGTGATACTCCCTGACAGTTCTGTAATATGGATCAATTCAGGTTCGACAATCAGGTACAACAACCGGTTTTCGACCAATAACCGTGCTATCGACTTAGTGGGCGAAGCATTTTTCAAGGTGCATAAAAACAAAGACTTACCACTGGTGGTAAGCAGCGAAGGATTGAACGTCAAGGTCCTGGGGACCGAATTCAGTGTCATGGCCTATCCTGAAGAAAAATCCATACAGGTAGTCCTTGAAAAAGGAAAAGTTGAGTTAACCACTACCTCTGATTCAAAATTCAGACAGGAACTAAAGCCTGGGGAAATGGCCAGCTATAACAAAGAAAAAAAGGAACTGTCATTGTCAACGGTGAACACGGTGTTGTATACTTCATGGAAAGATGGGACGATCAACATTTATAATCTGCCCCTGAGTGAACTGGTTATCAAGCTTGAAAAGCGATATAACCAGAAGTTCATCGTAGAGGATGCCATCAAGAATATGCCCTATACTTTCACCATTAAAAATGAGAATTTAAACGCCGTTCTAAGTTTAATGGAAAAAATAACACCCGTTGAAGCACAGCAAAAGGGAAATATTATAGAGTTGAAATACAATAAATCAAAAATATCAAAAGGGAATATACGAAAAAATGGAGAAAAACAGCTTCATTATCTGAATCCCCAATAAGAAATCCATCGGAAAGAGATCATCAGCAGAACGAACTGCGAGGATTTGGTAAAAGGATTAAAATAAAGATATTCAATGGAATAAAAATAAAAAACCGGAAGGCGCGGCAACGCTTTCCGGTCAAATGCCCATCATTTGCATGATGAAACTATTTATTAAACTAATTCATTCAAAACTATGAAAAAAAAATCGAGTATCCGAGGAATGATTCCCCGGATCTGGAACAAAAAATTCTCTAAAGTTATGCGACTAACGTTCCTGTTTATTTTTGTAGGGCTGATGCAGGTTACTGCCAGTGTCTACAGTCAATCGACCAAGCTTAGTTTGGATTTCCAGAACTCCCGGGTAGTGGATGTATTGGATGCCATAGAAAGCCAAAGTGAATTCCGGTTTGCGTATAGTACAGAATATATTGACATGAACCGAAAGGTAAATGTGGATATAAAAGACAAGAGTATTGAACAAACCCTCTCTCTTCTTTTTGATGGTGTGGGTGTTAATTATTCGATCAACGATCGGCATATCATGCTTTACAGAGCAGATATGGACCCCAATTCCCTGGAGCAACAGCAAGGCAAGTCCATTAGCGGTAAAGTGACTGATTCATCAGGAGCTACCATGCCTGGTGTTTCAGTAGTGGTTAAAGGGACGATCAACGGATCGATCACCGACGTCGACGGGATGTATCACCTTTCTAATGTTCCTGAAAATGGAACCCTCGTCTTTACCTTTGTGGGAATGAAGTCGGTAGAAAAATCAGTGGAAGGTAAAACCACCCTGAATACGACTTTACAGGAAGAGCAGATCGGCCTGGATGAAGTGGTAGTCATTGGCTACGGAACCACGCAAAAGAAGAACCTGACCGGGGCCGTTGATCAGATCAGTTCATCGGTCATTGAAAATAGGCCGGTAAGCAACACCATGCAGGCTCTTCAAGGCGCATCTGCCAACCTGATTATCCAGCAGAAAAGCATGGATCCGAATGACAATAGCATGAATATTAATATCCGTGGAATCAGTACCATGAACAACAACGATCCGCTGATCGTTATCGACGGGATCATTACCGAAGGAGGAAGTTTAAATAAGCTAAACCCTTCGGATATCGAAAATATCTCCATATTAAAAGATGCCGGTAGTGCGGCCATCTATGGTTCACGTTCAGCAAACGGAGTTATTTTAGTAACAACCAAAAAAGGATCGAAGAACAATAAACCCACCCTACGTTTCAATACTATGGTAGGAATGCAGGATCCTGACGTGCTGTATTCTCCTGTAAAAGGCTATGAAAATGCCTTACTAAAAAATCAGGCTTTGATTAATGGAGGTTCATCTCCGATCTATTCACCTGCTCAAATCAGGGATTTTCAACAGAAAGGCGATGGACAGTGGTTTTTAAATGGTATTTTGCAAAGTGCACTTCAGCAGAATTACAATGCAAGCCTTTCGGGCGGAAATGAAACTTCAACCTACATGATTTCTGCCGGAATCTATGATCAGGGAAGCAATTTTGTTGGAAACTATGGGGCCAAACGGTACAATTTCCGTACGAACCTTGTCAATCAATATGGCAGACTGAAAGTAAGCGCTTTAATGGCCTATAACCGTTCATTACAAACTGCACCCAATTCAAGTGCCGGAACATTAATCGTTGACGGAGGCCGTATCCCGAATTACTACAACTATAAAATGAAGGCCGACAATGGTCATTATCTGATTAATGACGTATTGTCTGAATTCAACCCCTTGGGAGTCTTGGAAGCAGGAGGATCTCAGAAAAAAGACGAAGATAATTTCATTGGAAGCATGAACGCGGAGTTCAAGATTATGAAAGGACTGACTGCAAAAGGGATCATGGGTTTGGATTTAAGCGCCAATCACCGCTTTATAAGGGGACTTGAAGTTCCTTTTTATGCCAGTGAAACAGCCACCGTTCCCAGCTCTTTTGCCAACAGTAACCGGAATACGGAAGATTACAATGAGAAAAAATACATTGTCAATTCACAGGCTTTTCTGGATTTCGACCGTACTTTTAACAAAAGTCATCATGTCACTGCATTGCTGGGTGTATCCAACGAATCCTATACCCGTCAGGCCAATGAAATTAAGAAAAAATATACGGACCGCGATTTAGGTCTACCAGAAACAGATACCGAACTGGATCCTACCAGCTACAATACACCTGCTCAAACTCAGGAACAGAGCATCAACTCGGTATTCGGACGTGCCGGATATTCATTCCGCGATAAATATTACGGAGAGTTTAGTTTCCGCTATGATGGTTCATCCAAATTTGCCAAGGATTACCGCTGGGGATTTTTCCCTTCCTTATCAGCAGGATGGAGATTATCGGAAGAAAATTTCATGGCTTCCTATAAAGAAAAAGTAGGTGATTTGAAAGTCAGGGGTTCTTATGGTATATTGGGTAATCAAAACGTGGATGATTATTCTTACTTTACCACTTACAGCGTTTATACCAACTCTTATGGGTTCAACAACCAGGCAGTATCGGGTACCGGTTTCTCTTTTGGAAATAGTGAACTTCAATGGGAACAATCAGCCAATTTTAACATTGGAGTGGATGCTACCTTTTTCCAAAATAAGTTCATTGTCTCTTTAGACTATTTTAATAAAGTGACATCACAGATTTTGCTTACACCAGAAGTTCCCTTAGTTTTTGGAGGTGCAGTAGCCAAAGAGAATGCAGGAAAAATGAAAAATCAGGGATGGGAAGCGACTTTGGAATATCATGCAAAAACAGGCGCTTTCAAGCATAACATCAGCTTCAACATGGCTGATACAAAAAATGAAGTGACCGATTTTGGCGGGAATCAGCAAATCAATTCATCAGATCAGATGTCAAAGCTCATTGCTGAAGGTCAAGCTATTGGGTCCTATTATGGATGGAAAACCGATGGCTTTTTTCAGAGTTATGAAGAAATTGCCAACAGCGCCTTGCCAGTAGGTGTAACCGTTCAGCCGGGAGATGTGAAATATAAAGATCTTTATAAAGATGGCATAATTGATGACAAAGATCGTCAGGTCCTTGGAAACGCCTTCCCACGTTACACCTTCGGATTGAATTACAACCTGGAATGGAAAGGATTCGATCTTGGCTTGTTGATTCAGGGAGTAGGAAAACGCGACATGTTTTTGCGTGGCGAATTGGTGGAGCCTTTCCATTCCAATTACTCCTACGTGATGTACACCCATCAGCTGGATTTCTGGACTCCGACCAATACCGATGCCAGATGGCCTCGTTTGTCATCTCCCGGATCGGCGTCCAATACCAACAATTACGGAAGAAGTTCTGATCTCTATATTTTCAACGCCTCTTATCTGCGGTTGAAAAACATTCAGCTGGGCTACACTTTGCCCCACCAGATGACTTCGAAAATCGGCGTTCAGAAATGTCGTTTAAGTGTAAACGCCCAGAATCTGTTCACCCTTTCCAATGTCTCATTCATTGATCCTGAATCTTCTGAATTCGGAAACAACATGGGTGGAACAGGCGGCGTAGGGGCAAACAGCGGACGTAATTATCCAACCTTGAAGTACTATGGATTTGGTTTAGATTTAGAATTTTAAAAGAAAATCAAGATGAAAAAGAGATTTTTAAACTATAGCGCAGGAATAGCTACCGCTTTCCTGTTATTGTTTACTTCCTGTAACGATATGGATCTGGCCCCTACCGATAAATTTACGGAAGGAAACTACTGGACCTCACCAGAGAAAGCCAATATGGTCCTGAACATGGCCTACAGTCAAATGACCAACAGTGATTATTTTTTCAAAACAGAAACCCTTTCGGATAACCTATATGAAGGACGTGGTTCCAGTAGCGAAAAGGCGATTTCTTCAGGCCAGGCAGATGCTTCAAACGGCCGGTTCTCAGGCGAATGGAAAGATTGTTACGCAGGCATCAAGACCTGCCATATTTTCCTTGAAAATGTAGACCGCATTCCCAATATGGATGTCAACCTAAAAGCCAGAATGAAGGCAGAAGCCCGCTTTATCAGGGCCTACCTCTATTTCAGACTGACCAACTGGTATGGCGATGTACCCTTATTTGATCATGACTTGACGTTATCAGAGTCAAAAACAATTGCAAGGACTTCGCAGGCTGATGTTTTGGCCTTTGTTCGCAGTGAACTGGATGCCATTCTGGAAGTACTTCCTGCCAAAGAGGGCTATGCAGAAGCCGACAAGGGACGAATTACTTCGGGAGCGGTCATTGCTTTCAAAGCACGCACCTACCTTTACAGCAACGATTGGGACAATGTAGTGACCTCATGCGAAAAGCTGATCAATACTTCTGATAACGGTACCTATACCTTGTTTCCTTCCTATGAAGGGATTTTCCTTCCAGAGAACGAATACAACAATGAAGTAATTCTTGATCTGAGTTACGTACCCTCTTTGCGTACCTGGAATAACTTCCTGGATTATGCACCCCTTTCTGTGGGAGCGCGTGTAAATGCCCTCTCCCCTACCCAGGAATTGGTGGACGACTACATCATGTTGAACGGGAAAACAATCGGTGCTTCAGGCTCAGGATTCAGCGAAACCTCACCTTATAAGAACCGTGATCCAAGGCTGACTGCAACAGTGGTTTATCATCAGTTCCAATGGAAGAAGCCAGATGGAACCTTTCAGACCATTTACACCAAACCTGGCACTGCCCCTAACGAAGCTGCTGCTGTTGATGAATACAAAGGACAGGGAACAAACTCTACCTCAACGGGCTACTACTTGAGAAAATACTATGATCCAACTGCATTGGCAAGCTTTACATCAGGACTAAACTTAATTTTGATCCGCTATGCAGATGTCCTTTTAATGTATGCAGAAGCTAAAAATGAGTTAGGCCAAATGGACCAGAACATCTGGAATAAAACCATCAAAGCCTTGCGTACACGTGCAGGGTTTACCGATCCCGAAGCCTTGGTATACAATGCAGGTTGGTCTAAGTCAGATTTGCAGAATATCATCCGTCGTGAACGTCGCAGCGAATTGGCTATTGAAGGACTGAGAATTCAAGATCTTCGTCGCTGGAAAACGGCAGAAGTTGCCTTGAACGGTTATCCCCATGGAGCTCAGTTTGGCGATGCTGCAACCGACAACGGATATATCCGTCTGGACAAACGTTCTTTCAATAAAGACAGGGACTATCTATGGGCTGTGCCACAATCAGAGAAAGATATCAATCCAGCATTGGGCCAAAACTCAGGATATTAAAACCATTAAACTATCAATCAAAGCGTTAAAATAGAAATATTAATAATATTAAAATACCGAAATTATGAAATCACTATTAATTAAAATAACAATATTTGCCTCCTTGCTTTTTGCT
>DMFR01000129.1 GCA_003450125.1 Prolixibacteraceae bacterium | reverse complement strand
GAAGGAACTGATACAATCCGGCATTTGATGCCTTCTTGCTCGAGCAGAACTGCTCCTTCAACCAGTGTGCTTACTTCTGACCCGCTTGCCAATAGGATCACATCAGGTGTTCCTTCAGATTCCGTTACAATGTAGGCGCCCATTTCAGCTTGCTGTGCATCAGCATAACGATTGCCACTGGATGGAAGATTTTTAATGTTCTGACGCGATAAGATCAATGCAGTTGGAGAATCTGTATTTTCGAGTGCCAGCCTCCATGCAACAGTTGCTTCTTCGCTGTCAGCAGGACGGAGCACCAATACTGAATTTTTGCCATGGTGGTTCTTTAATTTTTCCATCAGGCGGATTTGTGCTTCCTGTTCAACAGGTTGGTGAGTTGGACCATCTTCTCCCACACGGAAAGCATCATGAGTCCAAACATATTTTACAGGCAATTGCATCAGGGCAGCCAATCGTACGGCAGGCTTCATATAGTCTGAAAAGACAAAGAAAGTTCCGCAAACTGCCACTACACCACCGTGCAGGGACAATCCATTCATGACACAGGCCATGGTCAATTCGCAAACTCCTGCCTGGAAGAATGAACCCGAGAAGTCACCCTTGGTGAATGCCTTTGTTTTCTTTAGGAATCCGTCGGTTTTATCTGAGTTTGAAAGGTCAGCTGAAGATACGATCATATTCTCAACTGTGCCTGCAAAAGCAGCCAATACAGTGCTGGAAGCGGCCCTTGTAGCTGAACCGGCTTTCTGTACAATTTTATCGAAATCAAATGCCGGGGCTTCATTGCTGAAGAAGGTAGCCAGTTTAGCTGCCAATTCTGGATTTGCAGTTGCCCATGCCTTTTGTGCTGCTTTCTTTTCAACAGATGCTGCGATCAGTTCTTTTTTACGTTGGTCAAACAATACCTGTACATCATCCCAAATGACAAATGGATTCTTAGGATCGCCACCAAGGTGTTCAATCGATTTTTCAAATGAAGCGCCTGATTCGCCCAAAGGCATACCATGAGTGGCACATTGACGTTCGAAACTAGTTCCGTCAGCTTTCAATGCTCCCAGTCCCATGATAGTTTTACCGATGATCAGGGTTGGTTTTTCTTTTTCAGCATTGGCTTCTTTCAGAGCGGCACGAATTTGTTCTGCATTGTTTCCTTCGATGGTGATTACTTTCCATCCCCATGCTTCGTATTTTTTTGCAGTATCTTCTCTTGAAACTTCATTTGTTTCCGTGGAAAGCTGAATGTCGTTTGAATCATAGAACATGATCAGGTTGTTCAATCCAAGGAAGCCAGCAATGCGGCCTGCCCCTTGTGATATTTCTTCCTGCACACCACCATCTGAGATGAAGGTATAGGTTTTATGGGCCATCCATTCACCAAAGCGTTGAACAAGGAAACGTTCTGCAATGGCAGCACCTACCGCCATGGTATGACCTTGACCGAGTGGGCCCGATGTATTTTCAACTCCCCTTGCAGGTTCAACTTCAGGATGTCCTGGCGTTGGGCTTCCCCACTGGCGGAAATTGCTCAATTCTTCCATGGTATAAAATCCATTCATGGACAGAATCGAGTATAACATGGGTGACATGTGTCCTGGATCCAGAAAGAAACGGTCACGGTTGATCCATGTCATATCACTTGGATCATAATTCAGAAATTCAGAATACAATACAGTTACATAATCGGCGCCACCCATTGCACCACCGGGATGTCCAGATTTGGCCTTTTCTACCATTGCTGCCGAAAGAATACGAACATTATCAGCGGCTTTCCTTACAAGATTTTTTTCCATTACTATTGTTTGACAAATATTAAATTAAAGTTTAAAGTATTTAGAGTGCCTAGAGTATTTAGAGTTCTAGGTTGTAGCTTGGCGGTGAATTTTCTCATTTTCTCTATTCACCGTTCTCCATGCTCCATGCCCCCAAGCATTTCCTCAAAAAAATACCCGGCAAAGATAGCATTTACGTACTATTCGCCGGGCAATATATGTTTTATAAATGTTTAATATACGTTTATTTCTTTGGTGGAAGTATCCGAACCATGACCACTCCATCAATGGCAGAGATCATTTCCTTGATTCCATCAGGAACTGATCCATCAATATCGATAATGTTGTAAGCAATTTCTTCCTTGTTTTTATTTAGCATATTGGAGATGTTCAATCCTTCACTTGCCAACATGGAGGAAATCTGGCTCACCATTTTAGGTACATTTTTATTGGCAACCACGATCCGGGTTCCGCCATTGCGTTCCATTTCTGCAACGGGGAAATTCACGGAATTGACAATATTCCCGTTTTCGAGATAATCAATTACCTGATTGACCGCCATGATGGCACAATTGGTTTCCGATTCTTCTGTGGAAGCGCCAAGGTGAGGAATGGCGATGATGTTTTTCACATCAATCAATTCATCTTCGGGGAAATCAGTCACATATTTTGCTACCTTGCCTGATTCGATGGCTTCAATGATAGCTTGGTTATCCACCAATCCGCCCCGTGCGAAGTTCAGGATCTTGACCCCGGGCTTCATCAACTTTAATTTCTCTTTATTGATGAAACCAGTAGTTTCCGGCATTAAGGGTATCTGTAAAGTCACAAAATCAGCATTGGCAAGCAATGATTCAAGACCTTCAGCTTTCTTGACATTGCGGCTTAATTTCCATGCATAGGAAACCGAGATGTAAGGATCGTAACCCAGTACATTCATGCCCAAAGCCTGAGCGGCATTGGCAACCAATACCCCAATGGCACCCAGGCCGATAACGGCCAATGTTTTCCCCCGGATTTCAGTCCCTCCAAAGTTAGACTTGCCTTTTTCAACCAGACCAGCCACTTCAGCACCTTTGCCTTTCAATGTTTTGGCCCATTCAATTGACCCTGCAATGTCGCGCGAAGCAAGCAACATGCCCGCAATTACAATTTCTTTTACTGCATGGGCGTTTGCCCCGGGAGTGTTGTAAACTACAATTCCTTTTTCAGTACATTTGTCTATTGGAATATTATTAACTCCGGCACCGGCACGGGCAATTGCCAACAAGCTTGATGGCAACTCCATATCATGCATTTTCTGACTGCGAACGATAATTGCATCAGGATTGGAGAATTCACTGGCAATTTCGTATTTACCAAGAGGAAAAATTTTCAATCCTTCTGGATCAATCTTGTTTAATGTCTGGATTTTGAACATGCTATTTGGGGTTTTTGTCATGATAAAGTATGACAAAGATCACAATTTAATTTCAGATGAAAGGTTTTTTGCCTGAAAAGTTGTCAAGATGAAATTAACAATTTAACATGGGAATGCCGTAAAATATATTAATCTGCTGGTACAAGGTGCAAAAAGCTTACACATTCTTTTTGCAGGAAACAATTAATTGCAGACTATTGGTCTGTAGTGGCTCACTGGCAAAACTCCCAAAATATTGGATATCTTTAAATCCAGTTTCGTCCAACAATTCCTGAAGCCTTCCCTGAGTGATGGGATAAAGTTTTACTGTATTTTGAATCACCTGCCCGGTAGATTTAATGGTCAGTTGGGTATTGAAATCTATCAGCTTTTGGGTTTCCTTGAACTCATAACTGCGGATAAAACTTACCTGTTCATTGTCAATGGGCGGCAATGATTTGATTTGGTGTTCTAAAATGTGCTGATAGTTTAGAATCTGGATGGTCAAAGTTCCATCCAATGAAAGAACTTTGTATGCAGCAAGAAGGAATTGCCGGATGGCCTTATCGTTTAAAAGATGAACCAGTGTATTTCCAAAACAAATGATGGTATCAAAAAACGCTTCAGGATAATGCAGATCCATCAGCCGCATATCCAATTGTTCAAAAATGGGAAACATCGTTTCTTCAGATTTGCCATATTGGGCCATTTCAATCATTTCAGCATCGAAATCAAAGGCCCAGATCGGGAATCCGAATCTAGTGAGTGCAAATGTCAATTCGCCCGTTGCACAGCCCACATCCATCACCCTGGCTCCGTTGTAGGGTAAAATAGTACTCAGGAACTTAACCTGTTGAGGGTTTAGTGGAAAAATATGGGGATAGTATTTTGCAATACTGGTATAAAAATGTTCTGACATAAAGATAATTACTATTTTACAATTTACTATTTCAGCTTAAAGATAATAGATGGTTAAATGGTTAAATGGTTGGATGGTTGGATGGTTGGATGGTTGGATGGTTGGATGGTTAAATGGTTAAATGGTTAAATGGTTAAATGGTTGGATGGTTAAATGGCTGG
>DMFR01000483.1:2554-2941 GCA_003450125.1 Prolixibacteraceae bacterium | reverse complement strand
TGATAGAACTGTGTAACCGCATCGTTTTGTTTTATTAGAAATATCAAAGATATAAATTAAAATGCCAACTTTATTCATTGATCGTATGGTCTCCATATTGAACCTGAAACTGTATTCTTACGTTGTACATTGGATTGTGTGGTTGACTGAATTGTATAAGAAATCTTTAATTGTAATCTTTTACTTCATAGAAATAAATATTCTCCCCTTTTTCATTGAAATCAAGATTGTCAGCAAGGATTCTGAATACTACATACGGCTTTTCAGGCATTTGATCCATGTTAACATGTAAAAGATAACCAATTGAGGGCGGATTCCCTTCACCGGCAAACTCTTCCACTTTTTGCATTGAATTAATTTTAACGGGCCTCTCGTTGGCAAACACCT
>DMFR01000483.1:465-2364 GCA_003450125.1 Prolixibacteraceae bacterium | reverse complement strand
GGCCTCTCGTTGGCAAACACCTGAACTTTGAAATTTTCAGGCTTAACAGATATATCCGCTATTTTCTCCGTTTTTGCTTTATCAGTTGATATTTCTTTACCATAGGTTTGCAATTTTCCCAGGCTCATCGGCCTGACATAGATCATATAAGCTCGTTCTATCTGAAAAATATTGACCCCATAGAGTTCCAGCCGATCGTAACGCGGATTAATGACCAAATCCTTATCGGCAATAATATTCCACGCCCAGAATTCTAACCGCTGGTCTTCATCGGGAACTGCATTGGATCTAGGATACTCTTTTATCCGAATCACATACATGGCCAGATATCTTCCTTTTTTAACGGTCAAATGATAATTTCCCTGAGCATCAGAAAAGGTATGATAAGCCTCCGAAAAGTTGGAATGCTTGAGCTGAATGAACGCACTATCGATGGAAGCGCCATTGAAATCTGTTACTTTTCCTGAAATGGTAATTGTTTCTTCTTGTTCCTGTGAAAAACAGGCCAGTGTTGTACCGAACAACAAAAGGGTATAAAAAATTGTTAGCTTCATAATTTGGTTGTCTGGGTGAATTCTTTTGCCCTTATGACGACTTTTACTCATTTACGTTGCAAAATGCGGATGAAATACCTCTAGCTTTGCAATTAATTTATTCTAAGATTAAAATTTTATAAAATGACGAACATAGAGCACTCAAACAACCCACTTTTACTGGATTTTCCAGCCATTCATCAGACAGCACCATTTAATTCCATCAAAATCGAACATTTTCTTCCGGCCTTTGACGTATCCATTGAGGAAGCCAAAAAGGAAGTCCAGCAGATCATTGATAACCCTGCCCCACCCGATTTTGCCAATACCATCGTGGCTTTGGACATGGCCGGTGAAAGGCTTGACCGCATCAAGTCGATCTTCTTTAACCTAAACTCGGCTGAAACATCCGATGAAATGCAGAACATCGCCCAGGAGGTTGCCCCCAAACTGTCGGATTTCGGCAACGACATCACCCTCAATGAAAAACTATTTGGCCGCATCCGAAAGGTCTTCAACGCCCGCGAAACCTTGGTCTTGAATACCGAAGAAACCACCTTGCTCGAAAAGACCTTCCGCCGTTTTGTACGCAGCGGCGCCAACCTGAACGATACGGACAAGGATAAATACCGCGAAATCACCAAGGAGCTTTCACAACTGGGACTTACCTATCAACAGAATGTACTGGCTGAAACCAATGCTTTTGAACTGCTGATGACCGATCCAAAGGATCTGAGCGGGCTGCCTGAATCGATTGTTGAAATGGCTGCACAATCGGCCAAATCAAAAGACAAGGAGGGCTGGCTGTTTAATCTGCAATACCCAAGCCTTGTTCCCTTCATGAAATATGCCGACAAACGGAATCTTCGCGAGCAAATGTTTCGCGCTTCAAGTTCAAGAGGTAACCATGGCAATGAATTTGACAACAACGCGGTTATTAAACGGATTGTGGAGTTAAGGTTGGAAAAAGCCACCTTGCTTGGATTTAAAACCCATGCCGAATACAAGCTTCAGGAACGCATGGCCGAAACGCCCGAGAAGGTCATTGAGTTCCTGGATGACCTGCATCTGAAATCAAAACCCTTTGCCGTCAAAGAATTTGCAGAAGTTCAGGATTATGCCGCCAGGCTTGGATTTACTGAGAAGATTCAACGCTGGGACTGGGCTTATTATTCTGAAAAACTAAAGTCTGAAAGATATGATTTTACAGATGAAGAGGTCAAACCGTATTTCCAATTGGGAAAAGTCATTGATGGGGTTTTCCTCTTGGCCCGAAAGCTGTATGGCCTTCACCTGAAGGAAAATAAAAACATTGAAGTTTATCATCCCGATGTCACCGCCTACGAAGTGCTCGATGAAAGTGACC
>DMFR01000483.1:0-339 GCA_003450125.1 Prolixibacteraceae bacterium | reverse complement strand
CAGGGGCCTGGATGACCGACTACCGCTCGCAGTCAAATGTCAACGGGAACCAGGTCAGGCCGCATGTATCGCTGGTGACCAATTTCTCCAAGCCTACCGAGAATGCTCCCTCGCTCTTGACTTTCGATGAAGTGACCACCTTCCTGCACGAGTTTGGACACGGGCTGCACGGCATGTTGTCGCAATGCCGGTTCCCCGGAACATCAGGAACCAGTGTTTATTGGGATTTTGTGGAACTGCCCTCCCAGATGCATGAAAACTGGGCCTATGAAAAAGAATGGCTCGACCTTTTTGCCGTCCATTACCAAACTGGAAAGACCATGCCAGAAGAACTGGTTC
>DMFR01000368.1:38587-40269 GCA_003450125.1 Prolixibacteraceae bacterium | reverse complement strand
CTCAATTTAGGTCCAAGTCACCCCGTGAGTGTCCCCTTACTTCAGCTCTCCTGCAATTACCTGTACCTTTGTTCTGATATTGTTTCGCAGGACACTCAGGTTGACCATCTTATCAATCATGTTTTCATCCAATAGACGGTGCAAATCTTCTACCGATTGAACAGGGTGCTCATTCATCCCCACAATGATATCGCCCGGATAAAGATCCGTATTGTAAACCCCATCGTACCGATCCTTTTCAGCTACATAGACACCGGTTTTTGTTTCCAGTTTATTGTACGATATGATGCGTTCTGAAAGGTTAATTGTTTGACCTGCAATGCCAATGAAGGCTCTTTTAACCCTTCCTTCAAGCACCAGCTTACCGACAACATATCGGGTAAGGTTGGAGGATACGGCAAAACATAAGCCCTGCGCCATGGCAATTATGGCAGTGTTTACCCCGATCACTTCCCCATTTGAATTGACCAATGGGCCGCCGGAGTTTCCAGGATTAAGGGCTGCATCGGTTTGAATAATGTTGTCGATCATGCGTCCTGTCTGGGATTTGAGGGTTCGGCCCAAAGCACTGATCACCCCGGCAGTCACCGTATAATTAAATCCAAAGGGATTACCTACAGCTATGGCCATCTGGCCTACCAGCAATTTGTCAGAGTCTGCAAAACTGAGGGCCTTTAATCCTTCAGCATCAATCTTTAACACAGCCAGATCTGTATAGGGATCAAGACCAACAATGATGGGCTGATAGGTTCTTTCATCCTGGAGGGTGATTGTAATCTTCTCGCAATCGCCTGCCACGTGGTGGTTGGTAATTAACAGTCCATCGGATGAGATAATAAATCCGGAAGCATCGGCTTCCATTGGTCTTATATTGTTCCGTTGCCCTTGATTGGGCATTTCTTTTTTTACTACACTAACTTTTACTACCGACCGGCTTACTTTCTTGGCAACATCAACAATGGTGCGGGAATATGCATCCAGTAATTGGTCATCAACATTGTTCAGATCAGAAGTATCTACCCGGTCGAACTCATTGGATATGACTTTCATACTTCCTCCTTTTAAGTGAATAAGGATTTTACAAGCAATTCCCATTCCACTTTTTTTTTCCAATGACAGGATGACAGAAAATATTGACTATTGGACCATTTTCTATTTACTATTTATTCGGTCAACCGATCAATCCTTCGGTCATAAGACTTTATAATCTTTTCACTTTGTTAATTCTAAAAGTAAAAGGTAAATATTAAAAATGTTAAATGCTAAATAGTCTTTCAGTCCTTAAAATGATACACATTATTTCCCCTTTATCCTTTTCTCGTGTCATTTAAACACTTATATTTACCCTCCTAAAATCTATATCAAATTTAATATTCTTATGAAGAAATTAATCGGTTCATTGCTTATTGCCGGAATGATTGTTTCCTGTTCGGCACCCAAGAAGGACTTTACCATGAGCTATTCGAAGGGCGATTTCGAAAAAGAAGTAAATGGCAAAAAGACTACCCTGTTCACCTTGAAAAACGAAGGCGGCATCATAGTTACCCTGACCAATTACGGAGCCAAGATTGTATCTGTTTTTGCTCCCGACAGAAACGGCGCCCTGGAAGATGTTACCTTAGGCTTTAAATCCATTGACGAGTATGTGGCCGGCGATCCTGGACAAGGCGCTGTAGTAGGCC
>DMFR01000368.1:32290-38479 GCA_003450125.1 Prolixibacteraceae bacterium | reverse complement strand
GTAGTAGGCCCTTATGCCAACCGTATTGCCAATGCCGAGTTTGTCATTGATGGACAGCAGTACAAGTTGCCCCAAAACAATATGAAAGCCTGTTTACATTCTGGTCTTGAAAGTTTTTACCGCCAGGTGTATGATGCAAAGGAAATTACCACTGCTGATGGTCCAGGTGTACAGATGACCCTGTTGAGTGCTGATTTGCAATGGGGATTCCCTGGCAACAAGGTTGTAAATGTGACCTATACCCTGACCAAGGACAACAGTTTGAAGATCGACTATGAGGCTACAACCGATAAATCCTGTTATTTCAACCTGACCAACCATTGTTATTTCAACCTTAAGGGCGAAGGCAACGGCGATATCCTGGATCATGTCCTGGTGGTAAATGCCAATACTGTCACTGCGGTGGCCGACTCTCAATTGATTCCTACGGGCGAAATTGCGGATATCCGCGGTACTGCCATGGATTTTACTTCTCCGCATACTGTTGGGGAACGCATCAACGATCCGATGCCCCAACTTAAATATGGAGGCGGTTACGACCACAATTATATCCTGAACAAAGATCAGAATGGCCATGAAATGACCTTCTGTGCCAGTGTTTATGAGCCCGTATCGGGTCGTTTCCTGGAATGTTTTACCACGGAGCCAACGGTACAGCTATATACGGGTAATTTTCTCAATGGTACAATCATTGGCAAGAGTGGTAAGCCTTACAATTTCCGCAATGGAATATGTCTGGAAACTCAACATTACCCTGATTCACCCCATCATCCCGAATTCCCCAATACATTGCTCAAACCAGGTGAAACTTTGAAGTCAACAACTCTTTACAAGTTCTCGGTAAAGAAATAACAGCGACTTAAAATCCAACAATAGGAGGTGCCACCTTTGGAATGAAAAACCAAATGGCGGCACCTCTTTTTTTATTGATACTTTACGGGCATATATTCTGTCCTTCACCTATTGAGTTATATACTCAAAAATCTCTTGGTCACCTTCCGGGGATGTTTTTTTAAGTTGAACCCTATACCAACCCTACACCAAGTCTACACCAACCCTATACCAAGTCTACTCCAACCCTACTTCAAGTATAGATAAATGTAGCTTTGGTATAGGGTCAATATAGGTTACTATTAGGATTGGTTATGAAATGATAACTATAATTCCTGTAATAAAACAGGCATAGTTAGAAAAAGATACGAATTCCCTGTTATATCTTAATTCTGATCTTTTATATCGTACTTAAGTGAATAGGAAATCATAAAAATAATTCCTATTTTAGTCTTCTCATCTAACCAATAACTAACCTGAAAATGAAACAAGTACTCATTGTTGTTTTATGGATGGGCTTTACCATTGGACTTTGTTCAGCACAAGCCAAACCTATTGCCCCGATCAACCGCCATGCAAGCCGTGAAGCCGTTAATCTCCTGGATTTTTTATATTCTATCAAAGGGAAATACACCTTGACCGGTCAACATAACTTTGTTGTATCGGGCAGTAAATACGATGAAATTGTTCACGATATCACGGGAAAGTACCCGGTAGTATGGGGATGTGATTTCAGTTTCAATGCCATGGGTGAGAATGCCAAAAAGTTCCAGCATTGCGGTCCCATGAACCTGAGCGATCCTTCCGAACCCTTTGCTTTCAATGGTCAGACCCCTGATCTGTTACGGTCAAAAATGATCAGCGAAGCTAAAAAGCAGTATAGCAAAGGTCATATCATCACCCTGATGTGGCATCATTGCCCCCCACAATACGGTGATAGTTGCGATGGCAGCAAGGTATGGGCCATGGAGAACCGGCCATCGCCTGCCGAATGGGATTCATTGGTAACGCCTGGCACCAAGCTGAATGACCAATGGAAGAAACAGGCCGACGGGATTGCTTTTTACCTGAAACAATTGCAGGAAGCGCATATCCCTGTATTGTGGCGACCTTATCACGAAATGAATGGGGTTTGGTTTTGGTGGTGTAATCAGAAAGGGGAACAGGGCTTTCCAAGACTTTGGAAGATGATGTACCATTACTTCACGGATGTACACCATCTTAACAACCTGATATGGGTATGGAATACAAATGCACCGCGCGATATTCCAAAGGATGAAGCCTTTCCTTACGATCAGTTTTTCCCCGGAAGGGATTATGTGGACGTGCTGGCTGCTGATGTCTATCGTCGCGACTTTAAGCAAAGCCATCACGATGATCTGCTGAAACTGGCCAAGGGTAAACTCATCGCTTTGGGTGAAATAGGACAGCTTCCTACGCCGGAACAACTCTCCACTCAACCTCAATGGAGCTGGTTCATGACCTGGGGCTATTTCATCAACAAGTACAATGACAGTACAGCAGTGAAAACTATTTACAATTCTCCTGCTTGTTTAACTTTGGATAAAATCAGCTTTAAAAACGGGAACTGGAAGGTGATATAGTGTCATAAAAATGAGATTTTACGAAAACCTGATATAAGCTATCGTACCAAAACCAATTTTGAAGAATCTTGTTAGATCTTAAATCATAATAGGAGGTAAGATAATATGAGAAAAATAATTGTTTTATCATTTATTACATTGGATGGAGTAATGCAGGCACCTGGTGGTCCTGAGGAAGATCCATCGGAGGGTTTCAAATATGGCGGCTGGAGGGCACCGTATGATGACGAAGTTGGTGGTAAGGAGGTGCAAAAAGAGTTGGAACAACCTGCAGATTATCTTTTGGGTAGGAAGACATATGAGATTTGGGCTTCCTTCTGGCCCAAACATGCCGACATTTGGCCTGGCATCAATAAGGGCACAAAATACGTCTTTTCCAAAACCATGAAAACGTCAGACTGGAAAAACACCCTGTTTATCGAAAGTTTGGAAGATATCAAAAAGCTCAAAAATTTAGAGGGTTCTGATATTCAAGTTTGGGGAAGTAGTAAGCTCGTTCATCTAATATTGAAGAATGATCTGGTAGACGAACTAAGGCTCAAAATTCACCCCTTGACTCTAGGGAAAGGGAAAAAGTTGTTGGCCGATGGTGCGATTCCGGCAGCATTTACATTAATAGAGAGTTTGGTTACACCAAGTGGAGTGATTATTGCCAACTACAAGCGAGCTGGAGAAGTCAGGACAGGAACGATGGGAGCTTAAGGATAAATGTTGAACTTTTAGGCAAAGCATGTTTGATTGCTTATTATGAAGATGGACATGTAAGTGGTAGAGCAATTTATAGTTACGAGTTTAATAATAGTAGTTTAGGCTTCAAATTAATAACATCGTATTTAGAATAAAAATCAAAAGGATATGTGAAAGGATGTATCCATCACCTCAGATATTTCATAAATACTATTCATTTTAACCAGTTAATAGTTATATTTAATGCTTTAATTAACCAGTCAACCATGAACCATCTATTAAGAATTAAACCTTTGCAAGTATTGTTTCTGCTGATGTTTCTTGCCTCCATTCTGCAGGCTCAGACCAGAACTTTCAGGATTGTAGGTTATGTGCCCAACTGGATAGATGTATCAGCCTTTACTCAAAGCTTTGATTTCAAACAGGTAACCCATTTGAATTATGCATTTCAGAATCCGGATGCTTCGGGCAACCTGGTGGGAAACAATAACGGGTTGACTGCCTTGGTGGAGAAAGCACACGCGAACAATGTAAAAATATTGATTTCCTTAGGTGGAGGTTCAGCGGCTGACGGAACGAATAAAACCAACTTTCAAAACCTGATCAGCACTTCAGAAAAGAGAGCGGACTTTATTCATAAAATTGCAGTCTACCTCAAGGCCTACAAACTCGACGGATTGGATGTAGATGAAGAAGGACCTGCCATCAATTCGAATTATGGTGCATTTGTAAAACAGTTGGCCGATTCTCTTAAACCCAAAGGAAAACTGTTGACGGCTGCAGTGGGATGGGGCAATGAGAATATTCAGAACGCTGCGCTCCCCTTGTTCGATTTTATTAACCTGATGGCTTACGATTATACGGGGGACTGGAACCAAACCAATCCCGGACAGCATTCGCCCTATTGGTACGCGCAAAAAATGATTAAAGACTTTATCGCTCGCGGAGTGAAAAAGGAAAACCTCTGCCTGGGACTTCCTTTTTATGGATACGGATTTTATAAAACACCGGGCAGTTACAATTACAATACCCTATTGACAAAGTATCCGAATGCATGGCAGACAGACCAGGTGAGCGATACCATTTATTACAACGGTATACCAACCATTTGGAAGAAAACCAAACTGGCATTGGCTCAAGTTTCAGGAGTGATGATATGGGAATTGTCGAATGACATGAACGGGGAACGATCCCTTTTAAAAGTGATTTCATCAACCGTCGATTCGGCAAGTGTTTCAAACAATTAGTTTTAATATAGGATACCGATATATCTTCCTATTAGAAAAAGCTAGAACTATTCCCATTGTGATTAAAGACGATCTGACGAGGCTGTAAATACAAGCAGAAACTTTATATCTTTGGTTACTATTCAAAATGGTCAATGAAGTGAATTGAAACCAAACCGTAAAGAGATGAAACATTACCTATGCTTTCTAGGTGTTTTTCTTTCGCTGGGCCTTTTTGCACAGGCAGAAAAGAAAGAGACTGAGATCAAGAAGAACTGGAACTTTGGTGCCTTGCCTGCCATAGCCTTCGATTCCGATTTGGGCTTCCAATATGGAGCTTTGATCAACCTGTTTGATTATGGCAATGGTTCACGTTATCCAAGGTATGATCATTCCCTGTATTTCGAAGTTTCGAGGTATACCAAGGGGAGTGGATTTTATAGTTTCAATTACAATTCCGATCAGCTGATCAAGGGAATTGAAACATCTTTTGATCTTTCCTACCTCACCGACCAGGCTTACGACTTCTATGGTTTCAACGGCTATGAATCATTCATTCATCCTGAATGGATCGATAAGACGGATAATGATTACAAAACCCGCATGTTTTATAAATATGACCGTAAATTGCTTCGAATGAAGTTGGATCTTCAGGGAAGTATACTGGAACAACGGTTCCGTTGGGTTGCAGGCATAAAACTTCTAAACTTTAAAGTGGGTTCGGTTAATATCGATAAGCTCAACAAAGGGAAAAGCGAGGGGGATAAACTTCCCTTAACAACTCAAGAACCGGGGTTGTATGAAAAATACCAGCAGTGGGGAATCATCAGTGCAGAGGAGGCAGATGGTGGTTTTGTTCCTACTTTTAAAGCAGGCCTGATTTGGGATACCCGCGACAACCGCCCTAACCCGATGAAAGGAATGGCGACTGAGGTTATATTTGAAGCTTCTCCAAAGATACTGGGTTCAGAAAGCTCCTTTTCCCGATTTGGTATTATTCATCGCCAATATTTTACATTGATTCCCAAAGATTTGTCGTTTGCCTATCGCCTTGGCTATGAAACAACGTTGTCGGGAAATGTACCTTTTTATGATCGTTCACAGATGATCAATTCCGTGTTGACCGTAGATGGGGCAACAGAAGGACTGGGAGGTGCAAAAACCTTACGTGGTATTCGCCGAAACAGGATAGAAGGTGATGGAATCGTTTATGGAAATGCGGAGTTGAGATGGAAATTTGTACATTTTGACTGGACTAACAATCACTTTTATCTTGGATTGAATGCTTTCACCGACTTCGGGAAAGTGACCAAAACAGTTGATGTAGAAAGTAAAATTGCCCCTGTAAGTTCTATCCCTCAACCTGATTATTTCAAATGGGGCGCTGAGAAAATGCATTATTCCTATGGCGGAGGCTTACGTGTGGCCATGAACGAAAATTTCATCATTGCTTTCGACTATGGCATGGCAGCTGATACTCAAGATGGAACTTCAGGATTCTATATAGGATTGAATTACTTATTTTAAAAAAGTTTAACGTTTCAGGTTGTGTGCTGTTCGGTGCTCCAAGCCCCTTATTTTAGTTTATCCTGGAATACTTTTCTCAACTTCTCCAGTTTGGGGACAATCACGATCTGGCAATAGCCTTGGGAGGCATTGTTGTCGTAATAATCCTGGTGGTAATTCTCGGCCTTGTAAAATTGCTCGAAAGGTGTAATTTCAGTAACTATTGGTTTTTTGAATACATTTTCCTTGTTCAGCTCAGATTTGTATTGCTCGGCAGTTTCCTTTTGTTCCGGGGAGTGATAAAAAACAACTGATCGGTATTGAGTCCCTACATC
>DMFR01000368.1:31784-32180 GCA_003450125.1 Prolixibacteraceae bacterium | reverse complement strand
CTACATCAGCTCCTTGGCGGTTGAGCGTAGTTGAATCATGGGTTTTCCAGAAGACTTCCAATAACTCTCCGTAGCTGATTATCGCAGGATCGAAAGTGATCTGAATCACCTCAGCATGGCCCGTTTCGCCCGTACATACTTCCCGGTAGGTGGGATTCTTCAATTTACCTCCTGAATAGCCTGATTCAACAGATTCAACCCCTTTCAGACCCTTGAAGATGGCCTCGGTACACCAAAAACATCCCCCACCAAAGGTGGCGGTTTCTTTTTGTCCTGAACTTGTTGTCTGTGTCATTGCGAA
This sequence comes from Prolixibacteraceae bacterium, assembly GCA_003450125.1. Classification (GTDB taxonomy): domain Bacteria; phylum Bacteroidota; class Bacteroidia; order Bacteroidales; family Prolixibacteraceae; genus Aquipluma. Next base: position 31,879 of record DMFR01000368.1, on the reverse strand, counting down.
TAATATAAATATAAAAAAAAATTTGGACATCAAATAAGATTTTGCAGAATTAAACAGCCAGGAGGGGCAAAAGGTTGGATGGTTGGATGGTTAAA
>DMFR01000368.1:31026-31774 GCA_003450125.1 Prolixibacteraceae bacterium | reverse complement strand
ACCATTTAACCATCCAACCATTACTGTTCCAAGTTTAGCTTAGCAATTCATCCAAATTTTCCAATGCAGCAGTAAATCCTTCTTTAAAGCCCATTTTCAGATACTTCTCTAAATCAGCAACTTCATCATATTTGATTTCAACAGATACCAATGTTGAGTCTGTTGATTCACTAAATTGATTGATCCAGAAAGATCTGGGAAAAGTATGATCAATGTTGCCATTCTCATCACAAAATGCATCTTGAGCTGAAAAACTTCTCAATAAGTTGATTGATCTAAAATCTGCACGTGACCATTGGTTGGATCCGTCTGGGCCCATCATGGCATAGAGCCAATATCCTCCCTCTCTAAAATCCATTATTTTGGTTTGTGCCTTCCATGGTTTTGGAGCCCACCACTGGTCAAGCAATTCACTCTCTGTCCATGCAGCCCATACTTGTGAGAGGGGTGCTGCAAATTCTCTCTTTACGGTGATTTTTCTATTTTCCTTGTCCACAGAAAAATCCATTAAAAGACTTGTTTTAGTTTTCATTTTTCGTTTGAATTTAAGTTAATCAATACATGTTCAAGTTGATCGAAACGATTTTCCCAATGTTTTTTGAATTGTTCTAACCATTTTTCAATTTCTACCATTTTTGTTGCGTCAAAATGATAGTAAATCTCTCTACCGATCTTTTCTTGTCTCAATAATTGACACTCAGCCAGGATTTTAATGTGTTTCGATACCGCTTGCCGGGTAGTACCAAAC
>DMFR01000368.1:30725-30949 GCA_003450125.1 Prolixibacteraceae bacterium | reverse complement strand
AAACTGATCCGCCAAGGCATTCGGTGTCATGGCCTGTGTGGCAATGAGTAACAGAATTGCTCTTCTGGTAGGGTCTGCGATGGCTTGAAAAACATCTCGTCTCATGGGTAAAATCCATTAATGCAACCTTTTGTTTTCTGATTGTACGTATGCGCAACCTTTTGGTTTCATTAAAGGAAGAAGAAAGAAAATTTAGCATGTGCATGGAGCATGGAGCATGGAGC
>DMFR01000368.1:28200-30633 GCA_003450125.1 Prolixibacteraceae bacterium | reverse complement strand
AGCATGGAGCATGGAGCATGGAGAAAATGAGAAAATGAGAATGTGAGAAAATGAGAAAATAGGCTTCTCACATTCTCATTTTCTCAAATTCAACTCATCACTCCTGGAAGGCACTGCGTTCAAATTCCAGTACTTCCAGATCTTTGATCTCCTTGCGGTCGATGACAAACCTGACGGCAGTACAAACCTGGTGAATGCCTCTGTTTCCGCTGGCTCCGGGGTTAATATGCAGCAGATGGTATTTGGGGTCGTAAATGACTTTCAGAATATGTGAATGGCCTGAAATGAATAGTTTGGGCGGCTTATTCTCCAATATCATTCTAACGCGTTGTTCATACTTGCCGGGATAACCTCCGATGTGGGTCATTAAAACATCCACTTCTTCGCAAAAGAAGCGTTGATCGACTGGAAACATGCGACGGACAACATGGTCATCGATGTTGCCGTAAACAGCCCGCAAAAGCTTCAGGGATGAAAGTTGATCGGCTATTTCCGCATTGCCAATATCGCCCGCATGCCATATTTCATCCACTGGTTCAAAGAATTTCAAAACCCGTGTACTCAACGTGGAGTGGGTGTCTGATAATAGGCCGATTCGTTTCATGGTACAATTTTACGATTAATTTAATCAATTATTTCCGTCTGGAAGGCTTAACTTTGATATAAAATTTCCCGTTCAATGGAAAAATTCGATTTGTATCTAATCAATGAACTATTGCAATTAGTTCCTTGTTATTTTGTAATATTGATTAAAATTTGAATCATTATGAAACGTGTAGTAATTGTCCGACATGCCAAGTCAGTTCCATTCGGGTATGATGATGATTTCCACCGAGATCTTACCGACCGGGGTGTGCTTGATGCAGAAAAGATTAGTTCACGACTAAAAGAAGCAGAAATTATTCCTGATTTGGTCATGGTCAGCCCTGCTGTGAGGACCATGCATACTGCCTCTGTTTTCTGTAGAAATCTTGGATATGATCTTAAATATATTCGTCAGGAAATCGCTTTTTATGAGGGAGCTACCACACAGGATTTTATTGAAGTGATTCAGGAATTATCTCAAGATGTTCAAACCGTTTTTATAGTAGGACACAACCCGGCAGTTTATTACCTGGTTTATAACTTGGTAAAGCATTTTAATTCCGATATGCCGACCTGCTCCACTGTGGGTATCGATTTTCAGGTTGATAGCTGGAAAGAAGTTGCAGCGCGTGGAGGAAAAGTAGCCTTTCAATATGTCCCAAGAGGGATGGAAGCCAAATAGCAAATATCCGCTAATATAGAGTCAGAGACTTTGAATCGGAATGAAAAACTTAACTTATATTTGCATGGATTACCAACTTTTGGTAATTTTGTTAGAAATACATAAAACCCGGTTATAGGACATCACAAGTTAAATCACACATTATATTTTACAGAAGAGCTGAAGATACTACAGTAGAGGAGATGAGGATTTTGCACCAGATGATGGATTTAGAAAATAACCTTACATAATTTCAATGATTTATGCATATCTTCTATACTCCCGATATCACGGGCACCCACTACACTTTAGATGAAACTGAATCCAAACATTGTGTTAGGGTATTGAGATTGGAACAAGGCGATGAAATTATCCTTGTAGATGGGTGGGGTGGTTTTTTTACTGCCCAAATCGTAGATCCAAATCCCAAACGCTGCGCGGTAAAGGTGATCAAATCCCAATTGGAATTTGGTCTGCGCAGTTTCCATGTTCATGTGGCCATTGCACCCACTAAGAACATTGAACGCATTGAATGGTTTTTAGAGAAGACCACAGAAATCGGCGTTGACCATGTCACCCCTATACTTTGCCGGTTCTCGGAGCGAAAGGACATCAAGACAGATCGGCTGGAAAAGGTGATGGTGTCAGCCATGAAACAGTCGCTGAAAGCTTATCTGCCTCAATTGGATCCACTTACTAAATTCAGTGATTTTATCTCCCGGCCTTTCGAGGGGCAGAAGTTTATTGCCCATTGTGATGAACAGCACCGCGATCTGCTGAAAAAAATGATTCTCCCGAATCAGAATTACCTGATCTTAATTGGTCCCGAAGGGGATTTTTCTCCCGAAGAGATTAAAATGGCTATTGATGCAGGTTTTCATCCGGTAAGCCTGGGTGATAGCCGCCTTCGAACAGAAACTGCCGGTGTAGTGGCCTGTCATACTTTTAATCTGATGAACGAGTAGAAAATTGCCATCCATTAACTTCGTAATAAGTTTTTTTTACATTTCCAGCACGTAGACTTTGCATAAAGTTCTTCCCTCTTGACGTGCAGAATGAAAACCAGGACTGCTTTTCCGGATACCTTTTTGACCTCAATATCATGTATCCCTGCCATGGGTTTCATATTGAAACCCGGGATGATTTGGCTTATAGTTATTCGAAGGTTATTCGAAGGTTATTCGAAG
>DMFR01000368.1:26618-28076 GCA_003450125.1 Prolixibacteraceae bacterium | reverse complement strand
GTAGTTCGAAGGTAGTTCGAGTGCATTCGAAGAATCTTCGAACTACTTTCGAACAACTTTCGAATAACTATCGAATAACTATAAGTAATGACAGGCCGCCTCCAACTGTATCATCAGGCCATAGAGCAGGTGAGCTATCGGCTATTTCCGAAGTCAACATTCCCAAGATCTGAGAAATAACCCTTCCAGCCAGGGCTGGTGGCGGAAAATATGGCGATAGGAGAAAATAAATGAGGGATACCCTTTGGGCGGATTAATGTGTTCTATTGCAATGAGCTGATTTCGTGGGGCCTTGAGGAGGTTATAGCAATTGGGGGATTTGAGAAAAGCTTGTTTCCCAAATCCCCCAATTGCGATGGAATAATAAAAGCAGAGCGCTTATTGAGACATTTTAGCATCACCGGGTGTAACTCCATTTTCACCAAAGGCATCAATTTCGAACCAGTAATCCTGGTCTTTATCGAGGCTGCGAAGGGTTACTGAAGTCGCATCATTCACCTGGTAGCTATGGTATAGTTTACCTTTTTCACTACCATACCGGATATTGTAACCGGTTGCATGTGCCTGCTTTGCCCATGAAAGGGTGATGGATCGCGGATCTTTTGAATCCCTTAAAGCATTAAATGAAGCCACTTTTGTTGGTTTAAGCCCTGTCCCAGATCCAAAGACCCGAAGCCCTGAAATGGCGAAAGTGCCATCCGGTACACGAACATTGGTAACTTTGATATACCGTGCCTTTGCCGGTGTGCTCATTACAACATACTGATGGGTCAGATCTTCCGTGTTGGTGGTTTTATCGCTTGCTATTTTCCAGATCAATTTGTCAATGGAATATTCAACACGATACTGGTGTGAAAGTACCTTGTCACGACCCAATAGCTGGGTATTGTTCTCTGCAAAATTAACCTGGATTGCATTGACCGTACAAAGTGAGCCCAAATCGACACTCAACCATTCATCCTTATTTCCAGTTTGAGCGCTCCAGTAGGTCCGTATATCCTCATCAAAGGCATATTCAACTGGGTTTTTATTCAGAAAAGAAGATGCTTCAGCCTTTTTGTGGTAAGATAGCAACGACCATCCAGGATTGAGCTCAGTCACATCAGTATACTTGTGGTTGGGCATAATGAGCGGGTAATCGCCAAATTCATCGTAGGAAAACATTGTACCATCTTTGTCGAAACCAACAGGGAACAATCCCAGCCTTCGTTCAAAGGCATGCTTTACGGAAATGGTCATCGTTGCAATATGCCACCAGTTACCATATCTATCTGCAAAAGTTGATCCATGACCTGCTCCGCAGATAAATCCTGCAGGTTTTGCAGAAAAAGGGTTGTTCGAAGCATAGGTAAAAGGGCCTAAAGGACTGTCAGAAACATACACCCCGTCGCCATAACTTTTAAATTCAGTGCCCGGTCCTGCATATTGGTAATAATATTTTCCATTGTATTTATTCAT
>DMFR01000368.1:25901-26505 GCA_003450125.1 Prolixibacteraceae bacterium | reverse complement strand
CAGTGCCCGGTCCTGCATATTGGAAATAATATTTACCATTGTATTTATTCATCCAAGAACCTTCAATCCAAGGACTAACTGTTTTTTCATTATAATCCCCAGGCTGTTCCCAACCATGTACCAGGGGATTCCCTTTAATGCACTCTACAGGCTTTCCGATGGGATTCAATTTATTGTTGACATCCAGTTCAACCCCTTCCAACGGCCTGTTATTTGAACAACCATAATAGTAATAAACCCTGCCGTCGGTATCGGCAAACAAGGCAGGATCGGTTATTGACGAAGGAAATGAACTGTTGTACACTTCCCACTTGCCATGGGCCGGATCGTTGGAGCGGAAGATGGTATGGCTATCAGAGACAAGGAAATAAAGCCAGTCGCCAATGACAACTGCCGTTGGGGCATAATTTTCAAGCGGCAGGGTAGGGGTTGTTACCAGGTCCCATACCAGGAGGTCTGTTGAATGCCAGTATCCGCCTGATTTTGAAGCGAAAAGGTAGTAGTTGTCCTTGTACAGCACCATCGTTGGATCGGCTGCTTCACGCCTTGATGGCTGGTCCAGGCAAAACCGATAGCTCAGGTTCATGGGATTGCAGTAGGTCTG
>DMFR01000368.1:21176-25792 GCA_003450125.1 Prolixibacteraceae bacterium | reverse complement strand
CCGGTTAATGTCATTCCTATAATTGCAAATGCTTTTTTCATATTTTAGTTAGGTTCTACAGATTATTAAAGATACTATTTATTATTCAGTTCACCATTCAACCCCGCTGAAAACATCAATTTCAGGCCATCCAATCACTTTTTAATGAGAAGAGTGAGGAGTGCTTGGGGTAATGCCATTTTCACCAAATGCATCGATTTCGAACCAGTAGGTTTTGTTCTTATCAAGACCCTGAAAAGTGACCGGGGTATTTTTATACACCTGGTAGTTGTGGTACAGTTTATCTTTCTGGGTACCATAGCGGATATTAAACCCTGTGGTATAGGACGGCTTTCCCCACCAGGTCAATTTAATCTTCCTGGGATCATTGCGATCTCTTTCCGGGAAAAATGAATTAACGACCGTTGGCATAGGGCTAGTTCCAAATCCAAAGACCCGCAATCCCGAAATGGCAAAGGTGCCGTCTGTCACACAGTAGTTGATAATTTTCACATAACGGGCTTGAACAGGAGTACTCATCACTTCATAGGGATGGGTAAGATCGTTCGTGTTGGCTGTTTTATCGATTAACGTTGTCCAGTTCTTATTATCTGCCGAATAGTCAATCCGGTATTGCTGCCCATGAACACCTTCACGACCAAGAAGAATGGTCTTATTCTCTGCAAAATTTACCTGGATGGCATTGATCATGCACAATGATCCTAAATCGACGCTTAACCATTCATCCTGGTTTCCCGTTTTAGCGCTCCAGTAGGTTCCTATATTTTCATCAAAGGCAAAATCAGTTGGATTGGTCGCCAGGCTAGAAGAAGCTTCTGCTGTTTTATCGTAGGAGAGCAATGACCATCTCGGATTAAGTTCACTAATATCGGTGTATTTGTGATTGGGTATAATAATTGGGTAATCCCCAAAGTCAGTGGTTGTGACCATATTCCCCTCATTGTCGAAGGTAGTGGGAAATAAACCCAATCTGGGTTCATCCATCTGTTTTTCAGAAGCGGTCATGGTGGCAACATGCCACCAGTTACCATACTTATCGGCAAAAGTTGATCCCTTATTGGCCCCGCAGATAAAGCCTTTTGGTTTGGATGAAAAGGGATTGTTTTCAGCATACGTATAGGGTCCAAACAGCTTATCGGAAACAAAGACTACATCCCCATAATTTTTGAATTCGGTATCCGGCTCTGCAAATTGATAATAGTATTTTCCATTGTATTTATTCATCCATGAACCTTCAACACCGGGTGTAAATGTCTTTTTATTTTTATCTACGGGTCTTGTCCAGCCTTGTCCGGAAGAATTTTTTAGAATACAAACCATCGGCACTCCTTTGGGATTCAATTTATTGTTTACATCCAACTCACGGGCCATAAACCCTTCATTGTTGGTACAGCCATAGAAGCAATAAACCCGTCCATCCGTATCAGCAAAAACAGCAAGATCGCTTACCATGGACAGGGGAAAGGAGCTGTTATATACTTCCCACTTTCCATTTTCAGGATCGTTGGAACGGTAGATGGTTTTGCTGAGAGAGGTGAAAAAATAGAGCCAGTCGCCGATGACAACAGCCGTTGGAGCATAGTTTTCCAGCGGCAAGGTAGGGGCAGTTACCAGTTTCCAGTCAGTTAAGTCCGTTGAATGCCAATATCCACCTGCCTTTGAAGCGAACAGGTAATAATTATCCTTATAAAGTACAATGGTAGGATCGGCAGCTTCACGCCGCGAGGGCTGATCCAGGCTGAACCGATAACTAAGGTTCAGTGGGTTGCAATAAGTTTGACCATTTACGGTTTGAATGTGGATTTCAATAAAAACGATTAATGTGATTATTGAAATTGTAAATGCTTTGCTCATAGTTGGTTAGTTGTAGGTTTAGTAAATCTAATCTTCTCTCAGCGCGTGCTCCATATCAGCAATCAGATCTTCAGCGCCTTCAATTCCTACGGAAAGGCGCATCATTGTTGGACGGATTCCCATTGTATCACGCATGACTTCCGGGAATTCGGTATAAATGGTTGAATAGGGATGAATGATCAGCGATTTATTGTCATTCAGGTTGGTTGCCCTTCGGATAAGCTTCAGCCGGTTCATAAAATGGTAACAGGCCGCCTGGCTTTCGAGGTCAAAAGTCATGACTGTACCCGGAACCCCATTGAATTGCTTGACAGCCAAATCAAAGAATGGTGAATCTTTCAGGCCGGGATAGTCAACCCTTTTTATGCTGGGATTTTGCTGAAAGTATTCCCCCAGTTTCATGCAATTCTGGTAACAGCGTTCAACGCGCAGTTCAAGAATATCAAGCCCGGCAATCATGTAATTGGCTGAATGGGCGGTCATTGGCATTCCCAGGTTCCGGTAATAGTTTTTACGCAGACGGGCCACAAAGGCATCTTTGCCAAATTTTGCAGTTATGGGCTGGCAGTTCGGGTTGAGGTTCCAGTCGTACAATCCATTGTCGATGATAATACCTCCAACTGCGGTAGCGCCTCCTGAAATAAATTTAGTGGTTGACATGACCTCAACGTGTATACCCAACGATTTTGAACTAAAAACGGAAGGAGGGGTAATGGTACTGTCTGCAATCAGCAAGATGCCGTGTTTATTGGCGATTTCAGACAGACGGCTGATGTTGGCGATTTCAAGCTGAGGGTTGGTTACTGTTTCGAAATAGATAGCACGGGTATTTTTGTCAATGAGCGGTTCTATTAATTCCGTTTTTGTCGTATCCACAAAACGGGTTTCCAGTCCATAGGCCGAAAGGCTTTGTTCGAACAGGGCAAGGGTATGACCAAACAGGTGATTGCCTGAAATGATGTTGTCGCCCTGTTTGCAGATAGCCATCATGGCCGCTGAAATGGCAGCCATTCCAGAAGACAAGGCCAGCACCTGGTGGGCACCGGTGAGGGCTTTTATCTTGGCCTCGAAGTATTCAACCGTTGGATTACTGGTACGCGAATAGGTATGCGCAGGTAATTCTCCACGGAAGTTGGCTGCAATATCTTCTGCAGAAGCAAATTCAAAAGCCACCGATTCATAGACAGGCATTGCCAATGCATTGTGTGGATCTTTCCGGGGAAAGGGAACATTTAAAGACCGGGTTGTAAAACTCTTCATCTCTGGAGATTTTGATATCTGAATACAAAGATAAGAGAATGATCATACAGTATACTGAACTATCTAAAGTGAGTTTGATATAAACTTATCGACAGACATAGATTCCAAAGCCCTACAATTCAATCCGACAATCCGACACTTACCCTTTTCAACTATGTATAATTTTAAACACATAGACACATGTAATACATAAAAAGATCATACTATGTATCATATATGTCTATTAATCATGTGTTTATCATCACTCTCCTTTGTGTTAAATCTAGATTGATGGGAGCATTTAAATGTAAATAATTTTAAAAACATAGACACATTTGACACATGTTAGATCAGTGTCGGATTGTCGGAAATATCAGCTAGCGTTTGCGCCATTGCAAGAATTAATAGCTATTTTTTTGCGAAAGTATTTCTTTATAGACCTCTATATATTCCCTAACCATCTTCTGCCGTGTGAACCTGGATTCAACGGTTGCCCGACAGGCTTCACGCGAGATATTCATTCCGGATTTTATTTTTGCAGCCATTTCCTCAATGCCAGATACGATAAACCCATTGATTCCTTCCTGAATAATTTCAGGCATTGAGCCTTTATTAAATGCAAGGACAGGTGTTCCACAAGCCATGGCTTCAACAATGCTTAAACCAAAAGGCTCATTAAAATTGATCGGGTGCAGCAATGCGTAGGCGTTTCCCAACACTCTATTCCTCTCCTCAGGACCAACTGATCCGATATAAGTAATATCTTCGGAGAGATTGGGTTGCACATACTGCTCATAATACGCTCTATCCTGAATGATTCCGGCAATAACCAGCTTCATTTTTGTCATTTTAGCCACCTGTATGGCTTCCCAGGTACCTTTATCCCGATGGATTCTTCCAAAATAAAGCAAGTAGCTGCCCGGTTCTTTGCGTAAGGTGAAATTTTCAATATCAATGCCATGGTACACTGTCCTGATATAATTAAGTTCACGATTTCTGTCCGCATCACTGATGGAAACGTAGTGTGTTTTTTTATTGTATTTCTTGTAAACAGGCAAGATTTTGGGTGAAGAAAATCCGTGTATTGTTGTTAATAACGGGGTTTTTATCAGTCCGCTATACGTTAGTGGTAAAAAGTCATAATTATTATGGATCAGGTCAAATTCATGGGCATGTTCCATCAATTCAGAAATATGCAGAGATTCCCAGACCTTTGCATCCAATTCCTTGTCTTCTTCATAAGGAGTCGGGCACACACTCCGAAGTTTAGCCGATGTAAGCGAATCGCTGGTGGCAAAAAGCGTCACATCGACTCCTTCAGCAACAAGCCCCTCTGTTAGCAGAGAGACCACCCTTTCCCAGGGGCCATAATGTCTGGGCGGCGTTCGCCATGCAATGGGTGAGAGGATGGCTATTTTCATTGAATATACGAATTACACGAATTTGAACGAATTCCACGAATAACCTTAAAGTTACGAATAAAACGCAATTGAAAGATTCAAAGTCCCTTATTTTTTCTGTTG
>DMFR01000368.1:20147-21034 GCA_003450125.1 Prolixibacteraceae bacterium | reverse complement strand
TTCTGTTGCTCCTGGGCCTGTTTTTCTTTTGCTTTTTTCTCTGCTTCCCTTTGTTTCTTTTTAAAGAAACCTCTTAAGAGAAAATTGCTTTTGGCTGCTTCCATGTTTTGATCCAATCCTTTACTGCTCTGTTTGAGGTTTATAATGGTTTTATTAATGTTCTCAGCGATGGTGGTATCTTGTATAAGCCTTCCAAGCGTTCCTTCTCCCTGGTTGATGGTAAGCATGATTTCTGCCAGCTGATCTGTCACCACTTCAGCATTTTGAGCTGTAACACTTAGGCTTTTCATGATCGCATCCATTTCAACAGGTTCAGTGGAAGGAAGGACATCTCCATCTTTGGCCGATGGAGCATCAGAAGTCCCCTGGGTAATCATCAATATACGATCACCAATAATCCCTTCCGAACCGATAGCGGCCTGGCAATCTACTTTAATAAAGGGTTGTACAGATTTCTGAATGATCATTTCAACCTTAACGGTAGAATCATTTATGATATTAATATTATCAACTGTTCCTACGTTGATTCCCGAAAAGCGGATATTATTTCCCACCTGCATTCCGCTGACATTGTGGAAGGTAGTACTGATATGAAATGTAGGATTGAATAAATTTTTCTGTCTTCCTATCAGGAATATGGCTAAGGCGAAAATTAAAAATCCTCCGGCAACAAATAGTCCTAATCTTACTTTGAATTGTGGTGAATGCGTTTCCATATTTTTTTATTTAAAGAATGATTTAATTAATGGGTCAGTCGATTGATTAAAATCTTCAATTTTTCCTTCTGTGTAAACTTCTCCGTCCTTGAGCATGATGATCCTATCTGCCGTGGCTCGCGCACATTCAATATCATGGGTGATAATGAGGGAAGAAGTTTTATATTTTTT
>DMFR01000368.1:8168-19941 GCA_003450125.1 Prolixibacteraceae bacterium | reverse complement strand
TTTCTGGACCTCATTGATGAGTGCGCTGATTTCATCAGAAGTGACAGGATCAAGTCCTGTAGTTGGTTCATCGTAAAGCATAATCAGTGGATCGACAATGATGGTACGGGCAAGACTGATTCGTTTGCGCATTCCACCTGACAGTTGAGAGGGCATCTTATGCAAAGAATCCAAAAGTCCTACATTTTCGAGTACTTCGTGTATTTTGTCATCGATTTCCTGTTCTTTCATTTGCTGCTTAATCCTTCTCAAGGGGAATTCCAGATTCTGTTTGACTGTCATCGAATCATACAAGGCGCTACTCTGAAAAAGAAAACCTACTTTTTTTCTCAGCTCATCCAGTTGGTTCATCGTCAATGATCCCACATCATTGCCAAGCACATTAATTGTTCCTCCGTCAGGATTTAATAAACCCACCATGCATTTGATCAGTACTGACTTTCCAGATCCTGATTTACCCAGCACAACAAGGTTTTCACCTTCATAAAGTTTTAGGGAAACATTGGTTAATACTTGCTGAGTCCCAAATGCTTTTCTCAAATTACGAATCTCTATCATCGGTTTTAAAGATGATTTCACAGTTGAAATATCCTCCTGTCTAGTTGTTTGTATATTCATCATAGAAGCATATCGGTTATTTGTACCGCAATCATATCAACAATAATGACCAGAAGCGAGGAGATAACCACTGCTGAATTGGCTGCAATTCCCACACTTTCGGTACCCCTTCCTGCGGTATATCCTTTGTAGCAGCCAGTAACTCCAATAACGGCTCCAAAGAAAAATGTTTTTATCAGTGCAGGAAAGAAATCCATCCAATCCAGGGCCGCGAATGCCTGGTAGAAATACAATACAATATTTACGTCTCCTTTTATATTTGCCCCTATCCAGCTTCCGGCTATTCCGAAGGCATCAGCAAACAAAACCAGGATGGGTAACATCAGCGTTGCCGCAATTACGCGTGTAACTACAAGGTATTTCATTGGATTGGTGGCTGAAACCTCCATGGCGTCTATCTGTTCCGTAACTTTCATTGAGCCTAATTCGGCGCCCATCCCTGAACCGATTTTCCCGGCACATATTAAAGCGGTAATAATGGGTCCGATTTCACGGATAATAGATACAGCCACCATTCCCGGAAGCATTGTTTCTGCTCCGAATTTAGCCAGCGAAGGACGCGATTGAATCGTAAATACGATACCCATGATGGCGCCAGTTACGATTATTAGTGGCAGTGATTTATTTCCTATTTCATAGCACTGGCGTAAAAACTCCTTGAATTCAAAACGACGGGTAAATGTTTCCTTAAATATTTGTTTGATGAATAAAGATACATCTCCCAATCCTGAAAGGAAGGTATTTACTTCCTCCCTTTTCTCCATTGTTTTTTCGCTCAGCCGGATGGATTGCCCGGTGGCATAATTCTTTATTTTTGGTACAGTATTTAACTTCTTCATTTTGTTTTGTAAAAAAAATAATCTGTAAAAACCCAACCTGATAGTTAGGATATAAAAACCAAATCCCATCCTGCAGTACTTATTTTAGACGGTTTAAATGGCCATATTGTTTAGAAAGATACTGATTTTTATTTGACTTATGTAGTTTAAATACATTAATTTCGATCTAATGACATAAGCATTCATTTATAGATGTGCAGTCGAACAATAAAATCCAATATTTTGTATCTTTTAATGATGTAAAAGAGAATATACCTCGAGAGGTAAGCATCAAATATATTTTTGACATGAAAGTAACATTCTATTTTTCATAGATATTTCTCATTGCTGGTGAATTTCATGGGGTGTCGGACGAATTCGATTTCGGATTCCTGCAACGACTTTCGATATGTTGTTATAAAGGAACGAAGAAGAAAATTTTCCAATAAGTAGTTTGCCAAGAAGGCCTTTAAGGCCCCCTGTATTGCGCATGAGCCCATTGATTAACATTGTAATTGCTAAATCCATACTTACTTTGGCCAAATCAAACTTCGCTTCACTGTCCATAGCGATCTCTCGAATTCCTTTCTTTAGCATGGATACGGGATTGAGCAGAAAGATAAGTTCCCTGATGGTATATTTTATTTCCTCCTCTTGTCTGAATTTTTCTTGTTTCAGATGCATGATATGCAGTACCAGTTCCGGATAACTGGAGATTTCTTGATTTTCCATTTTCTTGCGTTTTTGGGTTGTCCTTACTTTGAGTCTTTTTGAAATATATTGTGTATAATTTTGTTGCGAAGAGGTTTTATAACCAGTTTTTTACGAACCATATAAAGGATAAGACCCATCAGCAAATAAAATCCTGCAACAATTGCAATGCCTGTATAATTATTCCCAAGAAGGGTAGAGAGGTAAAAACAAGCCCACAGGCTAATAAAGAATACAAAGAATAGGAACAGTAGCCCTACCAAAACATTGCTCACCAAATCGGCCACAATGACCGTTGTACGTTCAATAGCCTGGTGTTTGATTAATTCGATATTCGTGTTTAAGTAGCCTTTTAGACTATCGGTGAGTTCTTCTATTTTTCCTTGATCTGGCATTGGATTATGATTTTAGCAAGTGTTTGATTTTGATTTACGATGAATAAAAAGGGCAACCGACGAGCCTTTAGACAAGACTCATCGGTTGTCTGTCTCTTTTAAAATTGAGAGAAAGCTTAGAAATTCTGTCTCTGTCCAACATTGTTTTTCATGTTGGTCATTTTTTCTTCGGCCATGTCTCCCATTTCTTCAGCTTTACCCTTCACCTTGTCTGTGGTCGATTTCATTTTTTTTACCAGATCGTCTGCCAGATCTTTTGCCCCTGTTGCAATTTTATTGCGAGTTTTCGTTCCATCCATAGGTGCAAATAAGATTCCAAGTGCAGCACCTACAACAGTACCAATCAGAATTCCTCCGATTACTTTACCTGTGACATTTCTGTTTTCCATTTTCGTTTGTTTTAATTGTTTAAAATAATAGATGACTTTAATGATTCTTTTTTACGTTGATGGGTTTTTAGAATCTGAACCCGAATGTTGCCTGTATCCATACATTTTTGTAGCGGGGTGTTGTTGTGGTTCCATTTTTGTTGTTTTCTTGTAGGTCCCAACCTGCTCTTCCGCTGATTACGATATTGTCAAGGTTGAGATCAACGCCCCCAGCCACACACCACATGCTTTTGCGTGGATCGTCGTTATTAAATCCACCGGAGCCAAGCGCACTCTTGAAATCATACTTGCCTTTTAACAGGTAAGAATATTGAGGACCTGCCAAGAGAGTGATCGTAGGACTAGGTTTCACAGCAAGATACATCGGCACATCAAGCCAGTTGGTAGTACGAGTGAAATCACCTAATAAACCCGTTGATTTAAATCCTTTTTGCGAGTATAGTACCTCCGGTTGAACACCTACATATGTACTAAAAGGAATTGATAAAAATGCACCAGTTGCCAATCCAAATTTTGCATCGTTATTGAAATCCTGGCCTTTCCTATCATACACGTTCGCTAAATTTACTCCCGCTTTGACTCCAAAGGTTACTTTATCGCGTAAATCCATTGGTTCTTCCTGTGCGCTACTCATTTGAAGCATGAAAGTAGCAGCGACAATTGCTAAAATAATCTTTTTCATGTTTTTAAATTTAAATGAGACATGGATGATTTTACATTCAAAGGTCATTGTAATCGGCTTTCAGTATGTTACACAATTTCGGAAATATGTTATATCATTCACGCATTCGCGGATTTGGAACTTTTGTGCTTTGCTTAATGTGTTGATAGTTAGATAGCGTAGGTGAAATAAGAACACAAAAAAGACCGCCTTAAAATATTCCATTTAAGGCGGTCTGAATGTTTTTCCTTATCGGAAAAAGAGAGTTCTCTCGTTATTTGATCCTATTTATTGGGAACAATATCTATAATTACAGTTCTATTGTAAAAACGTTGTTCCGGTAGCTTGTTAGCAAATGGTGATACTGATTCATCTTCACCAAATCCCAAAACTTCAAACTGTACATTCTGATTCCCAGATTTGTTCAAAGCAGCTTCAAGAATACCCTTTACATCGTTTGCCCTGGCCAGTGATAATTCCTTGTTATGTTCTTCGCCTCCAATGATATCGGTATAGCCATGAATGATCACTCTTCCGCCTTGTGGAATCTTTGGTGCTACCACTTCGGTAAGATACTTCCTGTAAAGAGCGATGGATTTCGAATCATTGAATTCATAAAGTACACTGAATCTCATACCTTCTTCGGTGACTGTCGGAGTCCAAAGTACCATGTGCACTTTATTTTCTTTTTTAATCACCTTGCCGCTTTTGGTTTGACCAATCATAGTCACCTTGTAATCTCCAACCGGACGATCTCCCAGGATGGTTTTTCCAGGAATACTTGCTTCGTCTTGTGTATAAGGTCCAAAGGTTTGAATTTTACCTTGTTCATCAGCAATTTCCAATGACCATGACGTGAAGGCCTCTTTGGATCCCTTCACATTGAATGTTACATAACTGTCAATAGGCGCTTCCTGAATGGTAGTGAATTCAACTGGCTTTAATGGGGCATCCGGACCGGTCCTAAATTCCATGAGTAACTCTGGAGATTTACTCTCAACTGATACTCTTCGGTCACCTTCACGAAGCAGAACAAGGTCGAGCTTACCGCCTGGTTGTTCTGATGGGATTTTAGGTTTCCTATTGCCTTCGGTACTGATCCTTGAAGGATTAATAGCAAAAACATCAACCAAATAGGTTTTAACTGATTCTGCCATTAACTTGCCATCTTTTGGACCTTCCATAGATGATCCAACCAACACGATCGTTGATCTTGGATTTTTTCCCATACGGTCACCAAGGATGTTCAATACATTGTAATAAACAGTCATCTCACGTTTTGGACGATCTGATTGTACCAGCGGGGCAAGAACTTCAATTTGGTCTTCCTTAAAGTCTTTTACCTGGTCTTTGCGTAGCAATACATAACGGCTTGGAATTTCGGTTGATCCTAAATCGAAGAATATGTAGTTACGCAAGGGGAAAGTCTCTCTTACTTTGCGTTCTATATGAATATTCGTTGGAGAGGTTACATTAAATGTTACATCAGGTTCAACCATTGGAACCTCAACAATAGCTACAGGGAGTACCTCTACAGCTTCGGCTTTTTTTGCTTTTCCGAATTTAATGGCAAGGCCTACGCGCACAGTCTGCATAGCCAGGCTTTCGATATTGCGGGGACGCTCTCCAAGAAAAGGTCGGTAGGAAATGAAAGGTGAAAGGGCAAACTGGTTCAGGTTACTCACTTTTGAAAGTGGAATATCATAACCGGCTCCAATTTGAGCTCCAATTTTCCATTTTCTCCAATCACTGAAATCGCCTGACCGGTCGGGCTGTTGCTCTTGGGTATAGGTAAATTCTTTACGGTAATTGTCACTGAAAACAGCTCCTGCAAATACATAGAAAGCATTGGCAAATGGGGCAATACGGATACTTGGCTCCATGGTAAGGTAACTCACATTTGCTGTCAAGTCTTCAGGACAGTTGCAGGGAGCAATTTTTTCATCGAACTTACCGCCACGGTCTTCATAACCCAGGTGGAACATTAAACCAAATACAGGATTTGGGCGATATTCCATAAAGCCAGAAAAATAAGGACGGATTCCAAAACCATCATGCAATGCCGTTGGTGCGTAGACCTGTGCGTTGAGCCTTTGTGTGGTTCCGGAATAAAAGTTGAAGCTGGCAGCACCTGATAGTCCGAACCAGAACTTGGGCTGAGGCCTTTGTAAGGGGGAGTCTTGTGCTTGAGATGTGGTGGCAAAAAACACCAACATCATTAATGGGATAAATAATTTTCGTATCATATGATTTTGTATAAATTTTATTTTGAAATTTTTTAAGGTTAAAATAAAACCCACATGAATGAAATCCGATTTCATTTCTTTTTACAACCATGTGGGTTTCTACCTGTTTTTAATCTTATGGTTCGACTACTGTACTTGCATTTAAAGTAACGGCTGTCTGTGCCAATAACCTACCAGTAACCCTAGCGCCGGTGTTTAGAGAAATCAATGTTTTGCTGAGGATAATTCCACTGAAATCAGTGTTTGTTCCTAATGTTGCCTGTCCAGTTACAACCCAAAAGATGTTCTTGGCTTGTGCACCGCCTATTAAGGTAACGATTGCGCTATTATCTACTGTCAGATTCTGTGCAATCTGGAATATCCATACATCATTTGGGCCACCGCTTAAGGTAACACCAGCATTGGTTATTAAAACGCCAGAACTCCATTTATAGAGACCTGCAACCAAAGTCCTACCACTGATATCACCAGCGTAAAGACCTACAATTGGAGCAGGTACTACCAAGTTATTGGCGGTAGTGAATGCCGTTTCCATGTCGCTCACTGCGGTAGTCATCTTGGCAGGTGTTGGAGCTGCGTAATCCGATGCATATGCTTTGCCTGTAATAATAGGCGTATGAGAAGACTGGCCATCGGTACTCATAATCAAACCAAATCCGGTAAGTGAAGATGCTGCTGCTGGACTAACACCAATATTTCCTCCCACTGAAGTAACGCCGGTAGTCGAAACGCCCGATTTAGTCAAGGCTGTAAAGTCTCCGGCTGTTCCTAGATTAACAGGAGCTGGCCCTAATGGTATAATTACGTCAGCCTTAAAGTTTGCGACGAATACCCTGTTGCCGCTAATTGTAAACGAATAGTTCGCATTGGTTGAGACAATGTTTGCGCCTTCGGTCCAGTTGGTAAATGTAAACCCTGAATTCGGTGTTGCCGTTAAGTTTACAATTGTACCTGAATTGTACAATCCTTCTCCATTGGTGGATCCACCGAATAACGGATTGGCTGATATGTCTACCAGGAACTGACCTGCAACAACTGGTGTAAAGTTAGCTGTCAAATTTTTGTTGGCAGTTAAATTAAAAGTGTAATTCGCATTTGTCGAAACAATGTTTGCTCCTTCTGTCCAATTAGTGAATGTAAATCCAAGATTGGCTACCGCTCCTATAGTTACTGAAGAACCCGAGTTAAATGATCCGCCACCTAAAGTTGTTCCTCCCAATAGTGGATTCGATGACAGTGCTACTGTATATTTTGCTGCAACCGAAGCAAAGTTGGCTACCAAATTCTTGTTGGCAGTTATATTAAAGGTGTAATTCGCATTGGTTGAAACAATGTTTGCGCCTTCAGTCCAGTTGGTGAACGTATATCCAAGGTTGGCTACCGCTCCTACAGTTACTGATGAACCAGAGTTAAATGATCCGCTGCCTGTTGTCGTTCCACCCAATAATGGGTTGGATGTCAGCCCTACGGTGAATTGTGCAACGGCTGCAGTAAAGTTGGCTACCAAGGTTCTGTTCGTTGTAATGGTAAATGGATAATTAGCAAGTGTCGAAACGATGTTTGCTCCTTCTGTCCAGTTGGTGAAAGTATATCCAATATTGGCTGTTGCTTTTGCTGTTGCCGTAACCCCCAGATTGAAGGAGCCAGCGCCGGTTGTTGTTCCGCCTAACAATGGAAGCGATGAAAGTGACAATGAAACTTGTGAGGCCGTAAAGTTGGCGGTAATGGTTTTTTCAGAATTCATCACAATTGTTAATGGGTTGGTATTGCCTGTAGCATCACCGCTCCATGAAGTAAATGTATAACCTACAGCGGGTGTTGCAGTAAGCAGAACCGAAGTTCCATGACTGAATGTCGTCTGATTGGGTGATTTTGCAACTGTTCCATTGGTGTAAATTAGATTTAACATGTACATGTTAATGCCAAAATTAGCCACCAGTACTCTGTTAGCGCCAATTGGGAATGTATAAGTATTAAGCGCTGATACAACTGTTGTCCCTTCAGTCCAGTTGGTAAATGTATATCCAACACCTGGTGTGGCAGTTATTGTTACTGAAGTGCCTGCATTATAGGCTCCTGCACCGGTGGTCGTTCCGCCTAACAATGGAAGCGAAGAAATTGCTACATTGTATTGCGCAACAAAGTTGGCTACCAATGTTCTGTTGCTTGTTAATTCAAATGGGTATAGAGCACTGGTTGATACAACTACTCCTGCTTCCGTCCAGTTGGCAAATACATAGCCTGGGTTGGCAGCTACAGTTGCGGTTACCGTGGTGCCTACATTAAATAGTCCGCCTCCGCTGATCGTTCCTCCAACCAATGGATTTGCAGACAAGCTGACCAATGGTTGAGTGGTGAAACTCCATGTGTAATCTTCCTGAAGCATATTGTTCATCGGATCTTTCACTCCTTTTTTAATCGTTCCCGTATAAAGGGTGAATGGTGCAAGCGGAGTTGCAGGGGTGAACGTATAAGTAGCTGTTTCGCCCGTTAATGGAGAAACAACTCCTTGAATAGCTACGGCTGCCTGTTTCATTCCTGTAATGGAATTGGTACCCTGTGTCAACTGAAAGTTGGCCGAGGTGATCGTTGAGGCGTTCATCGTCTCATTGAAAGTCGCTGTAATGGGCTTGTTGGCTATTACATTAATAGCATCGCGAGCAGGGACCGTGGAAACTACTTCAGGGCAAACGCCCTTCGTTTCACCTTTATAGTCGTCCTTTTGACATTGCCACATGGTAAGTCCAAATAGTACCATCATTAGCCACGCTGGATTGAATAACCTGGAATTTCTCCTCCGCGTTGGCTCTTGAGGATTCTCTAGTTTTCTAAAAATAAAATTACTTTTCATGTTGTAAGTTTTTGTAAATGATCTTGCAACAAAGATTGAAACAACCTACTCCAAGAAGTTATAATATTCTACAAATTACTTACATAATTCACTGATTGACCAGCATACTTAGGCAAATAGTAAAATTATTTTACGTTTGGGATGTTTGTTGGAAAGGAATTCCTAAAATGACACATTTGTCTTTGGCTTGTCGGATCACCTTAAATTGAAATAAGACGACCTATTCAAAATTGATTTTTGAATAGGTCGTCTCTGATAAATTTTCATAAAAACATTTCTGTAAATCTTCTATCGGATATTTTACATCATTCCATGGAGCCAATTGCCCGAATGCTAGGCTAAATTACATCCTGTCCATATACCAGTTGAGTTGTTTTGTCATTTTGCGAAGTTCGAAGATGGCATCAATGATTTTTTGAAGTCGCATAAAGGCCGTTTCGCTTTTCACTACATAGTCGGTTGCTTTGTGATGCATACAATTGATGGCCACGTCGATTCTATCCTGGGAAGAGAGCATTATAACGGGAATTTCGGGATTAAATGCTTTTATCTGATCCAGGGTGTCAATTCCGTTCATCGCGTCCCGGTCAATGCCATCGAGATGATAATCAAGAATAACTACATCAGGGCCATTTGAGATATTTTTCATACATAACTCTCCAGTAGAGTAGGTTTCAATATCAAAATCGCCATGTTCAAGGAATTCAATTTCTAATAACTTTAGAAATACGGCATCGTCATCGACCAAAAAGAGTTTTATTTTGTTTTTGTTTTCCATTAGTTTTAACTTGTTTATTTTAGTTTTAGCGGGAACCAGGTTCTTGCTGTGTATTGCCTGAATCGTAATTAATTCACAGCGTTTTTCATTGTATTGTATTCTATTTCCAATTCATTACACGATTGTTCCAATATATTTTCAAGCTGTAATACCATGTCATAGATGCCATCCGATTGTTTTTGGGTAGTTGCATATTCCTGTATCTGCTTAGCCATGTTTTCAAAATCCACGCTCATGCCCATGATAGAAAATGAAGGGATCATTTTATGGACTGCCGAATACAAGGAATGCCAGTCTTTTTCCTGAAATCCCTGTTTCATGGCGCTAACTAAAGGCGGAGTCTGTTCCAGGTAAAGTGAAATCATTTGCAACATCAATGCCGGGTTCGATTTTGTTCGGTGGGTTAAATAGTCCAGGTCAATGCATCTTAAAGGCTTATTGCCATAGCTCTCATCTGCTTCTATTAATTTTTCACTGACTACTATACTTTTTTTGACGAAGCTCACTATCTTGCTGTACAACAATCTTTCATCAACGGGCTTGGCCAGGTAATCATTCATCCCTACAGCAGTGCATTTTGCCAGGTCAACGGTCGTGACATCGGCCGTTAATGCAATGATGGGGATGGTCAGGTTCAGGGTACTGCGAATGTATTCAGTGGCTTCAAAGCCGTTCATTTCAGGCATCTGCAAGTCCATCAAAATGATATCATAGGTATTGTATTTTAGTTTCTCGATGGCTATTTTGCCATTGGCTGCAATATCAGATTCAAATCCGAAATCATCCAATAACGTTTTCATCAGTAACTGATTGAGGGCAATGTCTTCAACGACCAATACTTTAAGGCCTTTTATTTCATCATCCTGTTCCACTGTTACTGTTTCTGGTTCAGCATCTGCCTTTGTTTTTTTGAAACTAAGAGTAAAACTAAAGGTAGAGCCTTCATTGACCAGACTTTTTACGTGAATGGTTCCACCCTGCGACTGCACCAATTGTTTTACGATGGCAAGGCCCAACCCAGTTCCCCCATATAATCTTGAGGTACCGCTGGTGGCTTGCTGGAAGTTCTCGAAAATGGTCGCTATTTTACTTTCCTGAATGCCAATCCCTGTATCGATAACCGCAAATTCAACGGTTACTTTATCGTTGTCTTCAGCCAGTAAATTTACACTTACTGTAATTTTCCCCTTTGTGGTGAACTTGACTGCATTGCTCACCAGGTTTAATATGATCTGGTGTAAACGTACCGGGTCGCCCACCAATACCTGGGGAATGTTCTTGTCATAGTGAATTACCAGCTTCAGATTCCTTTCCTGGATCTTTGTTTCAAATAAATGAAGCATGGCAGAGATGGAAAGGGATAATTGGAAAGGGATTTGTTCAAAGGTCATTTTCCCGGCATCTACCTTTGCCAGGTCGAGTATGTCGTTAATAAGCACGATTAATGCATCGCCGCTCATTTTAATGGCTGTTAAATATTCTTTTTGCTTGGCTGTCAAATCTGTTTTGAGTACCACTTTGGTAAACCCGATAATCGCATTCATAGGAGTACGGATTTCATGGCTCATGTTCGACAAAAATTGCTGTTTGGCTTTGACCGCATTCTCAGCCATGATGGCTGATTTTTCTGCCTTATTTTTAGCTATTTCAGCAATACTGGTAGCCATTTCAGCAAACATCTTGGCTTCTATCAATTCCGTGGCTATTTTTTTCTGATCGGTCACGTCTCGTGCTACAATCACCACTCCCAATACATTTCCACGGTCATCTTTATAAACCGATCCGTTAAATAATACATCGGTTAGTTTGCCATCTTTATGTCGCAATGTAAGCGGAGAATCAGCTACAGATCCTTTTGCAAAAACTTCCTGATAAACTTCACGCGCTTTTTGCGGTTCAGTAAAATAATCCAGAAAGTAGGAGCCCGTTAGTTTTTGACGTGTCAGTCCGGTGATATTTACTGTTGCCTCGTTCATATCGGTGATCTTCCCTTCGGTATTGATTGTAATCAATGGATCACGGCTTGCCTCAATCAGGCTAAGCGAATATTGAGAGGCCAACTTTAACGAATCGCCGATTGCTTCCAATTCTACATTTGCAATTTCGCTTTTTTCTTTTTCCCTAATTTGATACACCAGTTCTTTATCCGCAATGATTAGCTCAGCGGCACGTTTTTCTTTCTCATTGTTTTGAAAGTCCAATTCTTTGTTGGCCACCACTAACTCGGCTGCACGTTTTTCCTTTACTTCGTTTTGAAAGGCCAGTTCTTTGTTGGCCACCACTAACTCGGCTGCGCGTTTTTCCTT